>CAIUVD010000183.1 GCA_903902515.1 uncultured Planctomycetota bacterium | reverse complement strand
GGGGTGATCTGCTTTTTCTTGCTCGAAACTAGGTGTCAGGAGAAGGCGGATTCAAGCGAGGACATAAGGTGGCCGTCCCCTTTATGTCCCTTCCTCTGTAACCTTACTTTGTGTACGGAGCCGCGTTTGCAGCGTTAATAGTGCCGCTAGTTGTAACCGGGTTGGTTGAGTACATAAAAGCACCAGCAGCAGGGGCAATGGTGGCGGTAATCAGCAGGGCGTCCGTGACGGTCTGTCTGGTTCCGATCACATTTCCACTCACAGTAATTGAAAATGCACGGCGGCCATCAGTCCCGGCATTGTTCGGAATCGCGTAAACAACGAAGAAGGACTCTTCTTCGGCCAAGTCGGCGAGAGCAACGTAGGCCGCATGTGCATTGGCGGCACCTGCATCCGTGCCATTTATGTGAACAACATACTTGTATGCACCAATCCCGGTATCGTCAGCCACCTGGAAATTTGGGGCCAAAAGACTCAGCGTGCGGGGTGACGTATTTGTGCCAATCGTTGCCCCATTGATATTGGCACCGCCCGCCATCCATCGGTGGTCAGCGGCATATTCACCGCGGCCATCGCCGTCAAAATCGGAGTAGGTACCAGACTGGAACTGAGCCTGCCCGGGATGGATACCGCTCTTAAGGGAGGCCGCAGCTGCGGACTCATTCGCCGTCACCCGGCTCTCCAGCAGGTTGGGAATCGCAATCGCCGCGATAATGGCAATGATCGCAATAACGATCATCAGTTCGATAAGGGTAAAGCCCTGGCGCATAAGGAGACTCCTGCTTCAGTTGGGAAGCGTACGGTGTTGTGGGTTACTATGTCGTAGGAATGCCAACGGCGAAAGGGGGGATTTTCCCGTAGGGGGGATCCTGAGAGGCGCTTCGTTGGGTCGGAATTGTAATGTTTAACCAGAACGATGCGATTGAAACGCCAAAAATCGGCACGATGTGACAAAAAAAGTCACTCCTGAGGGCTCAGTTTATGGCCATCCCAGGTCATCACGACGTCCGGGCCGGTGGGGCCGTGGAATCCGGGGAGGAGGTCCGCCGGGCGACAGGGTGCGTGGGTCGGTCGTAGGCCCGATGCCTGGGCCAGGATGCCGCACAGCGCCTCGGCTGCGTAGTGATGGCGAAGGAGGGCCGCGCTGACCGCGCCGTGCAATTTACTGTGTTTACGCTCGCCATCGAGCAGCAGCAGGTGGTGGCGGTAGACCGGTGCGGGCAGGCCCAGGAGCCGTTGGAGACCGGTTTGGATCATCGTGCTGGGGGCGATGTCCCGGCCACGGACCACGCGGGTCACGCCGCTGGCGGCATCGTCGACGACACACGCCAAGTGATAGGCCACGGCCCCGTCGCGGCGGCGGACCACCGGGTCGCCAAAGGCTTCGGCGGGATTTCCCGCCAGGTCGAGGCCACCTTCATCAATGGGATATTCAACGCCGTCATCAAGCCGGACCCGTAGAGGCAGGGGACAGGCGCGCCAACCGCCCGGGGGAAGCGGGGTGCCCCGGCCCCGGTTGTCGTAGGCCCAGCCGCCGTCCGGGGCCCGGCGGCCGCCCGCCAGCTCTTTCCGGCTGGCGGTGCAGGGGTAGAGGCGGCCGGCGGCGGCCAGGGCGTCGAGGGCGGCGGTGTGGCGTTCGTGGTGGTCTGACTGGGTTTCAATGGCGTCCCAGTCGAGGCCGAGCCAGGCGAGGTCGCGGACCATCGCCTCGGCGTGCTCGGGGCGGCAACGTTCGGGGTCGAGGTCTTCCAGCCGGAGGATCACCCGCAGGCCCCGGGAACGGGCATCAAGCCAGCACAGCAGGGCCGCCAGGAGGGTCCCCGGGTGGGCCGGGCCGGTGGTCGAGGGGGCGAAACGGCCGGCGCTCATCCCAGGCGGTCGAGGAGGTCCTCGGCAGCCCAACCGATCAGGGCTTCGTGGCGGGGTTCCCCCAGGCGGTGGTCGCCCTGGAGGAGATGCAACTCCACCTGCTCGTGGCTGGCGGCGTAGTGGACGCTGACGCGGTGGTCCACCGTCTCATCCTGACGACCGTGGATGACCGCCACCGGCACCCCGGCGGGGCCGGGAAATTCGGGGAGGCGTTCGCAGGAATCGAGGAAGGCCACGCCGAGGGGCAATTCGCGCTCGTGGGCGTAGTGGTAGAAGGGCAGGGCCCCGTCCCGCCGCCAGCGGGCTACGCCCTCGGTGCCGAGGCGGGTGGCCCAGCGGGTGGTGAAACCGAAGGCGGGGGCGATCAGCAGCAGCGCGCCCACGCGATGGGCCCGGCCCTGGGCCGCCAGGAGCGCGGCGGTGTAGCCACCGAGGGACGAGCCCATCAGGAGGCAGGGGCGGCCGTCATCCGGTAAAGCCCGCAGGGCGGCTTCCGTGCGGTCGAGGATCCGGTCCATGGTCAGGCCGGGGAAATCGCCGCCCTCAAGATCGGGGATGCCGTAGGTGGTCAGACGCGGGGCGAGGCGTTGGCCGAGGGCTAAGCCCTTGGCGGTCTTGGGGCCGGAACCGAAACCGTGCAGGTAGAGGGCGTGCATCAGGCCTTCTTTTCCACCAGCTTCGTCGCCAATTCAAAGAGGAAGGTTTCCGGCCAGTCGGGGTGGACGGTGAACTCGGCGGCGATGGAGATGGTGTCGGGGGGGTTGTAGAGCTGGATCGGTTTGCCGTAGAGGACGGTTGGCGTGCTGATGTCGAAGCGGCAGTTGCCGGAGGCCAGTTTCCGTTTGGCCCCACCGCCGACCATGTTGGCGATTTCACCGACCCCATCGAGGACCATCTCCTTGGTCAACTTGGCGGGATCGTCCTCCATCATCAGTTTGGCGATGATCCGCCGGGCCAGGGGCTCGGGGAAGCTGACCACGCAGCTGCCAACCAGGCCGTTGGTCATGCCGATGACTCCCGCCACGTCCCCGTGCATCTGGGTGGTGGTCTTAATGAACAACCGTTTCCGCTCGGGGAGGAGCCCGGCCATGATCTGCATGCATTCCAGCGTTGCCGTCAGGAAGGGATTGAGCAGGTTCGCGTCGACCGTTTTTGCCATGATGCCATGGTGGGGGTTTTGGCGACAGGGAAAGGCCGTTGCCTTGGGCTCTGCCAACGGACCATCGGCCACCATGCAGCTCTACCAGCCGACGATCACAGATGAAGGCGGCGTTCAGGTGCTGTCGTTTCGCCACCACGACCAGGGTCCGGTGGATCTGGACCTGGTTCGGCACTATTTCGCCACCACCTTTCTTGATGCGACCGCCGGTTCCCTGCGCTTGGTCATTGACCTCACGGGGGTTCCGACCCTCGACTCGTCATGCCTGGGGCCCCTGGTCCAGAAGCTGCGCCTGGCCCAGCAGGCGGGGGGGCGTTTGGCCCTGACGGGCATCGAATCGCCGGCCCTCGAAGAAATTTTCGCCCTGACCCGTTTCGATAAGGTGTTCCCGATTTATAAAACCCGCGCCGACGCGGTGGCGGCCCTGGTCTGACCATGCGCGGTGTGGCCGCCCTGCTGCTGGTGGGTGCCGCCCTACCGGCGGCGACCGTGACCCTGTTGGATGGCACCCAGCGGGACCAAACCCTGACGGATCCGGCGGTTCTGGCGAGCCTGCCCTTGGCCGACCTCGACCGCATCGTGTTGGGCCCCCTGGATCCCCCCAAGGCCGGTCTGGGCGTGTGGCTGGCCGACGGTTCCTGGATTCCCGCCACCCGGCTGGGAGCCCGTGAAAAAGATGTGTTACGCATCGAGGGCCCCCTGGGGATTGTAAGCGTTCCCCTGGGCCAGGTGCGCGGCTGGGGCCCCGTGGACCCACCATCGGCCTCCCAAGACCGGGTTGTTTTGGGCGGTGGCCCGGTGGAGGGCCAGATCACGGGCCTGTCCCCGGATGGGATGTTGACGATCCGTACCAGCCTGGACCCCGATCCCATTGCCGTGCCCGTGGCCGACATCCCGGTGGCGTCCATCCGGGTGGCCGACGTGCCCCCCCGGCTTCCGGCCCTGCTGGTGACCCTGGCCGAGGACCGCCCCCCGGTCCGCCTGCAGGCGACTCCGGCGGGCCTCGCCCTGGCCCTGGGGGGTTCGGTGGTGACCCTGACGACCGGGACGCTGGTGGTGGATGGGCCCCGTCGCCAATGGCTGTCGGCCCTGGCCCCCCAGGAGGTGCGCGACGAGGGTGCCTTCGGCATCGTCTGGCCCTGGAAGCGGGATACGGACCTGGATGGCGGGCCCCTGCGGCTCGGCGGGCAGCGTTATGCGACCGGCGTCAGTGTGCACAGCGCGGCGACTATCCGCTGGAACCTTGGCGGGGCCTACGTCCGCCTGCGGAGCCTGATCGGGATTGCCGATTTAGTGGCCCCGGAAGGTGATGCGACGGTGGCCCTGGTGGCGGACGGTCAGGTGCGGTGGCAGGAGCCCCGCCTGCGTGGGGGCGATGCCCCCCGGGCCCTCGACCTCGACCTGACGGGCGTCCAGACCCTGACCCTGACGGTGGGCCTGGGGGAGCGATACGACATCGGCGACCACGTGACCCTCGCGGACCCCTACCTGGTCCGCCACTAGGACCTCACCGCTCGGCGGCGCTGATCCGGCCCTGGTCGTAGGCAATATCGTAATACCGCAGGTTGCCCCGGGCTCCGTCGCGGCCGACCTCGGCGATGCTGGCGGGCGAGGCCTCGCCCTTGCCCCAGCGATAAATCCCCCGGAAGGGCGGGTCGTCGGCATTGCCGACGGCACCCGCAAAAGCGGCAATCACCGTCAGGGCGTTGGCGTAGGTGCGATCGGCGGTGGCCACCCGCCAGGTCGGGTAATAGCCGAGGCCATCACGGATTTCGCCCATCTGCACCGGGCTACCCCGGGAGCAGGAGGCAATCACCAGGCACTCCACCGGGGCCGCGGGCCGGGTACCGCCCAGGGTTTCGTAAAATTCCTTCCACCGGCGGAGGTGGGCGTCGATGGCCTCCCCGGCGATAGAGGCTCCGCTGCCATGGCCAAGGAGGATGATCGCCGACCGGGGGCCGTTGGTGCTGGAGGCCAGGGTGGTGGCGAGGTATTCGAAGACGCCCTGGAACTCGCGGCCGCGTTCCTCGCCAAATTGGATCCCGAGCAGGGGCCGCGGGCCCACGAAGTACCGACAGTGGCGGACGCCCGGGGCGCGGAAGTCCAGGCTCTGGACCCGCAGAGTGGCCGAGGGCCGGAGGGCTGGGGCTTCCGGCGCAGCTTCCTGGGCGGGGGGAGGCGTCGGCGCTCGGGCCAGTCGGCGTTCGGAGGGTTCAGGATCCGGGGCCCGCAGGCGCGCTTCGATATGGGCGGTATCTTTGGCTGCCTTCTCGGCTTCCAGCCGGGCCAGGAGGGCCTTCAAGCTGGCGAGGTCGAGCCCAGGATCCGCTTCCTGGTGGAAACGGTCCGCCAGGCGCCGACGCAGGCGATCGGTTTCCTCACGGGTCTGCACGGCGGCTTCCGTGGCCCGGGCCTCCTCGACGTCGAGGCCCTTGGCGGCCCGCCAGGCCCGTAGGTGGGCGGCGCGCAGATCCTCCAGGGACCAACCGGGCTCGGGCGTCAGGCGATACTCCTCCCGCAGGTGGTCGATGAGGGCCAGACGTTCCCCCAGGCCAATGGGATCCGGGACCGGGGGCGGGCCTTCGGCGGCTCCCAGGGCAGCGCTAGCCACCACGACGAGCTGCAGGAAGGCCCTCATCGACGCTGCCGCCTCGCCAGGACCAGGAGCCCGAACAGTGCCGCCAAACCAAGGCCGGCACCACAGCCGGAACCCGAACTGACCGAATCGGTCCCCGACGACGAGGCCGGCACGGGGAGTGGCGGCAGGTTCCGGGCCACGATGTGCCGTTGACGGCCTGCGGATCCCGGGGTGCGGCGCAGGGCATAACTGCCGCCGTCCGCATCCCGATTGGCAATCCAGTACCCGCGACCCAGGGTTAGGGTGGTGACTCGCTCATAGGCCGCTCCGTTCCACAGGTACACGACGTCACCGATTACCGCCCGTCGGGCATCCCCCGCCACGGCATGGCCAAAGGCGTCCTGGAGGGAAAGGTCTTCGAGGTCGATGGATCCGATGACCGTCCCCGTGGCGTCGGTCATCGCCGGCAGGCCAACGAAATTCCACCCCGGTAAGAGGGTCATGGTGGCCTCCGCCTCGGGCAGGGCGCCACCATCAAAATTCAGATCAAGGTCATCGCGGGTGGCGATGAACAGGCCATCCCCTGGGGAGACCGGTGCACCGTCGGGCAGATCCCGCATGGCTTGGGCCACGGCATCCCAGGCGAAGATCCGCAGGCGGCGGTCGTCGTCGACCGCCGCCAAGCGTCCTAACAGGCGAGCCACGGCCTCGCGGGAGCCCATGCAGACCGAGAAAAACCGGGTTTCCCGGCCCCGGGATACGGGGACTGCGGCAGCATTGCCGACGGCCAGATCGACCGGAGCCGCCACCGGGGCCGTCACGGTCAGTGTGCGGGTGGCCCCAGAAATCCCGGACACGGCGGCCAAGGTCAGGGTCCCGGCCGAGGAGGGCGTGACCAGGAAGGCGGTCGACGGGTCATAGTCCCCATCTCCGTCGAGGTCGCGATCCGCCGGAGTCATGCGGACCGCAGCAATCGCCCGACCATCGGCGGTCAGGGTGGTGGTTCCATAGCCATCGATGGCGAGGACCACCAAGGGTTGCCCGACCACCGCCGACGCTGGCGCCACCAGGGTCATGGGCTCGGGCTGGGACGAGGGAATCACGGTCACGGTGACGCTGGCCACGGCCGGACTGGGGTTGGCCCCGGCGTCGACTCCGGCCCCGGCGGGAATCGCCACCGGAAAAGTTCCCGTTCGCAGGGCCTTGTAGGAGGCGGTCAACACCACCCCTGGTTGGGAGGTACCCGACGTGGATGCCTCCGGCTCAAAAGCGTCCGCAGGCAGGGCCGACGCCAACCACGAGGAATCCCAATCCGCCAGAACTTCCGAGGAGGAGACCGTGACGGTCAGGGATTCGCCCACCTGCAACCGCGTGGCCGACAGCACCAGGGTCAGACGCGGCGGATCCGTGTCGACGGAGCGCGGAGCCGGTGGGGCATAGGCCTGAAGCCGTACCCCACCCGAGACCTGTACACCAGCCGCCGGGGTCACGGTGCTCAGGAGGGCGACGCCCCCAGCCGCAGACCGTTGGATGGGGAGGCATGCGCCCTCCAGGACGATCTCTGCCGACGGCAGGGCCGACAGGACCAACGCCATCATGAGGATCAGGCGCTGGATCATGGCGCGGTGACCGGAGCCGCATCCTGGGTCGTGATGGCACCATCGTGGATGGCGGCCGAATCCACCGCGTCGGGACCGGCCAGGGCGGACATCAACGCATAGCCACTGGCCCCCAACCGCAGGTCCGGACTTACCTGGGTGAAGCCCCCAGCCTGGCCCACCCACACCCGTAGGCGCAGATCCGGTGCCCGGAAGACCCCGGGGGCGATGGCCACCTGGCCCGCCGTGGTGTCGCCCAGGTAGGTGGCCACCAGGCCATCCGTCGCCACTGCCGTGACGCCGACGGCGGGTTCCCCCGAAGCCGTGCCATCGTTGGACCACCGCTGCACGCCGGCGCTATCGACCAGGGCAAACTTCAAGTTCACGCTGCCATTCGCGGCCACGCCATCGATGGTCAAGCGTCCCTGGTAGGGAATGAGGGCCGGAACCGGAGTGCCCGCCGCAACCGCAGGACCTGAGGTGGTACTGCCGAGGCCGGTACCACCGTCCGGCGTGGTTGTGACGGTGGCCTCGGCGAGGGCCAGATTTTCAAGTTCCACGTCGTTGCCCGAAAGATCGGTAATCATGGCGTAACGCACGACCACTGCCAGGGTCCCAGCATTAGGCATGGCCCACACCGGGGCCGTCCAGGTCTGGGCATCCACCGTGGTGATGACCCCCAGCAAACCGCCTTGGATGTCCAGGTAGGTCCAGGGCGTGGCGTCCGCATCGACCGCCAGGGGTTCCGAGGCCTGGATGGTCAGGGTGAACTGCTGGCCCGACCCGACCAACGTGCCGGTGATGGTTGGCGGAACACTGTCGATGCTCCAGGTCCCACTGACTGCGGGAGTGGGTAACCCCGTGAGATCCTGACCGGCACCGGCGGCCACCGTCACGGTGATGGTGGCCGCCGTGCGGGCGGCCAGCTGCAAGCGCAGATCCGGGCCCGACCACCGGGCCGACGCCAAACTCGCGCCCGTTACCGTCACCAGATCCTCAAGGGAGTCGGTGACCGCCGGGCCGTCTTCCAGGTCTTCACTGAAACGGAAGGACACCGGCATTAGTTCCGATGAGGCCAGGGACGTTGGTGGATCCTGGCTCACCAGCACAGGTGCTTGGCCATCATCTAGGATCACCCGGGCGCTGCCGGGGACCAGGGCCGTCCCGGCACGATCGACCACGGCACCCCCCAGGCGACTCATACCGGTCACCCCCAGGGTGACGGCGCTGCGGCCGGGCTCCCGGGTCACCACTACCGTCAGGGCGCTCCCCGCTTCGAGGGTGGTTGAGGTCACGGTGCCACCAGCGCACGATAGGCCCAACTGGTCGACCAGCAGCGGCACCAGACCGACAAACAGGGGTTCCGTCGGGGTGAGGGTAAAGGTGATGGTCGCCGCCATGGGCACGACGGCACCACCGACGGGCGTGAAAAGCACCTGGGCGGGAATCGCATCCAAAGTCCATTGCCGGGTCACGGCGGCATTCGTGAGGCCACTGGCGCCCGTCCAAATTCCCGCCGGAATGGTCACGCCGAAGGGCAAGGACGGATCGGCCGGGGCGATTCTTACCGTGCCGTTTCGCCCGCTGGAGGAGAATGCGCTGCTGCTGGCATTGGTCAGGATCAGGGCCGATTCCGCGAGGGAGCCGCCGGTAGCGATGACCTGCCAGTTCACCGTCACCGGTCCCGGTACGTAGGCGCCCGAAGCCGGGACTCCGGGGAGTTGGACGACCGGGGTCTGGGTGGCCACGGTCACGGTCCACGACCCATCCCGGTTGGTCGGTGTGACCACGGCGGAAGGCAGGCTGATGGTGAAGGTCCCATCCGCGGTCACCGAGGCCGGGATATTCCAGATCTCCGGTCCACCCGTAGGTGTGCCCAGGGTCACCCCGGGAGCCACCAGATCCGTCACCTCAAGTCCACTGACCCCACGGTCGAAGGCCAGGCGCAGGATGAAGTCCTTCTCCTGGGCCAACAACAGACCGCTCGCGCCCACGGTCAGGGTCGGTTGGGTCAGCACCGTCCAGGTACGGGCGACACTGGTGGTGGCGCGGTTTCCCGCCGCATCACGGAAACGGCTAGCGGGAATGCTGAAGCCAAAGGCTTGGGCAGGGTCGATGGCCTGAACGGAAAACGAGCATTGCGTCTGGCCAAATGAGGTGGATCCGACCAGGGTGGCGTTGACCAGCACCACGTCAGCGGACCGAGGATATTCCACCAAATTCTCCCCATAACTCATGTATACCGGCACCTGGGGCGAGGGCACCGCCCCCGAAGCCGCACTGGTCACCGTCACCACCGGTCCCGCCGGATCGCTGGCGAACGAGAACGTGCCACCCCCGCTGACATTCCCGGCCCCATCGACGGCGGCCCCGGCAGCCACGGTCACCGCCACGGTCCCCGCCAGCAGGGGCGCGACATCTATGGTGTAGGAGGCGCCGGATCCCTGGAGGTTGGACGCCGTACCATTGGTGACGGTCACGGAGGCCAGGGAGAATCCCGTCACCGGCTCATTGAAGGAAAGCCGCACGGGCACCGGGCTTCCGGCCGCAGCCGTACCACCGCGAACCAAGCTGATGTCAAGGGTCGGTGGGGCCCGGTCGCTGATGATGGTGGCGGTCGCTGCCGTGCTGAGGATGCCCGAGGCCTGGGCTGCCCCCGACGGAACCGTGACCGTGATGGTGCCACCCGTGGGGAAAAGGCTGAGGGTCGACGTCTGGGCGTCGACCGCCGTCAGGCTGCCCTTGGTTGCCCCGACCACCGTGATGTCGGCAACATCGAAGCCCGTCACGGGCACGCTGAAGGTGAAGGTCGCGGTAATGCTACCGGCCCCGGTCGTCAGGCCATTGGGGGTGATGGCCAGCACCGGGGTCCCCCCGGTAACCGAGGTGGTGACCGTTGCGGACGCATTGGTATTTCCCGTGGAATCCGTCACCGCCGACGAGGCCAAGGTGAGGGTCGTCACCGCCCCGTTCATGGGCACGGCCGCATCGACGGTGTAACTCCGGCTCCCGAGGGGTTGCAGGTTGTTGAGGGTCCCGCCGTTATCGATGGTCAGATCGGTCAGATCGAAACCCGTTACCGGTTCGCTGAAAACAATGCGAAACCGCTGCAGGGCATTGCTGCCACTCGTGCCCACGGAACCCATCGACGTCATGCTGACCGTCGGTGCCGCATCAATGACCGTGGCCCCCACGGCCATGGCATACCCGTTGTGATAGACGCCACCGACGGAGTAATAGCTTGCAAAACCGATGGTTAAAAGGCGTCCGCGGGGTACATCCATGACCAGACGGCGTGAGGAGATATTGGCCTGGGGTACGGAGGTACCGGACCAACCTACCAGGGGGGTTGAAACCTGCCCGTTCGTAGACCCGTCCGACACGCTGTCATCCAGGGCACCATCCAGTCGTGACAGGAACAGAGATCCATCCCAACCACCCCACAAACGCCCATCAGGCTGGGCCACGGCATAGGGTCGGGAACCAATCGAGGTGTTCAGGACGTCCCCCTGGACATTGACCTCGGGGGATGGACCCGCACTGGTGCCTGAGGGATAGTAAGATGAAAACAGCCAGCCTCCACCGTCCCGAGGCACCAGGGTCGTCGCCCCGTTGTAGTTGGAGGCATCCATGATCGGAGCGAACCCGGCGTCGACCTGACCGTTAACATCACACCGTAGAACACCCCGTCGGTAGACGTTATCCGTGGCCACCAAGCGGCCTAGGTCATCTCCGGCGAGGGTGACGAACTGCTGATTTTCCGCACCGATCACCGTCCCGGCCACGCCAAACGTGGAATCCGTCACCCCCAGGGAGGAAATCCCCAACAGCACCGCCCGGTTCGCCTGCCGGCCGGCAACGACGATCCGTCCCGATGGCTGGATCACCAGGGTTCGAGCCGCACCATTGGACCAACGGTAGATTCCGCCGGTTCCAAAGGTGGTATCCAACTGACCGGACGTGGTGTAGCGGAGCACCACCCCATCCGCGTTCGTCTCGTTGGACTGGTTGGAGGCCACCCCCACGACCACGATTTTGCCGTCTGCCTGCAGGGCGACGTCATAGGCCTTGTCCAAGCCGCTTCCGATGGGCTGAATGATCAATCCCAGGCTGCCGAAGGTCGTGTCGAGTTCGCCATCGACGGTGACGCGCGTCACGACGAGGTCGTAGTTCCCGGTAATTTGTGCGTAGCCGACCATGACCACCGCGCCATCCGTTTGCACGGCGGCACCGGTCGCGGATTGGTCATCGGCGGGGACACGAACCCCCACTCCACCTGTACGCAGGCCGTTGGGCATCAGGGCACCAAAGGTCGGATCCGGCACGCCCTCCTTGGCGCGGGCTTGGGCCGGGGTGGGGATGGTCCACGTCCGGGTGATTGCCTGGGCCATATTGCCGGCCGCATCCTTCATGCTGCTCGCCGGAATGGTGAAACCGAAGGGCTGGGTCCGGTCGATGACCGTGATGGTAAAGTAACCGCCCGACGAGTAGAAATAACTGCCGGAAATGGTCCCATTCACCAGGATCACGTCCTCCGCCTGGGGATACCGCGTCAGGGATTCAAACGCCCAGGAGACCGCCAGGGCGTTGCTGGTAACTTGGCCGGAGGCCAGGGCCGTCACGGTGGCCACGGGCACCGTGCGGTCACTGGTGAACGTCAGCGACCCGGACCCACTCGCATTCCCCGCGAGGTCGCTCACCGACCCGGAGGCCAGGGCGACGGTGATGTTCCCGTCGGCCGCCGGCGTGATGTCGATGGTATACGTGGCGCCGGAGCCCGCCAGATTGCTGGCGCTGCCGTTAGTGACGTTCACATCACTCAGGGCGAGGCCGGTGACCGCCTCATTGAAGGTGATCGTGACCGGGATGGGATTGGCCCCACTGGTGGTCTGGCCGGAGACCAGGGCCAGGGTTGCCGTCGGACTAGCCCGGTCACTGGTGACGGAGGCCGTGGCCTGGGTACTGGCGATGCCACCGGCTGTGGCGGCGGCGTTGGCCGGAACGGAAACGGAGACCGTCAATGGCCCGGCATTCGGTGTCACCGTCAGGGTGTAAATGCGGGCATCTACGGCGCTGAACGTTCCCGCGGTCCCCCCGCTGACCGTGATGTCACTGGCAACAAAGCCGACGACGTCGGCACTAAAGGTGAAGGTGAAGGTCAAGGTCGCCAGGTTGGAGACGCTCCCGTTGGGCGAGATGGCCAGCACCGGGGTCCCGGCCGCCAGGGTGGTGGCCAGGGACGCGGCCGCGTTGCTGTTTCCCAGGGAATCGGTCGCAGCCCCAGCCGCTACGGACACGGTCGTGGCCGCCCCATTGGCGGGCACCTGCACGTCAACGGTCCAGGTTCGGTTGTTCGTCGGTGAGGCCTGGAGGTTACTCAGGGAGCCACCGTTATCGACGCTCAGATCCGCCAAATCGAATCCTGTCACCTCTTCACTGAAGACGATTTGCTGACGAAGCACCGCGTTGCTGCCCACCTGACCCACCGTGCCCACCCGGGTGATGGTCGCCACCGGGGGCGTATCGTAGACGATAGCCCCCACCGCCTGGGCGTAATCACTGAAGCTGGTCGATCCCAGGTAGTATCCGCTGGCCCGGCCGATGGTCAGGATGCGTTTGCGTGGGGCATCCAGGAGGGTCCGGATGGCGTAGACGCGACCAGAGACGGTGAGGTCTGAATAATATCCGATCCCGGGATTATTGGCATAGCCAACGCCACTATTCACCGGGACCATGGCTTCATCGTTGGTGCCCTGGGCCAAAGAGCGGTAGGAGAGAGTGCCGGTGGATCCCCAGAGTTTTCCGTCCGGCTGGGCGACGTAGTAAGGGCGGGTCCCAAAATTCGGGGTCACCACCCCCGTCGAGGACACGACGGCGGTCGAATAGCCATTGAGAACCGCGGAGCCGATGAGCCAGCCATCAGCGGCCTGGGGAATCAGTACGCGGTCAGAATTGTAGCTATACAGGTTGGGTAGCATCGGGGTAAACGTGCTATCGAGGAGGCCGCTCGGTGTCAGACGCACGAGCCGCGGGGTATCCATGGAACAGATGGCCAGGACTCGTCCTTGGCTATCGGTCTTCAGGTCCGTGAAGGGTTTATTGTCCCCCGCCCAGCGCATCGCGCCCATCACGCCAAAGGTCGTATCGAGGGCCCCCCCCGAAGTCAGGCGGAGAATCACCGCATCGCTGCCAACCTGGCCACCGATGAGGATGGTCCCGTCAGCCTGGACGAGCACGGAACTGCCACTGCTGGTGGCAACGCCGTCCGCGTGGCGGTAGATGCCGTTGGTGCCGAAGGTGGTATCTAACACGCCGCCGGCGGTGTAGCGCAGGACCACCAGGTCACCGTCACTGCCATTGCTGGCCACCCCGGCGACCACGATTCTTCCGTCCGACTGGAGGGCCAACGCCAAGGCCTGATCGGTACCGCTGCCAATCGTTTGGATCACCGAGCCGCCGGTGCCGAAACCGGTGTCGAGGGAGCCATCCGTTGCCAGGCGAAAGAGGGTCAGATCCGTATTCCCGGCCACGGTCGCCCAGCCGCCGACGATGATTTTTCCGTCCCCCTGGATCACCCCACAGAGAGCGTCTTCAGCACCCCCGGGCACCACATCCACCCGGGCAGCCCCCGTACGGCTGTTATCCGGTCGGACGGTGCCGAAGGTCGGATCCGGATCACCTTCGGCGGCGATCAGGGCTATGCCCATGAGGAGGGGAGCGATCTGGCGGTGGAATGACAACATGGAGGTATCTGCCCATGCAAAGGGTGGATGGACGACTTATTCCGCCGGCGGGCCCGGGGGCCGCCCGAGGATGGCGGGGGCGACCACGGTTTGGATGACGGCTTCCTGCACCTGCTGCTGGACCTGTTCACTGACTGACGTCGACACATCCTGGACCACCGCCTGGCGGACCTGTTCGGTGATCGACGCGGCGATCACTTCGCTTGGGACGACTACCGGCGTGGGGGCATCCACCACGGGGGGCGGGGTATCGACGACGGGTGCGGTGTCCGTGGTCCAGTCAGTGCCGCCGCCCTCCACGCCCTGGGCCCGGACCGAGCGGGGTTCGCCGCCGGTCGGCAGGCTGGGGCGGGAAGCGAGGGCGGCGACGGCGCCGAAGCCGCTGCCGGCGCTCGCCTCCAGACCCTGACGCCCGCTCAGTTCCACCGGGGCAACCTCGCGGCCCAGGGCCTTGGCGACTTCCTCGCGCAGGCTCACTTTCACGCGGCCCTCGATCAGGGCGATGTAGTCGGTGTCGCCTTTGACCCGTTCGACCAGGAAGAGGGTGCCGGTGACGCCGACATCGAAGACCGCGCCGGTGACGTGAACGGTGGCGTAGGGGCCCTTGTCCTTCACGTCGGCCTGCACCGTGCCCGAGAGCAAGGACACGAGCAATTTTCCGTCGTGCTCCTCCAGGGAGAGGCTGGACTCCGGGGCCAGGGTCAGGCTCGTGGCGGGAGCGGCGCTCAGGGTCAGGCGGCCGGCCTTAGGGCCGGTGGCGACGACCACCCGGTCGGCGATGATGGCGCCTTTTTCGGCGGGGGTGCCGCCGATGGTCGCCGGGCCGGCCTGCCACACGGCAAGGTCGGCGGCGGCAAGGACGGAGGAAAGCAGCAGGAGGGCGGGAAGGCGCATGGGGGTTCCGATCACCAGGTGGCAGACGTTTTGAGGCCGACTTGGACCCGTTCGAATTCGGCATAGTCCTGGGTCGAGGTCCGGCGGGTGGCGGCGATGAATGGGCCCGCGGTCATCCAGCCGGTTATCCAGGCATCGGCGCTGGCCCGGACCCCCAGCATTCGCTGCTCCTCGCCCTCGGTGTCCAGGTCGCGGAAATCCCGCTGTTCCCAAGTGGCGCGCAGGGCGGTGTCGATGGTGCCCCAGGTCGGGTCATCGCCGAAGCGCCACAGGAGCCCCAGGCCGGGGGTGAACGAGGTGTAGTCGTTGGCCTGCTCCACGCTGCGGAAAGCTGCGGCCCGCAGGGAAATCTCCAGGCGACGGGAAATCACGTTTTCCTCCCACAGCAGCCAGTGGCGGTAGGAGACATCGTAAATGGTGCCGCTGGAATCAGGGTTCTGGAGGTAGTCGAGGTACTGGGTCGAAAGGCCGATGATCCCGACCTGACGCCGGCCGACGATGGCGGCGTAGGGATTGAAGGAGGTGGCGTTGGCCACCGCATCGGTTTCCAGGATGTAGCGGCTGAAACTGAGGACGGCCCCTGGGTCCACGGGGCCGGCCTTGAAGGCGGTGGCGATGTTGCCGCCGTAGCGCAGGAGGTTGGCCGAGGGCTCCGCCGCGTAGCTGTCGTACCCGGCACTGCCGCCAATGGACACCCGACCCAGATCGCCCGACAGCACCCGGACGCCCAGTTGGACGTCGAGGGAGGTGGCCACGCCCTTGGCATCGGTGGCCTCCAGGTCGTCGGGGGACTGCTGGAGGATGTTGGTGTCGTAGCCGACACTGAAGGACGCCGAGCCGTTGACCAGGTTGTCTCCTGGGGGCTTGGGCGGGGTTCGGCGGACCGGGGTGAGGACGATCTCCTCCTCGGCGGGCGCCGGGGTGGTGGTCGTGCGGGCGGGCTCCTCGGCAGCCAAGCCCAGGGCGACGAGCAGGAGCAGGGGGGAACGGGTCATGGGAGAGGAGAGGAGCACGGTGAGGTCACTTCACGGGCACGAGGAGACGGAAACCGATTTGCTGGCCGGCATAGGCCGCGTCTACGCTTTCGGCGTAGTCGCTGCGGAAGGTCACGGGGTTGTCATCGCCCCACGAGCCACCGCCGATCAGGGCGCCGTGGACGCCGGCCGCCCGGGGATGGGTGGCGTCGTTGCGGTCGCCCAGCCATTCGCGGACCAGGCCGGCTAAGTGGCGGTGGCCGAAGGGCCCGACATCGCCGCTGGCTCCGGTGGAGGGAATGGTCCTCCAACCGGCGGCTGCAGAGGCGGCGAACTGGCCGTCGAAGTGCGCACCCCAGGGCCAGAGACGGCGGTTGTCGCCACCGCTGGCGGCGGCGGTGCGTTCAGCGGCCAGGGGCAACCGAATGGCCACGCCGGTGGTCTTGGACAACCAGGCGCAGAAGGCTTCGGCGTCGTCGCGGCTGATGTGGGTGATGGGCAGGGTGTCATCCCCGGTGATCTTCAGGCGGGCCTGGGCGATGTCGCCGCCCACGGTCACGATTTTGTAGTGGATGATGGTCTGCCGGCCTTCAGTCATCGTCAGCGGTGCCCGGGGCGGGATGACCGTCATCAGGCCATCACCGCGTTCCAGGTTGGCCTTGGTGGCGGCCCGGATCGGTTCGATCTGTTCGGGAGCGTTGAGGAACTCCCCGTACTGGGCCAGGGTCACTTCGGTCTCGGCCAACCAGAAGGCCGGGAGGCCGCCGATGGGCGGCACCCAGTGCAGAACCTGGCCGGGAACCTTGGGGGCCGCGCCGGGGAGATCGATGACCGTCGCCGCCCGACCGTCGAGGACGATCGTGGTGATGGCGCCGTTCCAACGTAGTTCCCAGGCTCCGCCCGGCAGGTCGACGGCGGTGCCGGGGGTGATGGCCACGGCCTGGCCGCGAGCCGTCAGGCGGGTGTCATCGCCCTCGACCACGGGCACGGCGCTGATGCGGGTGCCGGCCGGGGCGTTGACCGTCAAGGACACCTGGAAGGCCAGGTCTTTGGCATAGCGGCCGTCATCGACCCGCTTGAGGAGGTTGGTGAAGGCGGCGATCTCGGGCAGATTGTGGTTGGCCCGGGCATCCAGCAGGCGGCCGTGGTAGAGGTCCGCCAGGAGGGCCTTGGCGTTGGCTAAGCGGGCGGTTTCCTCAGGGAAATCGGCGAGGAAGGCGATGGCGTTGGCGGCCGAGGCTTCGCACAGGGCCCATTGCTCGGCCAACTGGCTGCGTGCGGTCTGGGCCTGGCGCAGGGCCTCCCATAGGGCGGCCTTCTTGGCGGGCGGTTCGCTGGCTAGGCGGACGGAGAGGTCATCGGCCCGGGCCTGGGCTTCGGTCGCGACCTTGGCAAAGCCGAGCATGGTTGCCAACTGGGCTTTGGCTTCCACCAGGCGCGCATCGCTGTTTTTCGCGGCGTCGACCCGGCGGGCGACCCGGGCGCGGTCGGCCACGGCCTTGGCGACCTCGACCTGGAGGGTGATGGCGTCGCGGTCGCCGGGGGCGTGGGTCAGGGCCTGTTCGACGGCGGTGCGGGCGGCTTCGATATCGCCAGCAGCCAGAGCCGCGCGGCCCTTGGCGGTGGCGGCAGCGCAGGCGGCGGCGGCTTCGGTGGCCTTGCGCTTGGCGGCGGCGGCTTCGGTGGCGAGCAGCACCCGGTCGCGCAGAACGAGGGTGTCGGCGTCGCCGGGCACCGCATCGAGGGCCAGGGCGACCTGGGCCTTGGCTTCGTCGAAGCGTTCGCCGGTCAGGGCCTCAGTGGCGGCCTTTTTGGCGGCGATGGCCTTGGTGGCGGCTTCGCGGGTGCGGACGGCGGCGCGGTGGCTTTCCAAGAGTTCCTTGGCGGCGACCCGGGCTTCGCCGGTGCCGGGAATGGCCACGCCATCCTTTTCCGACAAGGCAAACTGCTCCAGGGCCTGCTGCACGAGGTCCGTCACGGCGGGATCGACCTGGTTCAACAACCGGGCCTTGGCCACCAGGGCGTCACCGGCGGACCGGACGCGGTTAGCTTCCGCCACCTGGGCCTTCTTGCGGGTATCCGCCAGGGCATCGCGGACCCGCTGGCGGGCGGCGTCCCAGGTTTTGTTGGAGGGGTCGATTTCCAGGGCGCTGGTGAACTTCTGGTCGGCCTCGGTGAGTTTATCGGCACTTGCCAGGGCCGTGGCTTCTTCGGCCAGGGCCTTGGCTTTTACCAAGTTGGCGGTGCGGATGTCGTCGTCTTTGCGCTGCTTTTCCAGCACGCCGATGGCGGCCCCGACCGCCGCCTGGACCTCCCCCAGGCCGGGACTGGCAGCGTCAAGATCGGCGGCCAGGGTGACGTCGGTTTGGGCCTTTTTCAGGGCTTCCAGATCGTTGGTGCTGGCGGTCACGGTGGCCCGGGCCTGGGCCACCAGGGTGGCGGCGCGACCCTGGTCCTGGGCCTTGAGGGCGGCCATGGTGCCGCCGATGGCGCCGCTCACGAGAACCACGCCAACGGCGCCGGTGATGAGTTTGACCTGGTGCTGCTTGACCCAGGCGGCCAGCAATTCGCCCACCCCGCGCTTGCGGGCTTCCACCGCCTGACCGGCCAGGAAGCGGCGGAGGTCCTCGGCGAAGGCGTCACAAGTGGCGTAGCGTTTCTCCGGCGTCAGGGCCATGGAGCGGTGGATGATGGCGACGAGGTCCTTGGGCAATTCCGGGGCGGCTTTATCCAGGGGCACGAAGTCGCCGCAGGTAATGGCGACGATCATCTCAGCGATGGACGACGGCTTGAGGCACCGTTCGAGGGACAGCAGTTCGTAGAGGGTCGCGCCCAGGGCGTAGATATCGCTGCGGGCGGTGATCTGGTCGAGGTCGCCGGTCGCCTGTTCCGGGGGCATGTAGAAAATCGTGCCCATAGCCGAGCCGGCCATGGTCGCCGACAGGGCCTCGGCATCGCGGACCGAGACGATGTCCGCTTGGACCTTCTTCACCAGGTCGCTGGCGGCATCGGCATTGGCCAGGACCTTGGCGATGCCCCAGTCCACCACCAGCACCTCACCGTGGCCACCGAGCATGATGTTGTCGGGCTTGATATCGCGGTGGACCACGCCCTTGCTGTGGGCGAAGCTGCAGCCGTCCAGCACCTTGAGGAAGATGTGGACGATCTCGTCGACGGTGAAACGGGCCGCGAGTTCCGCCGCCTTGGCTTTCTCATCTACGAAGTCGGCGCGGATCCGCGTTTCGTCCTTGCGTTCCTCGGGCTTTTTCTGGCTTTCCTTACGGAGTTTGTCGCTGAGGTAATCGTCCTCGGTGATCAGGCCCCGGTGGATCCGCAGCATTTTCACCGCATCGCCGAGGGACATGCCCTCGATCAACTTCATGGTGAAGTAGAGGGTGCCGTCCGACATCACGCCCATGTCGTGGATGGGGACGATGTTCGGGTGCTCAAGCTGGGCTGTGACCTGGGCCTCGGCCAGGAAGCGTTCCAGGGCCTGGGGATCGTGGGCGAAGCGGCCGTGGATGACCTTCATCGCCGCCGCCCGGCGGAAGTCGTTGTCGGCGATGTGCAGCACCGCGCCCATGCCGCCCGCCGCCAGGGGCCGGTTGACGTGGTAGCGACCCTCGGTGCCCTGGTCGTCGATCAGCTTCTGCAGGCCCTTGGGGACCTGGCTGCCGCCGGAGGCCTGGGTCAGGATGGTGCCCATGTCGGCCAGCACCGAGCCGCGGGACAACTGCAGTTTCTCGTCGAGTTGCTGGTCATTCCCGGCTAATTTGGCATTGTAGCGGGTCCGGCCCATGCGGGTGCCGGTGCGCGACAGGGTGCCGCCCATCTGGGTGCCGCCCAGGGTGGTGCTGCGGGTCCCTGAGGCGGTGCCGGTGGCGTTTCGGGTTCCGGCGCCGGTGGCTGCCGCCGTGCCCTGGAGTCGGGATTCCTGGCCAGGGCCGCTGACGACGGTGGCGTCGGGGTCGTGGGTCGGGGTGGTAATCTGGAGTTGGGTTTGTTCCTGATCCTGGACATCTCCCTGGCGCTGGACCTGCCGGGCCGCCGCCGCGCCGGTCATGGGGACGGTGGCCGCCAGATCCTGGGCATCGCGACCGGGTGATGACGTGCTGAGGGGCAACGTCGCCGCCAGACCTTCGGACCGGGAACCCTGGGCAGGAACGTGGGTTGGCACCGTATCGGCCAGATCTTTGCTGGGGGACGTCATGGGGCGACATCCCATCAATGACCGTCGGAGCGGCAATAGATGATGAGGGTGGCACCATATGACGTTCGCGGGCGCGCGGCGGGGCCGACCACACCGGCCTGCCGGGCCCTCCCGGGGGAGAGCACCGGTGCTCCTGGCTCCACCGGATTGAGGCCCTTAGGCGGCGAGGGCGGTGGTCGGCGCCATGGCCAGGGGCATGGGCCGACCATCGGCGATCTCCGCCAAGTCGAGGAGGACCCGGGCCAGGCGGCGGAGGTCATCCACCGGGACTTCCAGGCGGGCCGCATCCGTGGGGCCACGGTCCGTATAGGCCGTCAGGGCCACGGAGCGCCGCTCGGGATGGCACTCCACGCACAGGCCCCGCTGGGTCAGTCGGCCCAAAAAACCCCGGGCGGTCAGGGCCCGGCCAAAGGTGATGGTGCGGATCAGGGAGTGGGCGGCAGCGAACATGATGAGTCCGTATAGGCTATGGGTTCGTTATGTCATGGGTTTAAATATCCCCATGACCAATGCAAGTCCTTTCTGACCCACCCGGCGGTCAGCTGTGTTTTTCCAGGCTTTCGTAGGGTTCCGCCCCATGCGTCCGGCCCTGGTAGTGCTGATCCTGGCCCTGGCGGGCTGCGGGGTGAAGGAATCCACCGAGGAACCCGGGGCCCGGGGCCCGGTGATCCTGCGCTGGTGGGATGCCCCGGCCCTGGCCCGCCAAGCCCCGCCAACGGTGGTCACCACCGATCACCTCGCCGAAACCGGCCGCCAGTTGTCGGCCCTGGCCATGACGCCGGTCCGTATGCGCCATCCGATCGCCGGTGGCACCCTGTGGCTGGAAGCCCCTTCGGGCAGTTTCGACCGTCAATCCGGGGCCGCCAACCGCCTGGAATGCCAGGGGCCGGTCCTCATTCACGGCTGGGTCCAAGGTCGCCCGGTGTGTGGAGCCGCCGATCATGCCCGGGTCCAGGCTGGGGGCCGGGAACTGGAACTGGTCAACCTCGCCCTGGTTCAGGGCGGACGCCTGACCACCACTCCGGTGGCCAGCCTGGCCCAGGGCCGGGCCAAGGGCGAGGGCCCCTTCCTGATCCGACCGGCAGCCCCGGCGGTGCTGGCGGCCATGGCAGCGGTGCCGGACCTGCGCTGATCGGCGCCCGCCGCGTCGCCCGGTGGGGTGCTCAGCAGGACGGGAACCCGGCGCATGGCGTTGATGGATCTCGCCGGGTCGAACGCCGCTCTGGACCTTATGATGTCAACCTGCCTGTCGCCGTTCGAGGACATGAGGGCGTCGTGGAACCACGGGGTAAACGCGGCCTGATCGTGGCCAAGCACCGGCCCGGTGACGGAGGAAATCCATGCGGTGCGGAACGATTCCACGACCCCCACGACGTCCTCCTGGTTCAAGCACGTTTCAGGGCGCGGCCCGTTCCACCACGAAGGTCCGCGGCCGAGGCTTAGCGGCTTCCTGGGCCGCCTGGAGCAGGCTCTCGACCTCCTGCCGCAGGATTTTTTCGTTGGGCTTGGCGGAGCGGTAGGTCTGGGTTTGGCGGGTGTAATGATGTTCCGGGCCGAGTTTGGCCACCCGGGCGGCGATCAGGGGCTCCATGGCCTCCAGGGTCGCCGGGACCACCGCCCCGGGCGTGGTATGTTCGACATAGGCCAGCGTGCGCAGGCTGGCCATACGCCCGCGGCGGTCACCGAGGAGGCGCGCGACGTCCTGGGCTTGCACCAACTGGGGCGTGGTGGGCAGGGCGGCCAGGTCGAGGCCCTCGGCCCAGGTCGCGGCCGCCCACGATCCGACGGCTTTGCCGTCGATGCGGAGCGTCCAGGAACCTGCTGGCAGTCCGCTGATGGCTAGGCGTTCGGTGTTGAGGGCCGCCGAGAAATCGGTCCAGGCGAGGGCCGGAGCGACCTCCCGCGGGATGGGAAACGGCAGGGATTGGGCCCGATACGTGAATTCCAAGCCGTTCGGCGTCCGCCGCAGGTCCTGGACCTGGGCATGTTCCGAGCGGGTGACCCGCAGGTCCGCTCCATCAATCGCCACCTGGGCCACCGACGGCTGGACACCCTGGGCCTGGAGGATTTGGACAGCGAGAAAGAAATGGCCCGGGTGACCCGGGTGGACCCGGTCAGCGCCAACGATGCTGGCCGCGGGATCCGCCGCCTGGAGCAGACGGTTGCGCTCCGTCATCGGCTGGTGGACCTCTACCAGACCCAGGCCCCGGGCGGCGGCCTCCTGGCGGGCAAAGATGGCGCACCGGCCGAGGGCGTCATTCACCCCGACCAGGGATTCCACCTTCTGGGTGCCGGTCTGGTCGTAGATCGACGGCGTGAGCAGAATCACCGCCGTCCCATCCGCCCGCAGACGTTCGATCAGGCGCTTGAGGGTGTCTTGGTAGGCCGTCATCGCCGCCACTTTGGCCTGTTCCGCATTCGGCACGGGCTTGACCGTGCTGTAGTTGTTGCGGCCCACGTCATTCATGCCCAGCATCACCGTCGCGACCGTGGCTCGATGGGGGAGGATGTCCCAATCGTAGCGGCGCAGGGCGCCGGCCGCCGTGTCACCACTGATGCCGGCATTCTGCAGGTCGATGCGGCGCTCGGGGTAGCGAGTGTGATAGAAGACGTTCACATAATGCGCATAGGCCCCGTTCTGGCTGATGCTGTCGCCAATGGCCACCCACCGGGTACCGTCCGGGAAGGGGGCCTGGGCTGACGGCGGCGCCGGTTCCAGCGCCGGGGCAGCGCCCACGGCGATCAGCAACAGGGCCGCGACGGCCGCCGGTCGGCGAGTGGAACGGGGAGTGGGTTGATTGGAGGCCTGGGTCTTTTCAAAAATATTCATAATTCAACGATAATTAACTAATATCATTGGCAATAAAATCCTGGGGCTGCGCCGCCACCCTGGCCCTCACACCTTGCGGTGAGGCCGGCGGAGCCGTACGTCAGGTCATGCCCGCGGTACCGCAATCACCCGAACTCCCGGACCTGGCCCGGCTGGCCAAGGCCCTCGGGGATGAAGTGCGTCTGCGGATCCTCGACCGCCTGCCGGCCACCGATGATTGCGAACGGGTGCTCAACGTCAGCGAGTTGGCCGAGGCCCTCGACCTGCCCCAGTCGACGGTCAGTCGCCACCTCGGCATCCTGCGGCAGGTGGGCTTGGTCCGTTCCGAGCGGATGTGCCGGGATGTCTACTACTGGATCGACGGGCCCCGCCTGCAGGGAGCGCTCCAGGGCCTGGGTCGGCTTGGCCAGGAGAGCCCTTGATGTATCCGTAAATCCGGATAAGTGAATTGCACGAGGATCCCATGCAGTTCACCTTCCACAACCCGACCCGCATCCATTTCGGGGCCGGGCAGATCGCCCGCATCGCCGAGGAGATTCCGGCCAACGCCCGGATCCTCCTGACCTTCGGCGGCGGCAGCATCCACCGTAATGGCGTCCACGCTCAGGTCCTGGCCGCCCTCGCCGGCCGGACCGTCCTGGAGTTTGGCGGCATCGAACCCAATCCCAGTTACGAAACCCTGATCAAGGCCGTCGAGCTGGCCCGGGCGGAGCGTATCGATTACCTCCTGGCGGTCGGTGGCGGTTCGGTCCTCGATGGGACCAAGTGGATCGCGGCGGCGGTTCCGTTTGTCGGGGACCCGTGGGACATCATCAGCCGCCAGGCGCCGGTGACCGCCGCCATTCCCCTGGGGGCGGTCCTGACCCTGCCGGCCACCGGCTCGGAAGCCAACGGCAACGCGGTGATCTCCCGGCACTCCACGGGGGAAAAACTCTATTTCGGCAGCCCCTTGGTGTTCCCCAAGTTCGCCATCCTGGATCCCGAGACGACCCGCAGCCTGGTGCCCCGGCAGGTCGGCAATGGCATCGTCGACGCCTTTGTCCATGTCTGTGAGCAGTACCTGGTGAGCCGCCCGGGCACGGTGGTCCAGGACCGCCAGGCCGAGGCCATCCTCCTGGCGCTGCGGGAGCTGGGACCGGCTGCGGCGGCCGGCCGTTCGGATCCGGCGGTCCTGGCGGGCGTCATGTGGGCGGCCACCAATGCCCTCAACACCCTGATCGGGTGCGGCGTGGCCCAAGACTGGGCGACCCACGCCATTGGCCACGAAATCACCGCCCTGGCCGGCCTGGACCACGCCCAAACCCTGGCCGTGGTTCTGCCGGCGCTGTTGCGGCACCAACAGGGGCTCAAGCGCGCCAAATTGCTGCAATACGCCGAGCGGGTGTGGGACCTGCGGGACGGCACGCCGGAGGCCCGGATTGAGGCCGCCATCGCCCGGACCGAGGCGTTCTTCCGCGAGGTCGGCGTGCCGACGCGCCTGGCGGACTACCACGTGGATGCCGGGATCGCCAGCCAGGTGGCCGAACGCCTGCGGCGGCGGGGCGATCTCCTCGGTGAGGCGCGCGATCTCACGCCGGAGCGGGTCGAAGCCTTGCTTCGCTCAGCCGCCTGAGACCTCGCTGGAGTCCTTCGGGATTCCGACGCCCAAGGGGTGCTTCCATGCCGACACGTCGACGGGGGCGATCCCCCCTCGGCGTTCGGTCACGGGCTGCTGATGTCCAGGTGGGCGAGGTCCAGGTGTCCGGTGCATCGGTTGGTCCCGACCCAGACCCGCAGCATCGTGCTGCCCTCGGGAACCCGGATGGAACGGTCGATGTCCTGCCAGGGTGTCGTCTTCCGCCATTGGATGGCCGTCTCATGCCGGTCTTCGCGGCGATGCCCCCACTGGAGGATGATGCGGGGCAGGAACCAGGGTTCCTGCCCGATCTGACCGACGGTGGCCCGTACCCGCGCGCGGACCGACACCGTGCGCAGGTCGGAATCGATGGTGAGGTCCTTGCGGAGCATGCAGCTGTGGTCTCCCTGGGACGCTAGGCGGACAAAGGTGACCCCGTCTTCCTTGTGCAGGGAAATTCCCCCGCGCTCATCATCCCGGATGTCCCAACGGTTGATGAGCCCCGCCATTCCTTCCTGCGGATCACATCCCAGCAGGTGCCGTACGCTTGAAGGTACGGATAGCCCCGTTGAGGGCGTGGGGGTCATCGACGCAGGTCGTGGAACCAGCGGAATGGGTCGGAGCGGCGTAGTCGTGGTTTCTGAGACCTTTGGTCCGGGCCGTTCCGCCGGGGTGGTCATGTCCGGTGGCAGGGGGAGCGCAGTTATCGGCGGCAAGGAGGATTCCGGAGGGGTCAGGGGGATCGGATCCCCACGGCCGTCTTTCGAAACCGCCAGGACCACCCCACCCACCAGGATGGTGAGTCCCAGGAGGATGAGCAGGCGGATCGTGAGGGGTTGTTGGATCGGCACCAACCGCGGTTCGCTGCTGCGCCGGGGCGGGTGTCGCAGCAGTTCGCCGACGGTCCCTAAATCCCGGGCGGCAGCGCTGCGTAATCGGCAGGTGGAGGTGATCTCACCCTGCTGCAGGAGGGCGCGCACCTCGTCGCGGGTGTAGGGGCCCCGGTCACCGGTGGCCGTGATGACATAGAAGGAACGGTCGTAGGCGGATCCCATCCCAACAGGATACTCCCGGGATGGTCCGGGGGCAAATCCGCGTTCCTGGGTTGCCGGATCAACGAGCCCAGAAGCTATCGGCGGCAACCGGTCCGTTCAGGGTTGCGCCGGAACCAATGGTCTGGGCCGCTGTCAGCGTCTCGACGTGACCGTCAACAAACAGGTAGTTCCATTTGCCGCGATGGAGGGGGGTGCGGTTGCCGATGCCGCCGGAAAGTTGCGCCTGGGCGATCATCCCGCCCGGAGAATTTCCCGAGCCATCGCTGTTGGCATTATCGACCACATTGCCCAACTCACTGCCCAGACGGTTCCAGATGTAGCGCATCTCCACCAGCATGAGGGTCTGGCTGGGCCGTCGGATGGTACTCAGCTGTGCGGCCCAATCGGACCCCGTGGTATTCTTGGCATAGATACCCCGCACCTGACTGTCGGTCCCCGAACCGGTCGATCCATCCCAGCCCCGGTTCATGGCATAGGTGCGGAGGAAACGCGTTTGCTCACCCGCCGGGGTGTCGTTGGGATCGCCGGGGTACTTGGCCGTTTCCCCCGGGCAGACGTACAGGCGGTAGCTCTTGAGGTGAAGAGGATTCGTTCCGGGGATGGACAACCTTATGGCATTCTTCGTGGTATCGTTCATTTCCCGGCCGTCGTAGTCACTGAGGAGGTCGTCCCAGGACACATACCCCGTTGTTGTGGTCCAGCCCGTGGGAAAGCGGCTCTCATGATCGCCCATATACGCGTACATACACGAAGAAATTTGCCGTAAGTTACTTTTGCAATTCGAGTTGCGAGCCTGTTCCTTCACCATGCCTACCGCCGGCAGCAGCATGCCGGCAAGGATGGCGATGATGGCCACCACCACGAGCAATTCGATGAGCGTGAACGCGGATCGTGGGAGAGGTGTCAGAACGGTCATGACCGGTAAGGATGACATGAAATCTCGTTGGCGGCAAGACGAGGTGGCAGAGCGAGGTGGGAGCAGGATTTGATAATAATTAATTAAGGACATTGCCTGGGCAACGTTGCGCGGGGAACCTGAAAGGTGGCCGTGTCAGCCTCCCCGTGGCCCAGCGGGGTACGGGCTTCCGGCGTCAGGTGTGTAAGACATGTGACGTCCATTGAATAACTATTAACATTGCGACTTATTCCGCTTAACCAGGATTTACCCACCGAGGTACCTGCTGCCCCGGTGGTCGGCTGCGCATGGCGACGGCGACCGTTGTGTTGCACACTTCCTGTCTCTGGAGCTTGTCATGCGTCTCGTCCATCTGACTCCCCTCGTCCTGGTGCTTGCGGGTTGTGGGCCTGCCAAGCCATCCTCGGCCGAGGTGACACCGCCCCCCGTTGCGGTAACGACGACCTCGGTGCCCACGGTCCCCCAGAGCACCGCGAAAGCCGATGACGCGGCGGCTCTCGGGGTGGCGTTGGCCGGTTTGGATGACCCTCGGCGGCATGGGGGCGAGGATGCCGTGACCTGGTCCTTGGCCGGCCCCTGGGAAGCGAACCTGGGCATCGCCGAGGTGGCGAAGGCGGGTGGGGTGGTGGCGTGGATGCGGCCCTCCAAGCCCGACGTGGTGCTGGACATCCAGGTTGCGATCACGGGTGCCCGGCCCCTCTCTGGGAAGATGGTCCTGGCGGGCAGCGGCTGGCGGCGGGTCTGGATCCCCGCACGCGCCCTGAAGGAGGTCAAGGAGGCCGCCACCGACCAGGCGGCCCTCCGGTTGCACGTCAAGGACCCCGTGCCGGAGGGGGTCTCGGTGGCCATTGCGGGCGTGCGCGCCGTCGCCGATGCCAAGACCGTCACGGGGCCCTCCCTGGACGAGGCCGGACTGCTGGCCGCCATCGATTGGAGCCAACCAGGGTTGGCTGCTCCCCGGGAACGGTTGGCGGCGGGCGATCAGCCCGGGGCCCTGAAGGCTCTGGTGGCGGTGATGCGGAAGCGCATGGCGACCTGGTCATTTCCCGAGAGCGAAGGGGATCCCAAGGCCGCAGATAAAATCCTGGCCGGCGAGGTTGTGGGACTGGGCCTGACCCACGTGTTCCCCGGGGGGACCATCGACTGGCTGGCCAATCCGACCACCGGCGCCCAGGCCTCCAACGAATGGGTCTGGGGCCTCAATCGGCACATGACCTGGTGGACTGTGGCCAATGCCTACCGGTCGACCAAGCAGCCCGAGTATGCCCGTGGCTGGGCCCGCCTGATGCGGTCGTGGACTGGCCAGGTGGCGGTGCCGGCCGTACAGAATGAGGGCCCGGGGTCGGTCTGGCGTGATCTTGAGGCTGGACTGCGCCTGAATCGGACGTGGTTCGACAGCCTGTATGCGGTGGCCCAGGATGCCGCGGTGACGGATGACGATGTGCTGACCTTCGCCCGCAGTGTGTGGGACCATGGCACCTACTTGTCGGTGTGCACCTTCAACCCGACCAATCATTTTATCATCGGCCAGACGGGGCTTTACAACGCCGGCTCGCAGTTCCTGGAATTCCGTGACGCGGCCCGCTGGCGCACCGTCGCCGGTGCCAATCTGCAGCGTTCCCTGGCCATCAGCACCCTGCCGGAGGGCGGGTGGTACGAATTGGCCCCGGGGTATGGCAGCTGGGTGGCCAGCAAATGCCTCGATGCCTGGGATTTCGCCGACGTTACGGGCCAGACCCAGGAGTTGCCTCCGGAACTGCGCGGCAAGCTCCAGCGCATGGCCGAGTGGGGCGTCCACTTGGTGTCCCCGGATGGGACGGTGCCCATGGTCAATGACGGTGGCGCCCTGACGTTCACGACCATGAACCTGGCGCGTGCCACCCGTCGCTTCCCCGACAGTCCGTTGCTGACCTGGGCCCGGGCCACCTCCACCGGGGCCACCGCCACCCCGCCCGCATGGACCAGCGAACGCATGCCGGACAGCGGGTATGTGGCCATGCGCACGGGTTGGGGCCGTCAGGATTCCTACCTGCTCCTCGATACGGGCCCCATGGGGGGCTGGCATGGCCATCAGGATGCGCTGAACCTGGTGGCGTGGTTCCGCGGGCGGTATTTCCTGTTCGATAACGGGGGGTACAAATACGACAGCAGCATCTGGCGGAAATGGGGCCCGACCACGGCGGCGCACAATACGGTGCTGGTGGATGGCATGGGCCAGCTCCGGACCTGGAATGGCACGGAAGATGCCATCGGTGCCTTGCCGCCGGAACAACCGCCGGCCCTGTTCGGCACCTCGCCCGAGGCCGACTATGCCTCGGGCTGGTATGTGTGCGGGTATGGAACGAAGATCCCCAACCGCGGGAAGGCCTTCAACAGGGTGAACCCCAGCCCGGCCACGCATCGGCGGGAAGTGCTGTTCCTCAAGTCCCTGCCCCTGCCGGTGGCCATCGTGGTCGATACCATGACCCCCGCCGATGGCGTCGCCCACGCCTACGAGGTCCGGTGGCACCTGAAGACCACCAAGTGGACCACGGCCGACGGTGGGGCCGTGGCGTGGACCACGGATGCCGGAAAACCGAATCTCGCCGTCATCAGCGTGGGGGGGCAGGATCAGCACCAGGCGGATTCCGGAGTGACCAAACCCGAGATCCTTGGCTGGTGGTTTGAGGGTCAGACGGCCGTGCCAGCTCCGGCGCTGACGTTGCGCCGGCAGCGCCAGACGACCGGAGTGACCAAACTGCTGACGGTCCTGGCCGCCGTGGATGGTGATCCCACCGCGAATCCGCTGCAGCACCTGGAGCCATCGGGCGACGGGGTCTGGCGTCTGTCCCTGCGCGGCCTGGAACACCCGTTGACCATCCGGGTCACGGATGCCGGCCGCAGCCCCAGCGTGGCGGTGGATGGCGTGACCCTCCCCCTGCGTCCATGACCCCCGCGAAGGCGCTGGTCATCCTGCTCGTGGGCGTCGCGGCGTGCGCCACGGCAGTCATCCAGACCCGGGCCAGCCACGTGTCCCCGGGCCTGCTGGCGGCGGTCAGACTCCTGGGTGCGGCCCTGGTGCTGGCCCCCGTGTGGTGGTGGCTGGTGCGGAGTTCCGACCACCGGCCGTCCTGGGCCCAGGTCCGCATGGTGCTGGTGCCCGCCGGGCTGCTCTGGCTGCATTTCATCACCTGGGCCCTGGGCGGACGGCTGGTTCCGTCGGCCCATGCGACCCTCCTGTGTAACCTGGCGCCGGCCGCCATGCCCCTGGTGGCGTTGGCCCTGCTGGGTGAGCGGCCGGTCCGTCGTGAATTGATGGGCACGGCCCTCTGCCTGGTCGGCGTGGTGGTCCTGGCGGGCGGTGGCGAAGCCCTGTCCGGCGCGCACCTCGCGGGCGATGCCCTGTGCCTGGGCAGCATGCTGCTGTTCACGGCCTATCTCGCCCTGGGGCGGCGTCATCGCGAGGCCTTCCCCCACCTGATGCTGTACCTGGTACCGCTCTACGCCGTCGCCGGGGTGATCGGATTCCTGGCCTGGGGCGTGGCCCAGGTGCTCCCCCAGCCACCGGCGGCCGTGTTGTGGACGTCCTCGGCGCCCATCACCGATCCTGGGCGTGAGGCCCTGCTGCTCGTCGGGGTCACGGTCCTGCCGACCGTGGTGGGACATGGCATCTTGAATTGGGGGGTGCGCACCGTGAGTGCCCAGATGGTCAGCCTGGTCAACCTGACCCAGTTCATGTTCGCCGGCCTCTTCGCCTGGCTGCTGTGGACCGAGGTCCCCGCCCTGCGTCTGTGGCTCGCGGCCCCGCTCATTTGCGGCGGCATCGCCATCGCCCTCACCACCCGAAAGACATCTCCATGAATGGTGCTGAAGAACTCTGGTTTGATCGCCCCGCCGAAGTCTGGAACGAGGCCCTGCCCCTCGGCAATGGACGCTTGGGAGCGATGGTGTTTGGCCAGACCGACGAGGAGCGCATCGGCCTCAATGAGGATTCCCTGTGGGCCTGGGAGCCGGGCCGGCGAGCCCCACCCGCCACGCCAGCGGATGTTCAGACCCTCCGCCGCCACTTGGCTGAGGGTCGCCTCGACGAGGCGAATCACCTGATGCGGACGCGCTTCACGGCCAGTCCCCGCCACCTGGCGCCCTATCAACCCCTGGGGGAGCTGCGCCTTTCTTTCCGAGGGCAGGGGGCCGTGCGCTACGACATGCGCCCCGATGCCACGGGCATCCCGGTCATGAGCCGTCGCATGGGCAGCGACCTTCACGGCTACCGCCGGAATCTGGATCTGGCCCGTGGCATCGCCGAGGTGACCTACGGTGACGGGGCGGGCGAGCATCGCCGGACCTGTTTTGCCAGTAACCCGGATCAGGTGGTGGTCCTGCGGTTGCAGGCGGCCCGGCCCGGCGGCCTCCATCTGGTCGTGCAGCTGTTTCGCCGTCCCTTCGACCCTGGCACCAGCGCGGGCGAGGACGGCGCCCTGGTCATGGCGGGCCGCAGTGGGGCCATCGGCTTTGCGGCCGTCGTCCAGGTGCAGCACCGGGGCGGCCGTCGTACGGTGATCGGTGACCAGCAGGTCATTGAGGGTGCCGATGAAGTGCTGCTGCTGGTGGCGGCGGCCACCACCTTCCGCGTTGCCGATCCCGAAGCGGAAGCACGTCAATGGGTCGCCCGCGCGGCCGCCCTGGGCTATGACGCCCTGGAGGCCCGCCATGTCGCCGACCACGGCGCCTTGTTTGGACGGGTGGCCCTCCACCTCCCGGCCCGCCATGATCCTGCGGCTCCCACGGATGTGCGGGTGGCCCGGGCCCGAGCGGAAGGCGATCCGTCCCTGGCGGCCCTGCTGTACCAGTACGGACGCTACCTGCTCATCGCCTCGTCGCGGCCCGGCAGTTTGCCGGCCAATTTGCAGGGCATCTGGAATGACAGCTTCATCCCGCCGTGGGAAAGTAAGTTCACCCTGAATCTGAACCTGCCCATGAACTACTGGCACGCCGAGAGCGGTGCCCTGGGCGAATGCCACCTCGCCCTGGTGGAGTTCGTGGAGCGGCTGGCCGAGAACGGCCGGGTCACGGCGCGGGACCTGTACGGCTGCCGGGGATTTTGCGCCCACCACAACGCCGGTCTGATGGCCGAAACGGAACCCGAAGGGCAATCCCTGCTGGCCTGCCTGTGGCCCCTGGGCGGGGCCTGGCTGGCCCTGCACCTGGCGGACCACGCCCGCTACGCCGGCGACCGACACTTCCTGGAGACCCGCGCCTATCCCATCCTGCGGGAGGCGGCCCTGTTCTGCCGGGATTTCCTGATGGAGCGCCCCGACGGCCGCCTCATCAGCGGCCCCAGTCTTTCTCCCGAGAACTGGTACACCCTCCCCAACGGAGCCGAGGGGGCCCTGTGCCTGGGACCGGCCATGGACCATCAGATCATGCGCGCCCTGTTCGCCGCAACCTGCGCGGCGGCCCGGGATCTTGGTCGCGATCCGGACCTCGTCGCCGACCTGGAGAACGCCGCCCAATGTCTGCTGCCCGATCGCATCAACGCCGATGGACGGCTGGCGGAGTGGAGCGGCGACGAGCGTGAGGTGGAACTGGGCCACCGGCACCTGTCGCACCTGTTCGCCCTCTGTCCTGGGCAAGACATCACGCCCCGCGCCACGCCCGAGCTGGCGCGGGCGGCCCAGGCGAGCCTGGAGTTCCGCTTGGCCCATGGGTCGGGCGGCACGGGCTGGAGCCGGGCCTGGTCGGCGGCCTGCTGGGCTCGCCTGGCGGATGGCGACCAGGCTTGGGCTGAAATTCGGGCCTTCCTCACGGGATCCGTCCAGGCGAACCTGCTGTGCACCCACCCGCCGTTCCAGATCGACGGCAGCTTCGGCATCTCCGCCGCCATCGCGGACCTGCTGCTGCTGGCCCGGCCCGATGGCATCGACCTCCTGCCGGGGCTGCCCGCCGCGTGGTCCGAGGGCGAGGTCCGCGGCCTGCGGGCGCCCGGCGGTCTGGAAGTGGATCTGACCTGGCGCTCCGGCCAGCTCGAACGCGCCCGCCTGCGGGCCCACCGTCCCGGGCGGTGGCGACTGATCCTGCCCGATGACCGGGTCCTGGAGGTCGACCTGGTGGCGGACGAGGAATGGATCCTGCCGACCTGCCCCTCGGGGCTGGGCCAGGCGGATACGGGAATCCCCAAGCCGATGACCCCCCACCACCCGGTCATGGGCAAGGCGACCTGACTTCACCAGCGTTGCCTGGTCATGTCGATCATCGTGAAAATAGGATTATCATCGAACTCCTGACGAACCCCCGTCCTGCCGCCACCCCTCCCCGAGGCTTCCGCCCTCCCGGCCGGATTCGTCGCGGGATGGCCATCGCGTTCGTGGAAGGCACGGTGGCCGGGGCGATGTTCGGGGCGATCGACACCTGGATGGTCCCCCTGCTGCAAGTGCACCTGGGGGCCGGGGCCACGGCCATCGGTCTGCTGGCGGTCGTACCGCAATTCCTGGGTGTGGGCCTGGGCCCCTGCGCGGGATGGATCAACCGTTGGCTGGGGGGCGACCATGCCGCCGCATGGCGATTCGCCCTGCTGCAAGCCCTGCTGCTTTTGGGCCTGAGCATCCCCCTCCACGCCCCCGGTGCCGCGTGGGCCGTGCCGGTTGCCCTGACCTTGGCGATCGGCGTCACCGTGACGGGGTTGCTGGGGGGGCCGGGATGGATGGCCGTGATGGGGGGGATCATCCCTCGACGGGTCATGGGCCGCTTTGCGGGTCGTCGTAACCGATCCTTCCATGCCTGCCGGCTGCTCGCCATCGGGCTCTATGCCCTGATCATGGAGGCCGCCCCGGCCACGGGGTCGCCCTGGGGTCTGCAGGCCGTACTGGTCATCGCCGTCGTGAGTCGCATCGTCAGTGCGATGCTGCTGCGCATCCAGCCCGTTGGCACCGTGGGCCCGGGTCCGGGCCCCAGCCCCACCACGGAGCCGGATGGAGGATTGCTCCGGTACCTTGGGCAGATGGCGGCCACGCCCTTTGGGCGCTTCACCCTGGTATGGGCCCTCTTCCAAGGCGGCCTCCAGGTCGGGCTGCCGTTTTTCGCCATATTTCTCGTCGAACCGCCGGCGGCCGGTGGGTTGGGCTTGGCATCCGATCCCCTGATTTTCAGCCTGATCCTGTCCACGGCGCCCATCGTACGTTTGGTGGCCTACCCGATGGCGGGGCGGTTTGCCGACCGCCACGGTCCAGCGGCAACCCTGCGGATGGCGATCTGGTTGCTGCTTTTACCACCCCTCGGATGTCTGGTCCCCGGCGGCTGGTGGCCGATCCTCCTCGCCGAGGTGGTGGGCGGCATTGGCTGGAGCCTGGCGGAAGTCGCCCTGCAGCCCCTGCTGTTCGGCAGTCATCCGGACGCGGCCCAGCGGGCCCGCTTGGTAGGTCGGCACCAGGCGGTGGTGATGGCCGCCGTGGTGGCGGGGAGTGGCCTGGGCACCCTGCTGATCACCCATGGCTCCCTGCCGCTCTGGGAGGGCAGCGCCTACCGCACCCTGATGGCGGTTAGCCTCGCCGCCCGGATCCCCGCCGCCCTGCTGGCCCGCCGCTTCCTGCCTGGCCTGCGGGGCGGGTGAGGGCCGGGCCCTTAGGTGGCGCGGCGATGGCGCGGGGGCAGATCGGTGCAGGCCGGGAGGGGACGACCGGCTAGGGCCTCGATCAGCAACTGACCGGCCAGGGTTCCCAAGTCCCGATCCGCTAGATCCACCGCCAACCCCGCCAGGGGGCAGGTGCTGGCGTCACCGCTGCTGATCCAACCGGCGGGAGGGGTGCGTTGGCCCGCCAGGGCCAGGAGGGCCGCCGTGCTGGTGGCGACCGGCACCGCGTGGTCGGGCAGGTCCTGATCCGGCAGGAGCCGGAACCAGGACACGCCACGCTCGGTCGCCGTTGCGGTGATCAGGCCGGCCAGGGCCGTCGTCCACGGGTCTCCCGGATTTTCGTCGACCACCGCGAGGCGCGAGCCCTGGGCGGCGGCGTGCTCGACCAGCAGGCCGGCGGCCGTGGGAAGGTCGCTCCGCACCAGGGGCAGGTCCGCCTGCTGGGGTGCGGCCCCGGCGAGCAGGGTTGGCAGGCCCCGGTCATGGACCTCCCGACGCAGGGCCGGGAGCCAGTCCGGCAGGGCATCGGGACGGGGCAAGACGGCGAGCACCGCCGCCATCCGTCGCTCCACCAGGTGGTGGATCGTCGCCGTGCCCGGATCCATCCCCGGGCGGGCCGGATGGTGGCCGATCACCATCAGGCAGGGCAGCAGGCCCTGGGGCACCAGAACGTCGTGGAGGCCGATGAGCAGGTCATGGACCCGGGCGTCGAAACGCTCGCACAGCAGGCCCACCAGGGTCCCCGAACCCCGGCGCAGGGCCCGGATGTTGAGGTTGGGCCGGTAGTTCAGTTCCGCCGCCACGGCCTGGATGCGGAGCCGTTTGTCCGCCGTCACGGCCTCGGGATCGGGGCCGAGGGCCCGGGACACCGTCATCAGGCCATAGCCGGTCCGCTCGGCGATTTCCCGCAGGGTCGGGGCCCCGGTCCGGGGCCGTCCGGGGCGGCTCACGACGGACCTCCGCCGGTGGAATTGCGGACTTCAAGGTGCGGCTGCAGGAGGATCGACCAGGGCCGCGACCCGGTGACGGCCGAGCGCAGGCGTTCCTGAAGTCGGTCGGTGGCCAGGGAGCCCAGGCTTTCGGGATCCTGGGCCACGGTCGTTAAGGTGGGACGCAGGCAGGAGCCCAAGCCCAGTCCGGCAAAACCCACCACCGCCAGGGCTCCGGGAATGGCCCGGCCCGCCTCCTGGGCGGCCCGGTAGACCGCCGGAGCAAAGACATCGGTGCCCAGGGCGATGGCGGTGGCCGCGGGGTCCTCGGCCAACAGGCGGCGCGCATGGGGCATCAAGTTATCGAGGTCGGCATTGGGGACCTCGGCGATGGTGCAGTGGCCGCCAGCGGCCTGCACGGTCGCCGCCACCACGGCGGTGCGGGTGCGGTAGGAGGCGTAGCGGGCCTCGCCGCCCATGATCAGGATGCGACGATGGCCCCGGGCCAGCAGGTGTTCGGCCGCCAAGCGGGCGCCGGCGGCGTCATCGGTACCGATGAAGTCCACGACCCCGGGTTCCGGGCAACGGTCCATGGCCACCACAGGAATGCCCTGGGCCTGGCAAACGTGCACCTGACTGGTGAGGGCACCGTCAGCGGCGGGGTAGAGCAGCACTCCATCCACCCGCCGGTCGAGCAGGCGGTCGAGCACCGCCCGTTCATCGGCAGCATCCTCGGCCTCCGCCTCCGCCGGGTCACTGCGACGGATCGTGGGAGGCGCCCAGTGGAAAATCGGGATCAGGCCGTGGGTCAGGCACCGGCCATGGATGGCATCGGCCAGGCGGCGCGTGAACTCACCGTAGGGCGGGATGACGACCCCGATGGTCAGGGAGCGGCCGGTCTGCATGCCCTCGACCAGGAGGTTGCGCCGGTAGCCCAGCTGCTCGGCAGTGGCCTGGATGCGCGCCCGGGTGGCCGCCGAGGTGCCAACGTCGATGCCCCGTAGTACTTTGCTGACGGTGGCGATGGAAACGCCCGCTGCCTGGGCGATGTCGGCCAAGGTGACCAGGGAGCGCCCTCCGTCAGGATGTTCGATGTGCATCACACGGAACATCGTAGTGCCCTGCTCCGGGAGGGCAAATCCTTAGACTTTTCATTGATTAAATAGTAACATAACCGCCATGAGCGGATTCCCAGCCCCCTCCTTCCTCCCCGCCACCGAGGGCGCCGCGCTGGGCCTTGATGGCCAGTGGCTGGTGCGGGTGCACGGCCAGGTGCGGGGCGACCGGGCCAGTGTCGCCCTGCGCCTGCGCCGGGATGGGGCCGAACCCGGCGGACTCCTCGCCGGGGATCTCGACCGACCGGGCGTGCCCCGCCTGGCGGTCGATGCCCTGGGCCGGGTGGTGGTGACCATTCGCGATCAGGTCGAGGCCCTGACCGCTGGCCTGGGCCTGGAAGTGGGCGCCTGGGAAGACGTGGTGCTGCGCTACGACCGCCCGCGCGGTCTGGTAGCCCTGACCGTGGGCGGCGTCACGGCAACGGCCGCGATCCCCGTTCCCGAGGTCGGGATTGATCTGGATACAGTGACCATCGGCGGACCTCGCGTGGTGCCGGGTTACGGGGCATTCCAGGGGGCCATCGCCGGCCTCCGCTTCGCCGATCGCTGGTGGACCGAGGCCGAGGCCGACGCGCCCTTCGACCAGCCCGTCGATGCCGCCACCACCGGCTGGTGGGCCTTCGATGGGTGCACCCCTGGCCACCTGCCGGGCCGGTGGCGGCTGCCCTCCCGCATCAGTGCCCGGCAGGATGCGGCCAATGCCATCCGCCTGGATTCGGTGGATGGCGGGGGAGGGAGCTGCGGCACGGTGGGGGCGTTCATCCTGGCGGCCCGGCTCGCCCAGCCGGCACCGGTGTTGTCGATCGACGCGGCCGCCCGGGCGGCCCTCGGTGTCACGGATCCCCGCCGCGCCTCCTTCGATGACCGGCCCGCCTGGTCCTGGGAAGGGGCCCTGCCGTCCGGCAATGGCGACCAGGGGGTCATGCTGTTGGGTCGGCCGGAGGACGACGTGGTCGTCCTCAATCAGGCGGGGCTTTTTCTGCCCCTCCACCCGCCCATCGACCCGCCCCGCCAGGCGGACCTGCTCCCGGCCATCCGCGAGGACCTGGTGGCCGGGCGATTCCAGGGTGCTGCCGATCGGGTGGTGGAGCAATCCTTCGCCGATGGCTACACCCAGGAGAAACGCTGGACGGATCCGTTCATCCCGGCCGCCTTTCTGCGCATCTGGCAGCCCGCCGAGGGTCCCGTGCGGGGCTACCTGCGGGGCACCGACTACCGGGACGGCACGGTGGCCGCGACCTGGGAGGACGACCACGGGCCCCACCGCCGGCGGGTGGTGGCTTCGCGGGCCGATGGGGTGGTGGCCATCCACCTCACCTCCCCGGCGGGCACCCTCACGGCCCGCCTGACCCTCGCCCGCCACGACGCCGAGGCTGCTCTAGACGGCGAACAGCCGACCGCGCCCCTCGGCCCGTGGGAAGAGCGGGTCGAGGGCGACCTGCTGATCTGCCGCCAGGAGTACCGCCATCGTTGGCCCGGCTCCCTGCGGGCGGCGGTGACGGTGGCCCGGGTGGTGGCCATTGGCGGCACCCTCCGGCCGGCGACCGACGGCCTGCACCTCCAGGGGGCCGATGCGGCCCTGATCCTGGTGCGCACGGCCCTGGAACGGGACGGCGACGACCCCCAGGCGATCGTGGCGGGTCTGCGACAGGGCCTGGCCGCCCTCGATGGAAATCCGGAGGCCTGCTGGCGCCGTCACCGGGCCCTCCATCAGCCGTTGATGGAAGCCTGTCGTCTCGATCTCGGCGGCAGCGAAGAGGGCCACGCCACCACCGGCACCGCCCTGTTTGGGCGGGCCGCCGTCGGCATGGCCGACCCGGTCCTTCTGGAAAAAGCCTTCCAGGCCTGCCGCCACCTCACGGTGTGCAGCAGCGGTTCCCGGTTTCCGCCCACCCTGCAGGGCATCTGGGGCGGCTCCTGGCGACCCTCCTGGTCGGGGGACTACACCCAGAACGGCAACCTCCAGACCGCCATTTCGGGTCACCTGGACGGGGGGCTGGGAACGCTGCTGGAGGGCTTCTTCGCCTACCAGGAATCCCTGCTGCCCGATTACCGTCGCAATGCCCAGGTGCTCTACGGAGCCCGGGGGCTGCTGGTGCCGTCGCGCACCAGCAGCCACGGACGGCTGAACCACTTTGACGGCACCTGGCCGATGACCTTCTGGACCGCCGGCGCGGCCTGGAACGCCCGTTTCTTCATGGACGCCTGGCTGCACCACGGCGATCGCACCTTCCTGGTCGAACGCGCCTTGCCGTTCATGCTGGAAACCGCGGCGTTCTACGAGGATTTCCTGGCCGGCAGCGGCACCGCCCGCTTCATGCCGTCCTATTCCCCGGAAAACGACTCGCCGGCCACGGGTTCCCAATCGACCGTCGATGCGGCCATGGATGTGGCTGCGGCCCGGCAGGTGTTGGAGGATCTCCTGGCCCTGGAATCCGAGGGCATCATCACCGCCGAAGAAGCCCTGCGCTGGCGGACCCTTCGGGACCGCCTGCCGCCGTTCCGCATTGGCGAAGGCGGCGTTTTAGCGGAATGGGGTGATCCGCGCCTGAGCGAGCGTCACGAGCATCGCCACGCCTCCCAACTGTACGCTTTCTATGAGGGCCTGCCGGCCTGGGCGGAAAACGATGGCGCCCTCCTGGCGGCGGCCCGGGCCACGGTCCACGCCCGCATGGCCCACCGGCGCCGGGCCGGGGGCGGGATCATGGCCTTCGGCATGGTCCAGCTCGGCTGTGCTGCGGCCAGTCTCGGCATGGCCGAGGATGCCGGGGATATCATCGATTGGTTGGCCAACCGCTTCTTCTTCCCGGAAACGATGGTCACGGCCCACAACCCGCGCCATGTCCTGAACACCGACATCGCCGGTGGCCTGCCCCGCCTGATGCTGTTGGCCCTGGTCGACCACCGCCCGGGCCTGCTGCGGCTCCTGCCGGCCCTACCGCCGGCCTGGCCCCAGGGCCGGGTCGAAGGCATCTGCTGCCGGGGCCAGGTCGAGGTCCGCTCCCTGACCTGGAATGCGGAGGTCCTCGATCTCGAACTGTGCTCCGCCGTGGCCCAGACCCTCCATCTGCGGGTTGCGGACCACGAAGCCGGCAGCGTGGACCTGGCGGCGGGTGTGCCCCGTCGCCTGCGCCTGCGGCGGGACGGCACGCCGGTTCCCTCGACGGGCCGCTTGGCGCGCATGGCCATGAGCACGGCCATGTCCCTGCTGGCCGTGACGGTCCTGCCGGCCGCCGACCTGCCGATCGACTTCCTGGATCACGCGGGTGATTATGTGCATGCCTGCAACGAGGAGGGCCTGTACCGCCTCGACATCGACAATAATCGCGACGACTGGGGGTACACCGGGGTACGCAACACCCGCCTGACCGTCATCAGCAACCGCTACGCGATGAATTTCGACCAGCGGACCTTCAGCCTGATGGGCTTGGCTCCGGTGGTGGCACCCCTGTCGGAGAGCGACGCCCTGGAGCGGGATCTCGCCCCCCAGGGGAATCAGGTGTTCGGTGCCCTGGCCGGGGTGGTGCCGGCCGATGCGGCCTTCAGTGGCCTTGGCCTGGCCTTCACGGTGGTCCGTGACGGCGTGCGTTGGAAGGTCGCCGGCCGGGCGAACCGGCTGCGTTCCCAGCAGGCCATCAATGTGGGGCGTTATCTCCAGCAGCGTTTCTACCGGGATCCGGTGATCACCAGCGGCACCCTGGTGGATGATAGCAAGGCGACCAACGGCCAGGCCGCGCCCCTCAACACCTTCAATATGGTCACCTCGGGCCTGGAAATGTGTGCCTGGACCGATCGGGTGTCCTGGATCCTGCGCATGAAGCCCAACCGCGACCTCGCGGCGGCCGGGTTGGAGGCGACCTTCACCTACCCCGTTGCCCGCTTCCCGGGCGTGCGTCGGTCCGCCGACGGCAGCGCCGTGGCCCTGACCACCGCGGGCGGGCAGGGATTGGTGGTCCTGGCCCCCGAGGGTGTCCTGACCCTCAATGCCACGACCGGCACCATCACCGCCGAGGCGGCCGTGCGGGCCTGGGCCGCTACCGAGGACCGGGCCCTGGGCTTGGCGGTGATCCCTCGGATCGCGGTCTCGGCCGCGGATCTGGAGGCCCTGGTGGCCGCCGAGCGCCAGGCCCCCACGGTCGAGGTCCGGCGCATCGGCGCCGACCTCGGTCCCGCCCCGGGCTATGTTCCCAAACGGGCCCTCGAGCCCGGGCTGGCCGCTTCCAAGATCCGCCTCAACCGCCTGCGGGGCGTGGTCGAGGTCGATGAACCGACCTACTCCCGCCCCACCGGCCAGATCATCCATGCTTGGCAGGAGTACCAGGTGCGCGTGACCAACCCGGACCCGGGGCCCCGCACCGTCCGCCTGAACTTGCGCAATGTCGGTGTGGGACCCGAGCACGGCGATATCGGCCACGCGAGCCTGATCACCGGCGGCGTGGCCCAGGTGACGGAAGACCCCCTCGATACCGCCGGTGCCAGTGACATCCGCGTGGCCGGTTTGCCCCTGGGGCTGCCGGTGCAGATCGGCAAGAATTGGCACAGTTTGGGCACCAAGGATCCGATCCCCGACCGCTTCCGGGGGAATTGGATCCATCGGCTGGTGATGGTGCAGGTGCCCGGCGGAGCGACCCGCAGTTTCCGCCTCAGCCAATGGTACCACCTAGCCGGGGGCCCTGTGGCGGCGGCTTCCCACGCCCACCTGTGCACCATCGGCTACAAGAACACCGTCAACGGCGTGGTCCCAGCTGGCCAAGAGGTCTACGGCAAAGCGCCCGATCAGCAGTGGGACGAAGCGGCCCTGGGGTCCTTCGGGGAAGCCGTGACCTTCGGCGTCGGCAACGAGAAATATCATCAGGATCAGACCTTCGCCAACGATGTGCGGGAGGTTTTCTCCGATGCCAACTTCGGGGGCAACGTCGGCGGATTCGGCCTGCTCACCTATTCCAGCCCCGAGACCTTCCGCGACTCCAACGGCACTGCCCGGACGGAGCGTCGCCACAGTCTGGTCCAACAGAAAACCGCCTGGCGCAAGGAAGGCCCGCATCAAACCGAGGTCACCTACCACGCC
>CAIUVD010000182.1 GCA_903902515.1 uncultured Planctomycetota bacterium | reverse complement strand
TGAGTAAGTTGTCGTTTATCACGATAAATTACGAGGAAATCTACGGCGACCAAAGTGTCAACATGGACACGAATCCGCTCTTCACCATCGCCCTTGGGCTTGTCCCACCTTGGGAGGTCCAGCGCACTGAGTTCGACCCCGACCGGAGGGCTCTGAAGCTGCGTGTGGACTTCGCGACTGGCTCACGATTCGGCTGTCCTGAGTGTGGTAAATCGCACTGTCCGGTGCACGACACGGTTGAAAAGGAATGGCGACATCTCGATTTCTTTCAGCATCAGGCGTTCATCAGCGCCCGAGTTCCTCGTATTAACTGTAATGCTTGTGGCGTCCGGTTGGTGAACGTTCCCTGGGCAAGGCCGGGAAGCAATTTTACGCCTCCTGATGGAGGCTTTGATCCTTGAGCTAGTCCGTCAGATGCCCGTCCATGGTGTCGCCCGGCTAACAGGAATTTCTGATGGGGCCCTATGGCGAGTCATCAACCATTATGTCGACGAAGCCGTGGCCAAGATCGATTGCTCTCACCTGGTGCAGGTTGGCGTAGATGAGACCTCCGCCCGCAAGGGGCATGACTACATCAGTTGCTTCTTCGACATGGATGCTCGGCGCCTCGTTTTCGCGACCGAGGGCCGCGAAAACGAGGTGATCGCCGCCTTTGCGCGCTTTGTCGGCGCGCACGGCGGCGATTCTTCCACCGTTCGGGAGGTTTCCTGTGATATGTCGCCGGCATTCATCAAGGGCGTGCGGGAGAACCTGCCCAACGCGGAGGTAACCTTCGATAAATTCCATGTCACCAAAGTGCTGGGCGATGCGCTGGAGAAGGTTCGCCGGTCGGAATGGCGTAAGGATAAAACGGTCAAAGGAGGTCGATGGGCGCTCCTTAAAAACCCTGAAAATCTCACGGCCAATCAACGGGAGCAACTCAAGGACATCACTAATCGCAATGCCTCATTGGCTGAGGCATATCAGCTTAAGGAAACATTCCGTGACTTTTACCGACAGCCAAATCTGAAGTCAGCGACGGGGTTCCTCAAAGGCTGGATTGCCGTGGCCCAACAGTCGAAGGTCAAGCCGATGATCAAAGCAGCAAAGACGCTGAGGAATCGAAGTAAAGGCATCCTGCGCTGGTTCACCTCCCATCTGACCAATGCTGTCATGGAGGGACTCAATAGCCTGCTTCAGGCGGCCAAGCGGAAGGCTCGCGGCTATCGGCTCCACAAGACATTCATCACCATGGCCTACCTGATAGCCGGGAAGCTAAACCTTGGAATTTCCCGTTGATAACCGGCTACCCACTGATCTCGGCAAAGAGGCAGTTTTTCCCTAAGCGGCGATGCACTATCAGGGGCGGAAATCGCCTCTAGCAATGGGATTTTCACTTGGAGGCCGCAGCAGGCTGGAACCTATTCCTGCATCATCCGGGTTGTGGATAATGGGGTGCCGGCCATGTCGGACAGCAACGGTTTCACCATCATCGTCCGGTCGGATGATGGAGACGGATCCGCCTCTTTGAACAGCGCCCTCACCAGTGGAACTGGCCAAGGTTGCGGTGTCGGTGGCATCATTTCGACAGCCTCGCTGGTGGTGGTCGGACTGACCCGCCTGCGTCGGCGGCGAAATTCATGGAAATAAAGGGGGAAATAACAGGACCGGCCGTGATCCTCGATCACCACCGACCTGAGTTCTTTGTCGATACATCCACTATCAACACGCCCAGTTGACCGTGGGGCCGTTAGCTGACCCCTTGGCATGCTTAAAGTGACCTGTCACCTTTGTTGGTCACTTATCAAACGAAACGTGAGTTTCATGGCCGAGTACCATTTGGTCTGTCCCTCTTAATCGCCTCCTCAACTGGCGAGAGACCAGGATCTCGGTCCTGGCGGCCATCACGCATAAGGCTCGGCGAGTCACTTACGCGTTTTGGTACGCCAGGACGAGGTCAACGGAAACCAAGGGCCAGATTGTCCTCAGAGTTTGCGCAAGCCCACGGGGAAGGATCGGCTTTCGTAGGTGACCTTTCCGGTCGCGGCCGTTGCACGCTTCTTGACGTCGGTCATGTCGTATTCCCGGTCTGCGATGGTGATGATCAATCGTTCTGCAGCTCCCGGGGTGTAGACATAGGTTGCCCCCGGAATCGTCGATACGGCATTGTCCTTACGAAGACCAACGGACTTGTCGGCCTTTAGCACCAGGATCTCACCGCTATACTTGTAGGAGGCGGGTCCCACCACTTGCCAATTGCCAGGGATGCGAGCGGCATCACTGGTGGGGCTGTCATCAGAGCTGCTGTCATCAGAGCTGCTGTCATCAGAGCTGCTGTCATCAGAGCTGCTGTCATCTGAGCTGCTGTCATCAGAGCTGCTGTCATCTGAGCTGCTGTCATCAGAGCTGCTGTCATCTGAGCTGCTGTCATCTGAGCTGCTGTCATCTGAGCTGCTGTCATCTGAAGTCCGCTCGGAGTTGCCGCGCCCACGACCGCGGCCCCGCGAATCCGTGACATCGGCGTCTGAGCGTTTGTCGCTGATGGACATTTGGATCTCGGCTTCCAGAGAGCCGCTCGCATCCAGCGACGCATCGGTGAGAATAATTTGCCCCTGGCGACGGAGCTGGGGATCCGTGACCGATTCGCAAAACAGTCCGCGGCTATCATCCCCGAAATCCACGACCAGTCGGTCGCTCGTACCGCTGACGGAGTCGGAAATCAGGCCTGAATCATCGCTGTAGGATCCCGAATAGTTGCCCGATCCATCATCCTCGAGCCGCAGGTTAAAACGGATGGGATCAGGACCAGCGGCGCGGATACCGCCATGGAAGGTCATCGATGCCAAGCCGTATCCAAGGGCACCCTGCAAGCGGCTCGCGGCTAAGGATGTTGGGGCTGGCGTGTAGGTGATCAGGTAGCCTCCACGCAGGCTGGTCTTCGATGTCGAGGGCGGGGTGGTTACTGAGGGCGCGCTGGATGTCGAAGGCGCGCTGGTGTCTGGGGATCCGCCGCCGGATCCGCAACCGGTAAGGCCCCCCATGAGGATCGAGGAAAGGATAGCACCGGTGAGTATATGCGTTTTCATGTTTCGCACTCCTGAGGCGCTGGTTTTGGAGGGCCATTGTGAGAAACCGATGAGCGCTTGGGCCCCGTGATGCCCGCGCTCCATCAAGCGGATCGTTGATCCCCAAGGCCGCTCTTATTCGTATGCGCGAGCGTCTGGCCACGACCGGAAACCAGACCGCACCGCAACGGGATGACCGGGTGGAGCTGTCGATCGACGCCCAGGGAAACGTCACCGCTATCGCCGCTTCCGATGGCCGGGACCAGGTCCGGATTGTCCGGGTCATCCCTGCCCGGCACGGCGGCCGAGGCAGCGGGGCCGTTGATTGGCCCGTTTGTTTCGCTGCTTGGTGGCCTGACCCCCTGGTATTAGGGAGCGCTGTCACCACCCGCAAACAAGCGGCGGATGCGGTGAACTGGCACGCAGGCCTTAAAAACCATTTGCAGTTTGGCTTGCTTGTCTTGGTCGTAGTAGATCGACTGGGTGACGGCGGCGATTCCCACCACGCGTCCGGCGTCGTCGAAGATCGGGGAGCCGCTCGAGCCTTTGGCGTAATCGGCAGTGATGAACATCCGTTCGGTTGCTTGGGTGCCGCGACCACTGCGGGCGTAACGCGCCACCTGGCCGGTGGAGAGGGAAAAGAAGTGGTCTGCCGGATGGCCGATGACGGTGAGGTGGGCCCCGGTTTCCGGGCTCGGGCCGAGGGGCAGGGCGGTCAGGGCCGCTCCATTGGGCTCCACCCGGAAAACCGCGAGGTCGTCGTTGCGATGACTTCCCATCACCTCAACCACCGGGAGGATCTCGCCGCTGACGGTCATGGCCACCATTCCCTTGACTGCCTGGTCCTGGCGGACCTCAAATACGTGGTGGTTGGTCAGGCAGACCCCTTCGGGCGACAGCACCACGGCGGTCGCGCAGGAGACATGCAGCCGGCTGCACTTCCCGCAGTCGAAGATTCGAGCCAAGATCAGCACCCCGGCCCGGCGCAGACGGTACAGTTCTTCGGTGGAGCGCACCGCGGCAGGTTCAGGCGGCAGGACGATCGCTGCGGGTGTGCGCCCCAAGCCCTTGGTGAGTTGATCGAAGGCCGGCAGCTTGCCCTGGGTCGCCAGGGTCCCGCCTTCCCGCTCCAGTCGGAGAATCAGGGCCGCGTCGTCGATGATCTCCGGCTCGGCGGCGCTGGCGCTGGCAAGGCAGGCCGTGATCAGGGCAACCAAAAGTCGTATGCAGCTCATGACCGTCTCCCTCTGGGATGAGTTTATGTTTGGTCCGGTGAGCAGGAGCAAAAGGACTGATCGTGGTGCGGGGATCTGACGTAGTCACAGGGGGGCTCTTAACTGGTCTCTTCCATCGCGCCACCGTCACGGCCAAGGCCGGCCAAACCCTGCGCCTCGGCTCGGCTCGGATCTGCGCTAAGCCCCATCGGATAACCACCATGCGCTGCTGGTATTTCCTGATCGCCCTGGTCCCAGCCCCGATGGCCGAGGTCGCCTTGCCGCCCCTGTTCTATGGCCACGCCGTCCTCCACGTCGGGGATGGGACTCCCGTGTGGGGGACGGCGGCATTGTTGTGCGTCCTCGCAAATCAGCTCAGGTCACACGGCGCTTGCGCAGTCATACGAACTGGGGTTACACTGCCGTATGGCCACCATCGCCCCGAAAGATCCGCGCGATAGGATCATTGACCTGCTACTGAAACGTCAGCGTCAACTGTTGCGATTAGTCACCACCCTGCATGCGGATATCAGTGCCTTGCAGGAGCAGTTACGCCAAGCGAATGAGCGAGAAGCCACTTCTTGCGTTGGCGAATCCGGGCGGGCTCGATCCCGAAAAGCAATAAAATCTGGCGGACGCGCTCGTAGCTAAGGCCGGCAATTTCGGCGATTTGGGTGCAGGTCATGTGAAGATCCTTGTGCATCGCCACAATATCCCCTTTACTGAGTCTTGCTGAGCTATGGGGCCGCTTGGTGTGTTTTCGTACGGAAATCTTTTTGCGCGGAGGGAAATGGGGTTGGCAGACCGGTAAGTGCAGGGTGCGGTGAGAGCCATCGCCGCCAATGACGAGAACCTCTCCCTCCACCGCAGACAATAACGTCAAAATGGCGTTGACGGCAGGCGGCAGATGTTGGTGACGAAGCCGCTCAAGGGAATCGCGACTGAGGGAAGTGCGCGCCGCAACCGAGGCGATCGATCCAGCGCGATTGATGGCCGCAGCAACGAGTGCTTCCATCGTTATCCCCTCGGGGATGGGGCGGTGACCCTGGGGCAGCACAAGAACGTGCCAGTGCGGGTTTCGCACCGTGCGGGCACACAAGCCCAATCCTAAAATGCCACAGGCGGCAATGAAATTGGTCAATCGGGGATGTTGCGTGCAGTGAACAAGTCGATGAATGACGGTGATGGATATGCCGGAAATCTGTGCAATAGCGACGAGTGAATGGTCAATGGTGAAAATCAGACTTTGCAGCGCGCACAGTGGATTTACCTGGATAAGTCCTTTTAGGTGCGGTGGCGACGATGGCATTGAACGGAGGTCTGGGGCTGGCGGGGCGCCTTGTCGTGGGGTGGCGGAGCATTTATCAGCGGTCATGTAGGCGGTTGGTCACGATCGCTAAGTTCGTGAAGTTGCTGTTTAGCCCTAGTTACCTGCAGATCAACGGCATGAGCGATAAACATACGCGGTGACTGGCTGGTTTTGATGGTTTTACAAGGGGGTTCTCTTGTTCGTATCAGAGGTCTGATCAGCATTCTCTTCAATAATCGATGGGCATCGATTATGTTCTGAAAACCAATAACCACCCATGAAAGGTGATTATGTCCTCAGCCACTCAAGCTCTTCCTCTCCCCGTGGATGCCAATCCCGAGGTAACCAATTTTCCTAGTCAATTCGCCAAAATTTCCAAAAATGTATGGAAACATCACATCAACGGAAATACCGATGAAATGAACATTGGGG
>CAIUVD010000181.1 GCA_903902515.1 uncultured Planctomycetota bacterium | reverse complement strand
CTAGGAGGTCGCATCGCACCTGCGGCCTCCTAGGCCGCGCTCCTTTTCGCCAGGGTACTCCATGCCTATCATCCTCCCCAATGATCTGCCCGCACCGTGGATCCTCGAAGCCGAGGCCATCGCCGCCCTCACCTCCAGCGAGGCCGCCCGCCAGGACATCCGGCCCCTGCGGGTGCTGCTGATCGATCTGCTGCCCCACACCCTGTCCTTCGCCGGTCCCGTGGCGCGTTTCCTCGCCAATTCACCGCTTCAGATCCACCTGACCATCGCCCACCTCGATGACATCGGCGGCCTCGCGAACGATGGCGGGGTACTACCGGGCAGCCGGGCCTTCCGTTCAGTCCTCGATGAGCGTTTCGACGCCCTGGTAGTCTCCGACCTGCCCGGCGATCCCCTGCGGGGACCAGCCTGGGATGCCCTTCGTGACGCCCTCGATTGGAGCCTCGACCACGTCCATGCGGCGTTTTACCTCGGCGGTAGTGCCGCCGCCGGTTTGGCCCATTTCTACGGCATCACGCCCCGACCCTTGGCGGAGCCCCTGGTTGGCCTCCACACCCAGCGCATCCGCCGGCGGCAGTCCTACCTCCTGCGCGGTCTGGATGAGGCCTTCGTGGTGCCCGTGCGCCGCCAGTGGACCCTCGACGAGGATGACCTCGCCGATGTCCCGTGGCTGGAAATCCTGGCTGACTCACCGACCTCGGGTCCGTACCTGATTCGCAATCGCTCGCGGCGTCAGGTCTTCGCCACCAATTTGCCCACCCACGAGCCGGTCCACCTGCGGGCCGACCTGAAGGCCGTCGGCCAGGAACCGGGGCGTGAAGAAGACAGTCGTTGGCGAGCCCATGCCCAGGTGTTGTTCGGCAACTGGCTCAACAATTACGTCTATCAATCGTCGCCCCACGAGCTCGAGCAGTTGGTTCCCCTGGCAATCCCCTGGATCGGTGGCCGCAAACCCCACCAATCCCATGGGAATCCCAGCACTGTTGCACCCTGAGGACGGTTTTCTAGGCTCTGCCGCCTTGGCGACCGGACCACCGGAGCCATCCCGTTTTCATGCCGTCGGCCACCACCCGATCACCTGGGGGCGCCGTCCGCTGACTCCCGCCCCGCCCTGCGGGAATGGTCGGGGCCCCTGGCCCCGGGATGCCCTCCATGTCTGACACCTATCAGCACCCCACCGCCCTCGGCGATGTGGCCGCCCGCCAACTTGCCAACGCCACCAAGACCGTGCCCCAGATGCCGAGCATCACGCCGCGCTGGCTGGCGCGGCTGCTGCCCTGGACCCCCGTGGAGGCCGGCATCTACCGCCTCAATAAGGTCAAGGACGCCAGCGCGGTGACGGTCGAGTGCTCGGGCCGCGATGAGCGCGAACTGCCCAAGACCTTCGTCGATTACATCGAAAATCCCCGCGAGTACATGCTCTCCGCCGTCAATACGGTGGTCGACATTCACACCCGCGTCAGCGACCTCTACAGCAGCCCCTACAACCAGATCGGTGAGCAGCTGCGCCTGGCCATCGAATCGGTGAAGGAGCACCAGGAGCGCGAGCTGCTGGTCAACAAAGAGTACGGCCTGCTGGCCAGCGTCGCGCCCCAGCACCGCATTCCGACCCGCGTCGCCGGCACCGGCCCGACGCCCGATGACCTCGACGAGCTGCTGACCCACGTGTGGAAGGAACCCGGTTTCTTCCTCGCCCACCCCCGGACCATCGCTGCCTTCGGCCGCGAATGCACCCGGCGCGGCGTGCCGCCGCCCACCGCCACCCTCCACGGCTCGCCGGTCCTGACCTGGCGCGGCGTGCCCCTGGTGCCCTGCGACAAGGTCCCGGTCCAGAACGGCAAGAGCAGTATCCTGCTACTGCGCACCGGTGAATCCCGTCAGGGTGTGGTGGGCCTCTATCAGCCGAACCTCCCCGGCGAGCAGAGCCCCGGCCTGTCCGTGCGCTTCATGGACATCGATAACCGCGCCATCGCTTCCTACCTCGTCTCGCTCTACTGCTCCCTGGCCGTCCTGACCGACGACGCCCTGGCGGTGCTCGAGAACGTCGAGCTTGAAAAGTACCATGATTACAAGCCCGAGTACCGCTGATCCGTTGGCGGCGGGCCTGCCGGATGTCGCGGCGCTCGAGCGCCTCGCCAACCAGTTCTTCCGGGAGGTTTCCGGAAGCAGCCCCTCGCCCGGTGGCCTCGCGGCTCCCGCCGGCGTCCCGGCGGCTCCGGCTTTGCCGACCACACCGTCGATCCCGACCCCCTCCTTCGGTGGTCACAGCGTTCCCGGTCTTCCGGTGATCGCTGGTCTACCGTCGGTGCCGGGCATTCCCGTGGATAGCGACCTCAAGGCCCTGCTGTCACCCGCACCCCCCAGCACGCCGCAATTGCCGGGGTTCCATGGCGAGGGCCTCACGGTCCTTGATCCCCGGACCAATGTCCCTGCGACCCCTCGGCCCGGTGACCTGACCCGGGGGCCCTTGGTAGCCCCGGTGCCATTCCCCGCCGAGCGCATCCGCCAACAGTTCCCGATCCTGGCGGAACGGGTCAACGGCAAGCGTCTGGTGTGGCTCGATAACGCCGCCACCACCCAGAAACCCCAGGTGGTCATCGACCGGTTGGTGAAGTTCTACCAAACGGAAAACTCCAACATCCACCGGGCGGCCCATGTCCTGGCGGCGCGGGCGACAGATGCCTATGAGGCGGCCCGGGAATCCGTGCGTCGTTTCATCGGTGCCGCCAGCACCGACGAAATTGTGTTCGTGCGCGGGGCGACGGAGGGCATCAACCTCATCGCGAAAAGCTGGGGCGCGGCCCATCTCAAGGCGGGTGACGAGATCCTCGTCAGCCATCTTGAGCACCACGCCAACATCGTCCCCTGGCAGCAGTTGGCCAAGTCCAATGGTGCCGTCCTCAAGGTCATTCCGGTCACGGATGACGGGGCCCTCGACCTGTCGGCCCTGGCGAAACTGCTGAACCCCAAGGTGAAGTTGGTGTCGGTGACCCAGGTCGCCAACGCCATCGGCACCGTGGTTCCCGTGGCCGAAGTCACGGCCCTGGCCCACGCCGTCGGCGCGCGGGTCCTGGTCGATGGCGCCCAATCGGTCTCGCACATGCCCGTGAACGTGCAGGCCATCGGCTGCGACTGGTTCGTCTTCAGCGGCCACAAGGTCTACGGCCCCACTGGCATCGGTGCGGTCTACGGCCGCAAGGAGGTGCTGGAGGCGAGCCCGCCGTGGCAGGGTGGCGGCAGTGACCTTCGAGCACACGCAGTACCATGGGGCCCCGGCCCGTTTTGAGGCGGGCACCGGCAACATTGCCGATGCCGTTGGCCTGGGAGCGGCCCTCGACTGGCTGTCCGAGTTCGGCATGCCGAAGGTCGCCGCCTACGAGCATCAGCTGATCGCCTACGCGGAACCCCGCCTGGCGGCCATCAAGGGCTTGAAGATCATCGGTCATCCGCCGGAACGGGCGGGGGCGTTGTCCTTCATCCTTGATGGATTCAGCACCACGGAGGTCGGCTCGGCCCTCGATAAGGACGGCATCGCCGTGCGGTCCGGGCACCACTGCGCCCAGCCGATCCTGCGCCGTTTTGGCCTGGAGGCCTCCGTGCGGCCGTCCTTCGCCATCTACACCACCTGCGCCGATATCGACGCGTTGGTGGCCTCGGTGACGAAATTGGCCGGTCGGCGGCGATGAATCAGCCCGCCGCCGCCGGGTTCCGGCGGCGGCGGATGGTCAAGCGGGGCTCTTCCAACATGACCACGCTGTAGGGCTCGACTGATTTGGTAAGCCACACCTCACCGCCAATGACGCTGTGGTGCCCGATGACCGTATCACCCCCCAGAATGGTAGCCCCGGCGTAAACCGTGACCTGGTCCTCCAGATCAGGATGGCGCTTATTGTCTGAGCCCCGGTGGAGGATGCCCTCATCGCCCTTGGCCGTGGGATTCCACGCGCCGAGGGTGACGCCCTGGTAGATGACGCAACGGCGTCCGATGGTGCAGGTTTCACCGATCACCACGCCCGTCCCGTGGTCGATGAAAAATGATTCCCCGATCCGGGCCCCGGGATGGATGTCGATGCCCGTGCGACTGTGGGCGATCTCGGTCAGCATGCGGGGCAGCAGGGGGACATTCAGGCGGTAGAGTTGGTGAGCGAACCGCTGGATGGCGAGGGTCTCGATCGCCGGATAACCGAGGATGATGATTCCCCGGTCGAGGGCCGCCGGGTCGTTGGCGTAGGCCGCCTCGATGTCGCTCTGGAGTAGGTCGAGGATCCCCGTCAATTCCTCGATCACGGCATCCGTGAGGTTCTTGGCCTGGGGATAGACCTCCTCCAGGTTTCCTCCCGTGGCGCGGGCCAGGTAACGCAGGGACCGGCGGATCTGCTTGATCAACTCCCCGTGGAACCCCTTCAGGTCCCGGGGCAAATCCGCCACTGCCTGACGGTCAGCGAAGAACCCCGGGAACAACTGGTTCAGCAACAGGTTACAGATAATCCCCGCATTCCGACGGTCGGGGAACGAGGCCAGGTGCGGCCCCTGGACGAACAGGTCGGCATAGGGCCTGGCCAGATAGTCTTCGATGCGATGGAAGTCCGGTTCGCGCATCGAAGCCTCACTTGGTGATGATCTGGTCAAAGAGGGCGCCGTCATTGAAGTGGACGGTGAAGGCCTTGTCCCAGCCACCGACGGCTTCCTCGGCCGTAACCAGCTGCGGGCGTTCGAAACGGGCCTTCTCTCGCTCCAGGAGGGCCGGGTCGATGGGCCGCAGATGGTGCTTCAGGGCGATTTCCTGACCGGCGGGGAAATAGAGGAAGTCGAGGTAGGCCTTGGCCAGGGCCTCGTTGCCATGTTTGGTGGCGTACTTGTCGACCACCGCCACGGGATTTTCGGCCTTGATCGACAGGGACGGGATGACCGCCTGCAATCCAGCCCCACCGACATCCTTGGTGATCAGGCCAACTTCACTCTCGAAGGTCAGGAGCACGTCGCCAATGCCGCGTTGGGCAAAGGTGGTCGTCGCTCCACGCCCGCCGGTGTCGAACACGGGAACGTTGGCAAAGAGCTTTCTGACGAAGTCCCGGGCCTTGGCCTGGTCATTCCCGTTGGCGCGCAGGGCGAAGGTCCAGGCCGCCAAGTAACTGTAACGGCCGTTACCCGAGGTCTTGGGATTGGGGACGATGACGGAAATGCCCGGCTTCACGAGGTCGGACCAATCCTGGATGCCCTTGGGATTTCCCGCCCGCACCACAAAGATGATGGTCGAGGTGGTGGGGGAGGCCTGGTTGGGAAACCGCTCCCGCCAGTTTCTGGGCAGGATCTTGGCGGCGGCGATACGGTCGATGTCGGACGCCTGGTTCATGGTCACGACATCGGCCTGCAGGCCGTCGATCACCGACCGGGCCTGTTTCGACGAACCGCCGTGGGACTGGTTGACCGTGACCGCCACGCCCTGGTCCTTCTGCCATTGGGCGGAAAACGCGGTGTTGATCTCGCGGTAGTACTCCCGGGTCACGTCGTAGCTGACATTGAGGAGTTCCGTCCCGACCAGGGGACCGGCCAAGAGGGCGAGGAGGAAGGACGAAAGGCGCATGAACAGAAACTCCCACGGGATTCGGGCTCCCGGGAGACCACCACACCTCGCGGGGAGCGCGTCGGCAGGGCGGCAGGATCGATGGCGCGGGCCTGGGGTCAGGTACCGGGAGGCAGGGTGCCTTCAAAGGTCCTGCTGTGATAACGATCCGCTTTGGCTTTGAAAATAACGAATTTGATGGGGTTTATCTGGTTATCCCAATCCGAAGGCGGCCGAGACGGCCGCGATCCCGGGATTAGCCCATATGTCTCTGGGCCCGACCTGGGAGCCTATCGTTGTTTGGTTCCAGATGATCGAGGGATCGCGGCCTAGCAGGCCGCACTTTCGCGGCGACCTAATAGGTCGCGTTCCCTACGAGGAGGCTTGGATCCGGTGACAGACCTCCGGCAACATCCCCTCTGCAAATCCTAGGTTCCAACGCAGCCACCCTGGGGCGGCAAACTCGCGACCATCACTGGGCCCCAGGCCCCGGGCCAGGGCGGCAGCCATGGGGTCAGGCCCCCAGGCCGAGGCGTCGCTCCACAGGAGGTACGTGGCCTCCGGGGCGTGGCAGCGCAGGCCGGCGGTATTGAGAACCGGCACCAGGATATCGCGGTGGCGGCGCAGCACTGGCAGGAGGTCCTCCCGCCAGGCGTCGCCGTGGTCCCAAGCGGCTATCGCACCGATCAGGCCGGGCAGGGTGACATGGGGCACGAGACCACCTCCAGCCGCCAGGACCTTCCGCCGCAGGGCGGGATCGGGAATAATGGCAACGGCACAACCGAGACCGGGAAGGTTGAAGGTCTTGCTGGGGGCCGTGAGGGTGATGGTGCGGGAGGCCAGGGCCGGACGGAGGGCCAACGGCCGGTGGCGTAGCCCGGGCTCCAGCACCAGATCCATCCAGATTTCGTCGCTGACCACCCACAGGTCATGGCACAGGATCAGGGCCTCTAGGCGGTCGTGTTCCTCGTCGGTCCACACCCGGCCCGTGGGGTTGTGGGGCGAGCACCACCACAGTACCCGGGCCTCGGCGGCCGCGGTTTCGAGGGCCGGCCAGTCGATGACGAAGCCGGTGGGGGTGTCCACCAGCGGCACCCGCAGACCCCGGCGGCCCGCCAGGTCCGGGGTCCGCAGCAAAGGTGGATACAGGGGCGGGGTCACGAGGGCGCCGTCCCCCTCGACCCCCAGGGCCCGGGCGGCGCAGGCGGCGGCCACCATGGTGCCGGGGAAGGGCACGACCCACGCCGGGTCGATGGTCCAGGCGTGGTGACGCTCCAGCCAACCGGCTAGGGCTCGGCCGAAGGCCGGCGGGGTGCCGGTGTACCCGAGGACGCCGTGATCGCAGCGGGCGCGCAGGGCCTCCAGCACGGCGGGCGGGGCGGCGTAGTCGAGGTCCGCCACCCACAGGGGCAGGACATCGGGGCCGAAGCGATCCCACTTGAAGGACCAGGTGCCGGTGCGGTCGGGGGCGGAGATGGGCATGGAACCACCCTAGACGGCCGGGGGAGTGGTCGAGGCCGGCCCTTCGCGCCACAGGCGCTTTTCCAGACTGATGACGGGCAAGACCACCGCCGCCACCCCCGCCGCCAGTCCCCAGGCAGGCAGGCCCAGGGCGACGGTGCCAAAAAGCGGATGCAGGAACGGCAGGTGGACCAGGGCGCCTTGAAGAACCAGGAGCGCCCCAATGCCGTACCACACCACCGGGTTGGAGCGCCAGCCCACGGCTCCCAGGCCGCCGGTGAGGGATCGGCAGTGAAGCAAGTAGAACGCCTGGAAAAACACCACTGCCGTCACCGCGAGGGTCTGGGCATGGGCAAGGGCCGTGCGGTGGAGATCCGCCGGGATGGCCACGTCCAGGGCACCGACCTGGGCGCGGTAAGACCACAGGAACAGCAGGCAGGTGCTGACTGCCATTAGGAGGGCCACCAACACCGTCCGCCCAGCCACGAAGCGCGTGAAAACCGGCGCCCCCCGCCGCCGGGGCTGACGGGTCATGGCCCCGGGCTCCAGGACTTCGAAGGCGAAGGGGATCGAGAGGGTAATGCTGGCCACCAGGTTGACCCACAGGATTTGGGTGGGCGACAGGGGCAGCAGCAATTCCCGGCCCATGCCAGCGACCTCAATGGTCGGCAGGAAGAACATCCCGCCCGCCAGCAACAGGGCCAGGCCGAGGTTGGTTGGGAGGATGAAAGCCAGGGCCTTGATCAAATTGTCGTAGACCCGGCGGCCTTCCTCGATGGCGGCGGCGATGGTCGCGAAGTTGTCATCCGCGAGGACGATCTTGGCCGCTTCCTTCGAAACTGCGGTGCCGGTGATGCCCATGGCCACGCCGACATCGGCCTTCTTGAGGGCCGGAGCGTCGTTGACGCCGTCGCCGGTCATGGCCACCACTTGGCCGGCCGCCTGAAGGACCGTGACCAAGCGGATTTTGTGTTCAGGCGCGACCCGGGCGAAAACGTGGTGGGTGCGGACGAGTTCGCCCAGGGCGTGGTCATCGAGGCCATCAAGGTCGGAGCCCTCGATGGCATGATCATCGGGGCCGAGAAGGCCCAGTTGGCGGCCGATGGCCGCCGCCGTCACCCGGTGGTCACCAGTGATCATCTTGACCGTCACGCCCGCCGCCCGGCAGACGGCGATGGCGGTGATGGCCTCCTGGCGGGGCGGGTCGATCATGCCGATTACGCCCAACAGGCGGAGACCCCCCGCCACGTCCTTTGGTGTGAGGGCGTTCGCTTCCCCCGGGGCCGACCGCGAGGCCACCGCCAGCACCCGCATGCCGTTCTCCCCCAGGCGAACCCCCTCGGCAATGGCCGCCGCCCGATCCTCGGGGCTCAGGTCACAGCGGGCGAAGATCTCCTCCGGGGCCCCCTTGAGCAGGATGACGGCCCCATCCCCGGCGGGATGCAGGGTGGCCATGTAGCGCGTCTCGGACTCGAAGGGCAGGACGGCGCGACGGGGGCGATCGGCCCGCAGGCGACCTTCATCCAGGCCGATTTTTCGACCGGCGACGACCATCGCCGCCTCCGTGGGGTCGCCGCTGATGACCCACCGTCCTTCGACCTCGGCCAGGCCGGCGTCGTTGCACAGGACGGCGGCTTCCAGCAAGTCGCGGAGGTCGGCGGGGATGTCCGTCACGGGCTGGCCATCCGTCGACAAGGCGCCCACGGGCTGATAGCCCGTACCGCTCAGGGCATAGGCCCGACCCGAGGCCCACAGGCCCTCGACCGTCATTTCATTGCGCGTCAGGGTGCCGGTTTTGTCAGAGCAAATGACGGACGTCGAACCGAGGGTTTCCACGGCGGGCAGGTGGCGAACGATGGCCTGACGGGCCGCCATCCGCCGCACACCGATGGCCAGGGCGATGGTGATGATGGCGGGCAACCCTTCGGGGATGGCGGCCACCGCCAGGGTGATGCCGGTCATCAGGGATTCGCCCAGGCGGGCTCCCTTCACCAGCCAGCCGTAACCGGCGATGATGGTCGACAACACCACCACCGCGCCGGTGATCCAGCCACTGAGGACCGCCAACTGGCGGGTCAGGGGCGTCTGGAGGGCTTCCGTGCGATCCAGGAGACCCTGGATGCGGCCGAGTTCCGTGGCATCCCCCGTGGCCACCACCACCCCCACCGCCGTGCCCCGGGTCACCAGGGTGCCACCGAAGGCCAAACAGGTGCGGTCGCCGAGCCCGGCGTTCGCGGCCACGGGGTCAACCTGCTTGGCCACCGGCAGGGATTCGCCGGTCAGGGCCGCCTCCTCCACCAGCAGGTTGGTGACCTCGACCAGCCGTAGGTCCGCCGGCACCTGGTCACCCCCCTGCAACAGCACGACCTCGCCGACCACCAAATCCTGGGCCGAGACCGTCACGGGCTGACCCTCGCGCCGGACCTGGGCCTGGACCGGCACCATCACCGCCAGGGCGGCGATGTCCTTGCCCGCCTGATATTCCTGCAGAAAGCCGATCACGGCATTGACCACCACCGCCCCGAACACCACCAGGGCATCCGTCGGTCGGCCCAGGATCAGGGCCAAGCCCCCCGCCGTCATCAATACCCAAGAAATGGGGTTATTGATCTGCCTCCACAACAGGACCAGGGCCCCATCCCGCTTGGCGACGCCCAGACGGTTGGGGCCATCCCGCTGCAAACGGTTGGCGGAATCTGCCGCCGTCAGTCCTTGCTTCGACGTACCGAGGTCCGTCAGGGACTGCTCGGCGGATCTGGCATGCCAAGGTATCGCAGGGGGCACAGCGGGGGTCGTCGACATGGGCAAGGATCCTGGGGAAACCAACGGGCTCAGCATCGGGCATCACCCCGAGATGACATCGCCAGGATTTTCGTCGGCCTGGCCTGGCGTGGGATGTTAATTAAGGATATTAATATCCTTTTAGTTTGATCAACGTACTGGTCGCGACTGGAAAACATGCTGAGAAAACCACCAGAATCATCGCTTATCCTGCCCTTTAACGAACCATCAGCCCAGCGGGCAGGTTTGGATAAACCTGACGATTGGCCTTCGGCACACGTGGCTCCGGTCTCCGCAGCGTTCAAGGGGCTCAAGTTCAGCACCCTCCGGAAGGCTGGCATGAACGGCCAGGGCCAGAACATTCCCGCCCCATGCTACCCGTCACCACCTACCGCCGCGTCGCCCTCACCGGGTGGGACTGCCACCTGGCGGTCGGGGATGCGGCGGCGGCTTGGCAGGCGGTGGCGGCGGGACGGTCATCCCTGGTGCGGGAGGGCAGCGGCTGGGGGGCCCCCCTGGCGGGACCGGCGGTGGACTGGCTCGAGGAGGCCACCCGGGCCGCCGCCCGCCGCCCCTGGGCCTCGATTGCCGACCGATCGGGGCCCATCGCCTGGTCCGTTTGCACCAGCAAGGGCGACCCCATGGGCCTGGACCCAGCTCGCCAGCGCCCGGATCTGCTGGTCCGGTCCTTCCCCGGGGCCCTGGGGGGGCACCTGGCCCGCCACCTCGGCCTCGGTGTCCACCTACCCCTGCCGGTGGTCGCCGCCTGCAGCACGGGACCCTACGCGGTGCTGGCGGTGGCGGATGCCATTGAACAGGGCCGGGCCACCCGGGGCCTGGCCGGGGCCGCTGATGGGGCCCTGCCCCCGTGGTTGCGGGCGGGTTTCGCCAACCTCGGGGTCCTGGCCGGAGCCGCAGAACCCGCCACCACCGTCGCCGGGGGGGCCACCAGCACCGGCTTCGCCCCCGTGCCGGGGGCCGGACTGATCGCCCTTG
>CAIUVD010000180.1 GCA_903902515.1 uncultured Planctomycetota bacterium | reverse complement strand
TGGTCCCTGCCAACGGCCAGTGCCACCCCCGTCAGCGGAGCCATGGCCGATCTGGCCACCGCCACCTCCCTGCGGATCACGGCCACGACGTTCAACGCGGGCGCCACCTGGGGTTCGGCCACCGCCCAGGCCGGTCCCGGGGCCGCGGCCCTGATCGTCACCGACCGCACGCCTCCAGCGGCACCGTCGCTGGAGGCCCCGTCCTCCACCGCCGATCTGACCCCGACCCTGACGGGCCAGGCCGAGCCCGGCAGCACCGTCCGGGTGAGCATCGACCCCGATGGCGCGGGTCCGGCCCCGGCCGTGGTCCTGACCACCACCGCGGATCCCGTCACCGGCCGTTGGCAGGTCACTCCCGGCACGGATTTGGCGGCATCCCCCGTCCAGCAGACGGCGACCATCGCCGTCACCGTCCAGGATGCCCTTGGCAACCTCAGCCCCAGTACCACGGGGACCATGACCTTGGACACCACCGCGCCGTCAGCCCCGGTGTTCGTCCGGCCGGGGGCCAGCACCGGCGAGGCTTTTCCGGTGATCACCGGCACGGCCGAGCCGGGGAGCGTGGTCACCGTGACCCTCGATCCGGACCAGGATCCCGCGACGGCCAACCAGGTGGTCTACCGGACCACCGCCGACCCGGTGACCGGAGCCTGGACGTTGGCGACCCGTCTCGCCAGCCCCATCAGCGGCGCGCTTCCGGGGGCGGGAATCCCCTCCGGGTCGGTCATCGGCCTGACGGCCCAGGCCGCCGATGCCCTTGGCAACACCTCGCCCACGGCGACCTCGACCTGTTTGATTGACACCACGGCGCCGACGGCGCCGGTCTTCACTGGCCCGACCTCCCCGACGCCGATGGCTTTCCCCCTGATTACCGGGACCGGCGAAGCCGGGGCCACGGTACTCGTCCACGTGGATGTTGACGGTGATCCTGCAACCACCGCCGATGTTGTTGCCTACGACGTGCCGGTTGATGCCGGAGGTCGTTGGGCCATCGACATGTCGCGCGTCACGCCGACATCCGGCAGCCTTGGGACGGCGGGCTTCCCGTCGGGTCAGGTGGTCCTGGCCACGGCCTGGCAGCGGGATGGGGTCGGCAACGCCGGGCCCTCGGCCACCCAACAGATCCTGATCGACACCACCCCTCCAGACGCGCCCTTGCTGACGGGGCCGCCATCCCCGACCAACTCGACCCAACCGGCCGTCACCGGCACGGCGGAGCCCGGCTCGGTCGTCACCATCGTCATCGAGACCACCGCCGGGCCGGTGACCCTGACCACCACCGCCGATCCCCTCACCGGGGCCTGGACGGTGACGCCAACGGCGCCCCTCGAAACCGTCAACGGCGCCATTGTCGTGCTGTCGGCCACGGCCCGGGATGCCGCCGGTAACACCGGCCCCGCCAGCCAGCGAGAGATCCTCCTCGACACCGTCCCCCCAGAACCGCCGACCCTGCGCGCCCCCGCCCTGGTCACGGCCCTGGCCCAGCCGGTGCTGTCGGGCACCGCCGATACGGAACTCTCCACCGGCGGATCCCTGGAGATCACCATCGACCCGAACGGCGATGGGGATCTGATTGATCAGGTGCGTTTCGGTCCGGTGACGGTGGCATCAGATGGCGCTTGGACCCTCGACCTTACCACGGCTATTCCCCAGGGGGGAACCACGCCGTTTGCCGGATTTGCCGACGGAGCGACCGTCGGGGTCTATCTCGCCGCGATTGATGCCGCCAGCAATGCGGCCGCCGGAGCGGGATCCTTCACGGTGGACCTCATGCCCCCGGCTGCACCGGTCTTCGGCAACCCCACGTCTCCGACGGCGGATCGCACGCCGGTGGTGGGCGGGACGGCAGAAGCCGGGGCCGTCATCACCCTGACGGTGGCCGGCGCCACCTACCGGACGGTGGCCGATGGCACGGGCGCCTGGGCGGTGGACCTCGCCACGGCGACGCCCAGCAGCGGCACGTTTCCTGTTAGCGGCTTGCCCGAGGGCCCCGTGGCCCTGACGGCCCAGGCCACGGATCAGGCGGGGAACACCAGCCTGGTGGCCGATGCCTCGGTGACCATCGACACCACGGCTCCGATTGCCCCCGCGATCACCGCCATCGCCACCGACAGCGGAATCGCTGGTGATTTCCTGACCAACGACGGGACGCTGACGATCAACGGCACCGGGGAGCCCCTGTCCACCATCCTGGTCATCGTTGACCATGTGCTGGTCGGCACGACCACGGTGGCTGGGGATGGCACGTGGACCTTCGATGCCTCCGCCACCACCCTGACCGAGGGCCCGCATCTGCTGGAGGCCATCGCCAGCGACGCGGCGGGCAATCGCGGCCCCGCAGGATCGCGTACGGTCCTGATCGACACCACCACCTCGGCCCCGGTGATCACGGGCATCACGTCCGATACCGGCACATCGACCACGGATTTCCTGACGCGGGATGCCGACCCGGTGGTGCAGGGTACCGCCGAGGCCGGAAGCACCGTCACCCTCCGTCGGGACGGCCTCCTGGTGGGCACCGTGACCGTGGGGGCGGATGGCACCTGGAGTGTGGCCTTGCCGACTCTGGCGGATGGCACATCGGCCCTGGTGGCGACGGTCGAGGATGTCGCTGGCAACGCCGCCACGGGGACGCCCTCCACCCTCGTCATCGACCGCCAGATCGGCACCCCAGCCCTGACCAGCCCGACGCTGGTCGCGTCGGCGACTCCGTTGCTGGTCGGCACCGCCGATCCCGGCGTGACCGTCACCGTTCGCATGGATGGCACGGTGGTCGGCACCGTCACCGCCGCCGGCGACGGATCCTGGTCCCTGACGGCCCCCACGCTGACGGAGGGATCCCATGGGATCGCTATCGAGGCCGAGGATGCGGCCGGAAACCGGGCCCAGACCTCCACCAGTTTCACCGTCGATACCGCGACCACGGTGCCGGTGATCCTGACCATCGGTGAGGATACGGGCCGCTCGGCTGTGGATGGGGTCACCACGGATACGACCCCGACCATCACCGGTCAGGCCGAACCGGGCTCGACCATCACCCTGGTCCGGGAGGGGGTCGTCCTGGGCACGACCATCGCCGACGGGGCTGGGTCCTGGACGATCACGGTCCCGGCCCTGACAGACGGTGCGGGTGAGGTCACGGCCACGGCCCAGGATCCGGCGGGGAATTCGTCGGCGACTTCGGTTAGCATGGCCCTCACCATCGACACCACGGCTCCGTCAGCGGCGGTGGTCCTCGGCCTTGTGGAAGATACGGGCGTCTCGGGGACGGATGGCATCACCCGGGATGCCACGATCATTCTCCAAGGTATGGCGGAACCTGGTGCCTGGGTGACGGTGGCGGTGGGTGGATCCACCGTCGGTACCGTCCAGGCCGATGGCCTTGGCGCCTGGTCCCTCGACCTCGGCGGAACCGTGCTGGCGGATGGTCCCTGGACGGTGACGGCCCAGGCCGTCGATCTCGCCGGGAACCGTGGCCCCAGCTCGGCGAACTTCCCGGTGGTCATCGACACCCGGTTGGCCGTGCCATCCATCACAGGTTTCAGTCCCGATACCGGCCTCGTCGGCGATGGCCGCACGGGAACGGGGGCCGTGGTCCTGCAAGGGAGTGCCGAACCGGGAGCAACCGTCACGGTGACCGTCGATGGTGGAGCACCCTTCACGACGACGGTTGATGCCGAGGGGCAGTGGACCCTCGATCTGACGGCCTCGCCCCTGTCGGAGGGCTCCCACACGGTGCTCGTGGCGGCCACCGATGCGGCCGGGAACACCGCAACCGGCCCCGTCACCACCATGACCGTCGATCTGACGCCCCCGTCGGCGCCCCAGATCCTGGCCATCAGCCAGGATACCGGCGCCTCGACCACGGATTTTGTGACATCGGAGCCGCGCCAAACGGTGTCCGGCACGGCGGAGGCCGGGTCCACCGTGACCCTGTCGGTCCACGGGGTGGCCCTCGGCACCGTTGTGGCCGATGCCCTGACCGGGGCCTGGTCCGTGGATCTCACGGCCCGACCCTTCGAGGATGGTACCTTTCCCCTCACTGCTGTGGCCACCGATGCCGTGGGCCTGACGGGCCCGGCGTCGGCCCTGGTGAATCTGGTGATCGATACCACCGCCCCGGCGGGGGCGACCCTGCTCGGCATTGGTGACGACACGGGGACCCCGGGGGACTTCCGCACGGCGGATCAGACCCTGACCTATGACGGTACGGGCCAGCCCGGCAGTGTGGTCACCGTCTTGATCGGTGGGGTCGTGATCGGCACCACCACGGTGGAGGCCTCTGGCGTCTGGAGCCTCAATCAGACCGCCCAGACCCGGGATCCGGGCACCTGGTCCGTGACGTGGTTTGCTACCGATCCTTCGGGCAACCGCAGCGATCTTGGGGGGCCGGTGGACCTGGTCATCGATACCACGGCGCCCGCCAGCCCGATCGTCCGCGGAATCGATGGCGATACGGGCGCGCCCGATGGCGTCACCGCCGATGCCACCCTGCGCTTCCTCGGTACGGCGGAGCCCGGCGCGATCGTCACCATCCGACTGGATGCCGTGGCCATCGGCACGGTCACCACGGCCCTGGACGGCACCTGGGTCCTCGACCATCAAGCCACGACCCTGACCGATGCTTCCTATATCGTCACGGCGGTGGCCGCCGATGCGGTGGGGAATCTCAGCGGGGCGAGCGCGGCTTTCCCCCTGACGGTGGCCACGGCGTCGCCGGCGGTGCCCCTGCTGACGGGCATTGCCCCGGACACCGGCAGCTCGGCAACGGATCGTCGGACCGCTAACACCACGCCGACCCTGCTTGGTCTGGGGACGCCTGGGAGCACCGTAACCGTGGCATTGAACGGGGTCCTGCTGGGGTCAGCGGAGGTCGATGGCGACGGCCGGTGGTCCTTTGCGTGTGCTACCCTACCGGATGGCACCTTTGCCCTGACGGTCCAGGCGACCGCCCCGACGGGCCTGTCCTCAGCGGTCTCGGCCCCCGTGGACCTGGTCATCGACACGCGACTGGAACCCCCGGTCATCACCGCCTTTGGTGACGACACCGGGACCGTGGGCGACGGCATCACCGCCGATGGGACCCTGACCCTGACGGGCTTGGCAGAGCCCGGAGCCGAGGTCAGCCTAACCCGCACGGCGGGTGGAGTTGCGGTGGCTATCGGCACCGTCACCGCCGATGCCACGGGCCTTTGGACCCTCCCGCCCGGGACCCAGGCCATCGGCGATGGTCGGTGGGAATTCACGGCCACGGCGGTCGATGGGGCGGGTAACCGCAGCCTGCCGTCGGCGGCGCTGGGCGTCACCGTCGCCAGTGGTCGCCCGGCGGTTCCCCGCCTGACGGCCATCGGCAACGACACCGGCAGCCAGCCCGATGATTTCATCACCAACGACCAGACCCTGGTGCTGACCGGCACGGCGGATCCCGGGGTCCTGGTAACGGTCCTCCAGGCCGGGGTCGCCATCGGCACCGCCCGGGCGGACGACGCCGGTGTGTGGTCCTTGGATCTGCAGGACACGGTCCTTCCTGGGGGTTCCTACGTGTTCACGTGCACCGCCACCTCGCCGGCGGGCGTGTCCTCGGGCACGGGGTTCCCCCAGACGGTGCAGATCGACACCGACAGCGAGCCGACCACCGCCATCCTGACCCTCGATACGGACACCAACCTGATTGGTGACCGGGTCACGGCGGATACCTCCATCACCCTCTCGGGCATCGCCGAACCGGGGGCCACCGTGGCCCTGAGTGGTTCGGGCCTGACGATCCCCCCGGTGGTGGCCGATGGCACCACTGGGGCCTGGAGTGTGGCCCTCACGCTTGCCGATGGGGTCTATGCCCTGGACGTGGCCTCCGTCGACATTGCCAGCAATCCGAGTGGGCCCTATGGCCCGTTTACCATCACGGTCGATAGCCTGGCTCCGGCGGCCCCGGTGATTACGGCCATTAGCCAGGACACGGGCACCGTGGGCGATTTCATCACCAGCGCCGCGTCGTGGGTGATTTCTGGCACGGCGGAGCCCCGCTCCACGGTGCAGGTCTTGATCGGCGGTGCCTACGCTGGCACCGCCATCACCGATGCCGATGGAAACTGGCAGGTCGACGCGACGGCCCTGGCCCAGATTCCGGCCGATCACCAGGTCACCGCCACGGCCCAGGATCGGGCGGGGAATACCAGTCCTGAGGCGGTCCAGACCGTCACGCGCCTCGGCGCACCGACGGTGCCGACGATCCTCGGATTCGTCACCGACACGGGCCTCATCGGCGATGGAACGACCTCCCATCGTTCCCCGACGATCCACGGAGCCGCGGATCCCGGGGCCATGATCACGCTGCGGGAAGGCGGTCTTGTCGTCGCCACCGTCACCGCCGATGCCGACGGCCATTGGTCCGCGACTTTGCCCGCCGCGATGGCTGATGGTCCCCGCTCCCTGGTGGCCCAGACCACGGACGCGGCGGGGTCGACGGCGGCCTCGGCCCCAGCGGTGGTTGTGATCGATACGACGACGTCGGCGCCGACCCTGGCGGAGCCCGCCGGGGCGGCCTCGAATGCCATCACGGAGTTCGCGGGCATTGCCGAACCCGGAGCGGCGGTCGTGGTGACGTTGGATGGCCTGACCCTGGGGACCGCGACGGCCGCCAGTGATGGCACGTGGCGTCTGGTCCTGACGGCTCCGATCACGGCGCCTGGGGTCCATGTCCTTGGACTTTCGGCTATTGACGGGTCCGGGAATACGGCCACTGGTACGTCCGAGGTTCAGATCCGCTATCCCCTACCCATCGCCCCCGCCATCACCGGGGCTATCGGCCATGGCCGGTCCCTGGCCCCGGGTGGCGGCACCACGGATCACGCGCCCCAGATCCAGGGCACGGCCTCGCCGGGCGCGGTGGTCCGTCTCCTCGCGGATGGGGTGGTAGTGGGCACCTCCACCGCCGATGCCGAGGGCCTATGGCGGATGGCGCCCTCCCCCTCCCTAGTGGCGGACGGCACCGTCCGGTTCACTGCCCAGATGATCAACGCCGATGGTCTTGCCGGACCCGCTAGCGGGCCGTGGGATTTGGAACTGCTGATGGAACGGACCGTCGAAATCGAACCGACCTCCTGCGGTAAGGGATCCTTTGTCGGGATGATTCTCCTCGGTGGTCTGCTGGCAGCCTTCCGGGGTGGGGCGCGGACGCGCCGGCTCCTCCCCGGACTCCTGCTGGTGGTGTGCCCTTACGCCATCTCGGCGGAGGAACCCGCCCTCTTCCGCTATGGGGCCAAGGCTCCCGCCCCCTGGGTTCACAGTACCCCAGAGCCGGAGGTTGTCCGGCCGACGATCCCGGCGGGCTGGGAGGGGCGCCTGATCATCAGTACCATGCCCAAGCCTAAGCAAGAGGCCTCCTACCTGCGCGGGGGCACCTCGCCGGGGGATTCGACCTGGAACACCAGCATCCGGGGCGATCTCCAGGTCCTGCACCACCGCGCCGGCGCCGGGCCCCTGCTGGTCCTGGGGGGTGGTCTGGGGTTCTTCCGCATCCGGGGTGATGAGGAGCCCGACCTCGCCACTACCGCCACCTTTGATTACCAGGTGGATGCCCTGCCGTTGGATGTGGTGGTTGGCCTGCGCTGGCCCGTGGCGGAGGTGTGGTCCGTCGAACTCCTGGCCCTGGGGGGCGCGGGTCCGACCCGAGTAGCCATCGACGCCCCCGCCACGGAAGCCGGTAACCTCCGGGCAGCCTCGGGGACCTCCTACGGCCTCTACACGGAGTACGGCCTAGCGGCGACCGTCGAGCGGCAGATCCTGGACGGCTGGCGATGCGGCCTCCAGGCCCGGGCCCTTTGGGGCCGCCATCACGTGGGATTCCGCCGCATCGAGACCCTGAATGGGGAGGTTACCGCTTCGGATCGTTATGACGTGCGGTTGGACCAGGTCGGCGCGGGCCTGGGGGTAGTGTTGACCCGGGACTTCTGAGTCAGCAACCTGGAGGAACTCGCCAGGGGGACTCCTGGTCCCCGGGGTCTTTGACCTCTCTCGGTCCCGCCATGCCATCGGCCTGGTGTACGATACTCTCGGTGAATTCCCGTCGCCTCCTGCTTGTGTGGGTCCGGTGTGATTCCTAGATCATATACAACACCAAGCCCAAGGATTTCGTTCATGCCCTCTGCTTTGCCTTCCTGCGCCCTGTTGGCCCTCCTGGTGGTGGCTCCGGTCGCCGCCGTTGAAGTAGCGGCCCCCTTTACCGACCACGCCGTCCTTCAACGGGACTTGCCCGTGCCGGTCTGGGGCACCGAGAAGCCCGGTACCACCGTCACCGTTTCCGTGGCCGGGCTTTCCGCCACGGCAGTGACCGATGCCCAGGGCCAATGGAAGGCCGTCCTGCCGAGCCTGACCGCTGGCGGCCCCTATGACCTGTCCGTGACCGGCACCACCACCGTGGTCCTCAAGAATCTGTTGGTGGGCGAGGTGTGGCTGTGCTCGGGCCAGTCGAACATGGAATGGACTACTCGGAAGTCCGACCGCGGCCCCGAGGAAATTGCCCAGGCCGATCATCCGCGCATCCGCCTGCTGAACCTCGCCCGCAAGAAGATCGCGGCCGAGGCCCCGGTCCGCACCTTGACCGCCACGTGGGAAGTGTGCTCCCCCGCCACGGTGGCGGATTTCTCGGCGGTCGCCTATTACTTCGGCCGTGAACTGTCCCGGGAGCTGCAAGTTCCCATCGGCCTGATCAATTCCTCATGGGGTGGCACCGGGGCTGAGGCCTGGACCAGCGCCCAGGCCATGGAGGCCTCGGCGGAGTTCAACGCCGTGTTTCCCGCGTGGCAGAAGACCCTCGACGAGTACCCGGCGAAATTTGAGGAATACCAAAAGGTCACCCTGCCGAAGTGGGAGCAGGATGTCGTCGCTGCCAAGGCGGCCGGCAAGCCCGAACCGAAGAAGCCCCGCGAACCTAACGGCCCCAAGACGCCCCATCACCGGCCCGCCAGCCTCTATAACGGCATGATTGCCCCCCTGGTGCCCTTCGCCCTGCGGGGTGCCATCTGGTACCAGGGCGAGGCCAATGCCAACGCCACCCGGGCCGAACCCTACCGCCGCCTGCTGCCCCTGATGATTGCCGACTGGCGTAGCCGCTTTGGCACTGACCTCAGCTTCCACCTCGTGCAGTTGGCGGATTACGGGAAAAACGTCAGCCTCTCCAGCCCCTGGCCCGTTTGCCAATGGGCGGTCCTGCGCGAGAGCCAGGCCGAGGTCGCCGCCACCGTTCCCAAAGCCGGCATGGCGGTGGCCATCGACATCGGCAACCCCGATGACATCCACCCGACGAATAAGCAGGAGGTGGGTCGCCGCCTAGCGCTCATCGCCCTGGCCAAGGACTACGGCCGACCCGTCGTCTCGTCTGGCCCGGTCTTCGCGTCGTTTGCCGCCGAGGGCGCCACCGCCGTGGTGACCTTCACCCAGGCTGAGGGCCTGGCCGCCAAGGGGGGTGATCTTCGTGGGTTCCTCTTGGCGGGGGCCGACGGCAAGTTCGTAGAGGCCACCGGCACCATCGCCGGGGCCACCGTCCGCCTGACCGCCCCGGGCATCACCGCCCCCGTCGCCGTGCGCTACGGCTGGGACAACAGCCCGAAGACGACCCTGGTCAATGGTGCCGGTCTACCCGCTGGCCCCTTCCGCCATCCGCGCCGCTGATCGCACCATCGTCGCCCTGGGCTGCCGCCCAGGGCGACGTGATGACGGACGGGTCACGTCCGGGTGCTAGATGAACGTCGTCTGCCGCGTCGCCCCATAGCGGGCCAGGTAGCCACCGACCTTAAACTTCCGGGCGGTGTTGTCGCTGCTCATGTAACGGATGGTGCCAAAAATGTCGCGGATCGGGCCCCAGGGGCGGTCGAAGCGGCCAAAACACCAGGCGATGCCGCTGTAACTGTTGGGGTCGCAGCCGTCTTGGGCGTAGCGGTTGTTGAGGTCGATGAGGGTCGCGAAGGCGTCCCGGGGATGGGGGGACCACTCCAGGACCTTTTTGCCCCACAGCATCCGCAGGTAGTTGTGCATCCGGCCCTCCGTGACCAGCTGCCGCTGGGCGGCATTCCACAGGGGGTCGTGGGTGTCGCCGGCGTCGAGTTGTTCCCGGGTGTAGAGGCGCGGCCGGGGATCCCCGGCGTGGTCCTCCAGGGTTTGGCGGGCCCAGGCGGGGAGGGTCTCCCACTGGTCGTAGCCGGGCCTTTGGCGGCAGAAGTGGTGCCCGAGTTCCCGCCAGGTGATGAGTTCATCGAGGAAGGCTTCCACGGGCGCTGACACGCCCCACCAGCCCTCTTTCGAGGCCGTCACCGGCCCCAGGCGTGCCGGGGACCAGTCCTCGGCCTTCAGGAGGGTGGCGGTGATCTCATGGACGCTGATGTGGCCGTAATGCAGCCAAGGAGCCAGGCCGCTGGCGGCCTCGGCCTCGAAGTCGCTGCGATCCTCGTGGTAGCGGGCCAGGCGATGGCGGCGGAAGTCCGCTAGGCAGGCGGCGGCGGCCTTCCATCCCCCGCGATCGACCCCAGCCCCGATGCGATGGTCGATGGGCAGGGCCGCCAGGCCTCCGGGGGCCAAGAACGCTGCCGGATCCTGGACCGGGATCGGCACGTCCGTCAAAAGCGGCAAGCGCACGCCCGCCAGGGGATCGGCTAGCGGGAAACGGTCGAGGTGGGGCCGGAGGGTCTTCTGGAGCAGCCGCCGGAAATCCACGGCCCGTTCCTTGGCCTCCCCGGCCGCCAGCGGTAACAGACCGTTACTGTCCACGGCGGTCATGGCCACGGGCGCCCGAGCCCCGGCGTCGGCGATCAGGCCGGGATGGATGAAACAGGGCCAGTCATCGGTGACGATGGCCGCCGCCTGGGCAAACAGCCGGTCGAGGGCCTCGCTCCGGCGGGTCGCCGCCGTCTCGATCCACGGCCGGTAGGTGGCCGTCGTCCCGGCGAAGTGGGTGTTGTTGTCGACCATCCCCTCCAGCATGAACCGATGGAAGCGATCCCCGGCCCAGGGATGGCCCAGGCCCAGCCACTCGACGATCAGCAGGGGCTTGCCCAGGGTAACCGCCCGGGCCACAGCCTGTTGCAGGGCGAAATTATGAAACGGCCGACGATGGGCGACCATCCAGTAGAGGACGAACCGTCCGTCCTTGGCCTCAGGATGGGCATTGAGGGCACGGCAGCGTTCAGGGGGGACCATATTCGTATGGAACTCCCTCTCCCCCGGTGGCAAGGCCGCAAATCGCCCCCTCGGTGCTCACATACATCACCCACACCCCGAAACGCCGCCGATGGGCCGCAGCGCTGCGTTTCGCTCAGTCTTCGACGGAAGTGCTGCGATACTTGATGAACACGATGTGATCCATTTCGCTGCCGGGCTCGTTCTCGTCGGTCACGTAGTCGCGCTCGATGGCCCGCAATTCCACGGTGTCGAGGTCCTTGGCCGGAATCGTCCGCAGGGTGCGGTTGGCGAGGGTCTCCAACTGCTCGAAGCTGTTGGCGGCTTCCTCAAGCAGGCTTATGATGCGGATCTGGATGTGCTCGTCGGGCATGGGAAGGGGGAGTATGCAGCGGGGCGGCGGGGGGCTAGTCCCGGGCACTTCTCTGGGGCGGGGTTCCCATACGGTCCTGGCCATGCGCGTCGCCATCATCGACTACGAAGCCGGCAACTTGACCTCCGTCCAGCGGGCCCTGGCCCATCTGGGCGTCCAGGCCGAGGTCACCGCCGATCCGGCGCGGGTGGTGGCAGCCGACCGGGTGATTTTCCCCGGGGTCGGGGCGGCGGCCTCGTGCATGGCCAGTTTGCGTGGCAAGGGCTTGGACGGGGCCCTCAAGGCCGCCGTGGCCGCTGGGCGTCCCACCCTCGGCATCTGTCTGGGCCTCCAGTTGCTGTTCGAGCACAGCGAGGAGGACGGCGGGGTGCCCTGTCTCGGCCTGCTGCCGGGCCGGGTGGTGCGTTTTCAGCGCGATGATCCGGCCATCAAGATTCCCCACATGGGCTGGAATCCGACGACCCTGACGGATCCCGTGCTGGGCCGGGGGCTCGATCAGCCGGTACTGTACTACGTTCACAGTTACCACGTCGTGCCCGGCCCCGGGGTCGAGGTCATCGCCACCTGCGATCACGGCGGCGAGTTCTGTTCAGGTGTGCGCCGGGACAACCTGGTGGCGGTACAGTTCCATCCTGAGAAAAGCGGGGCTACGGGCCTGAAACTCCTCGCCAATTTCTTGGCATGAGTCCCTCTCGGCTGCTGGCGGTGTTGCTGGCGGCGGCTTTGCCCGCGGTGGAGGTACCCCTGGCCTCGCCCGCGTCGACCATCATTCCCGTGACCGGCGCGGTTCCGCCCGGGGGCCTGGTGGTGTCGGCCACGGTGACCGTGCCCGCCGATGCCCCGTCAGACCTCGGCATCGGGGCCTGGGCCGGTGATCGTCATGGCTCGTGGGCAGGACGTCCGGCGGGGCGCCTGACCCCGGGCACCCATCAGGTGCGGATCGATCTCGGGGCCGACGCCCCGGCCGAGGGGCCCGCCGGTTGGGGCCCCTGGCGGGCCCAGCAAACCGCCCGCGCGGGCCTGTTCCTATGGTCGGCCCAGCCGTCGTCGGCGGTGTTGCGGATCGACGATCTGCGGGTCGAGTCCGCGGCCCTGCCTCTGGCACCCACCCGGGTGGTGGATCTGGCCTGGCCTGCCACCGCCGCCACCGGCCAACGCTGGCAGGCGACTTTCCGCACCGACCCCGAGCCCAGTGACCCCTTCGATCCGGCGGTGATCCGCAGCGACCTGGAGGTGACCCGCCCGGATGGTCTGACAGAACGCCGCCCGGCTTTCTGGGACCAACCCATGGCCGACCGCGACCGGGGCGATGCCGAGGAGGTGGTGCCCCAGGGTCCCGGCCGTTTTGCCGTGCGTTGGCGCCCCCGGATCCCGGGCCTCCATCGTCTGCGACTCGTCACCACCTGGGCCGATGGGCGGTCGGTGGCGGCGGACCTGCCCCCCGTGACGGTGACCGGCCCGCCGTGGGACGCCTACGCCCGGCCGGATCCCCAGGATCCCCGATTTCTGCAGATCGAGGGCCGTTTCTGGTGGCCCATCGGGGCCAATCTGCGGTCCCTCAATGACGACCGCTCCGTCGAGCAGTTGAAGACCCGTCTGGTCCCCGAGCGGGGGACCCGGGCCTATGCCGCGTTCCTCGACCGCTACCGGGCGGCGGGGATCGATGCCTCGGAAATCTGGATGTCGTCCTGGAACCTGGCCCTGGAATGGAACCCGGCCTGGCAGGGCTACGGCGGCGCAGGCCGCTACCACCTGGCCCGGGCCTGGCAGCTCGATCGCATTTTCGACCGCGCCGAGGCCAATGGCCAACGTCTCATCCTGGTTTTCAACAATCACGGCCAGGGGTCAAATGGGGTCGACCGTGAGTGGCCTCTCCATCCCTATCGCCAAGCCAACGGCGGGTTCCTCGACAACCCGGCGGATCTCTTCACTTCGGAACGGGCCCGGGATTTCCAGGCCCGGATGCGACGCTACCTGGTGGCTCGCTATGGGGACAGCCCGGCCCTCCTGGCCTGGAAACTGTGGTCGGAAGTCGACTTGACGGAGGCCGGGCGCACGGGCCGATGGCCCGAAGTCACCGCTTGGCACGAGGCTGCCGCCGCCGACCTCGCCCGCCTCGACGTCTATGCCCATCCGGTGACGACGCATTTCAGCGGTACTTGGCGGAGGGTGCACCCGACCGTGGCCCAGTTGCCCGGCCTCGGCCTCTTGGCCATCGATGCCTATCACCCGCCGGTGTCGGAACCTTCGGGCATCAGCATTGCCGATCTGCTGGCGAGCAGCACCACGGCCCGGGCCCTGGGTCGCTATAAAAAACCGGTGTTAGCCACGGAATACGGCGGCGATTGGCGGGCCGCTCCCCCCGTCGCCCTGGCCGCCGACCTGGCCATCGGACCCTGGGCGGCCCTGGTCTCGGGCCATGCCGGGGGTCCCATGTTCTGGTGGTCGAACTGGTTGGATCAGGGGAACCGTTACGGCACCTTCGGCGCGATCCGTGCCTTCATCGCCGGCGAGGACTTGCGGGGCGCCGAGGCCGCCAGTCAGGTCCTGCGGGGCCAGCCCGAGGACCTGTGGGTCCGGGCCTGGGTTCGTCCGGGGCGGATGCTCGGCTATGTCCTGAGCCGCCGCTTCGCCGCCGAGGGTGAGGAGGTTCGCCATTCCGCCGCCAGCATCCGCCTGGGCGAGGTGGTCAGTCCGGGCCCCGTGGCCGTTCAATGGTGGAATGCCGACACCGGCCAGGCCGGCCCGGTTATCACCTTCGACCATCCCGGCGGTCCCCTGGTGCTGGAAGTCCCGCCCTTCACCCGCCACACCGGATTCAAGCTGTGGCGCACCGCCCCGAAGCCGTAGCGTCCGCCGCCATGTCCATCGATGCCGTCCTCGCCCGCGTGGCCACCGATTTCCAGGCCACCGTCCAGACCCTCACGGACCTGGTCCGCATCCCGTCCTGTTCGTTTCCGGGATTCGATCCGGCCCACGTCCGGGCCTCAGCCGAGGCCACCGCCGCCTGGCTGCGGGCCAGCGGCTACCCCGAAGTCCGGCTGGTCGACCACCCCGGCTGCCACCACCCCTACGTCATCGCCACGGACCACCGGGCCGGGCCCGGTGCCCCGACGCTGCTCCTGTACGCCCACCACGATGTCCAGCCGCCCCTGCGGGAGGAATTGTGGGTGTCGCCGGCCCACGCCCCGGAAGTCCGCGAGGGTCGCCTGTGGGGCCGGGGGGCCGCCGATGACAAGGCCGGGGTCGCCCTGCACTGCGCCGCTGCCGCCGCCTGGAACGCCGTGGCCGGTCGGCCGCCGATCAACCTGACGGTCCTCATCGAAGGCGAGGAGGAAATCGGCAGTCCGCACTTCGCCGCCTTCCTCCAGGCCCACCGCCAGGAACTTCAGGCCGATGCGGTGGTTATCGCCGACCTCGCCAACGTCGACACCGGCCTGCCTAGCCTGACCACCAGCCTACGGGGCCATGTTGCCCTGGAAATCGAACTGGCGGCCCTGGCCAAACCCCTCCACAGCGGCATGTGGGGCGGAGCCGTGCCGGACCCCGTGGTGGCCCTGGTACGCTTGCTAGCGACCCTCACGGATGACCAGGGACGGATCGCCGTGCCCTCCTTGAAGGCCGGAGCCGTGCCCCTGACCGCCGCCGAGGCCGCCGGCCTGGCCCGCATCCCCTACGACCCGGCCCGCTTCGCCGACCAAGCGGGAGTTTTGGCGGGGGCGTCCGCCGTGCCCGCCGATGCCCTGGCCACCCACCGGGCCCTGTGGCGCGAACCGACCCTCAGCATCCACGCCCTTCAAGCCGGGGCCCGGGGCAAAACCGGCAACGTCATCATGGACCGGGCCTGGGCCCGCCTTGGCATCCGCATCGTCCCCGGCCAGACCGCCGCCCAGGTCCAGGAAGCGCTGATCGCCCACCTGAAAACCCACGCCCCGGCCTGGGCGACCCTGACCCTGACCCCCGCCAGCACCGGCGACGCCTGGGCCACGGCCACGGATCACCCCCTGTTCGCTGTCGCCCGCGAAGCCCTGACCATCGGCTACGGCACCGCCCCCGTCGATATCGGCTGCGGCGCCAGCATCCCCTTCGTCGGCGAATTCACGGACCTCCTCGGCGGCGTCCCCGCCCTGCTGGTGGGCGTCGAGGACCCGATCTGCGGCGCCCACGCTGAAAACGAATCCGTCCACCTCGGGGATCTGGAAAAGGCCATCAAGTCCCAGGCGGCCTTGATCGGATTGATGGCTCGCTGAGGGGGTCGTCGCCTTTCGACCTTCGTTGCTTGTGTCTTTCCCCCACGACGAACATCCCCCCTCCCATGCTGCCCTACGCCACCGCCGCTACCGCCCTGCGCGATGCCCAGTCCGTCATCATCACCACCCACATCGGCCCGGACGGTGATGGGATCGGCACCGGCCTGGCCCTGCTGCTGGCCCTGGAGCGCCTGGGCAAGGACGTGCGCTTCCTGGTGCCGTCGAAGGTTGCGCCCCTCTACGGCTTCCTGCCGCAGTTCAGCCGCCTGCAGGTCGTGGATGACCTGGCCCTGGCCAAGGTTCAGGCCCGGGCCGATGTAGTCATCTCCTGCGATGCCGGTGACAAGGAACGTCTGGGGGCCGTGTGGTCCGTGGATCGTGGGGTGATGATCAACCTCGACCACCACGCCACCAACACTCGCTTTGGCGACATCAACCTGGTGGATGTGGACGGCGAATCCTCCGGCGTGGTCGCTTCGTTCCTGCTCAAGGAACTGGGCGCGACCATCGACCACGACATCGCCACCTGCCTGTACACGACGATTATTTTCGACACCGGTCGCTTCATGCACAGCAACACCACGCCCCGGTGCCTGCGCTGGACCGCTGACCTGATGGACGTCGGCATCGACGCCTCCGAGATCAACCGCCGCCTGACCTACACCAAGTCGCCCAAGGACCTGGCCTGCACCGCCATCGCCCTCCAGCGCCTGGTGGTCGATGAGCAGGAGCCCCGCATCGCTGGGATAACCCTCGACGAAGCCGCCATCACTGCCGCCGGTGACCCGGACGACTGGGGCGATCTGGTGGAACTGCCCCGCAGCCTCCTCGGCAACCAGGTGGCCTACGCCCTGCGCGAGAAGAAGCAGAAGGACGGTACCTGGGTGGTCCGGGCCAGCATGCGCTCGAACCCGCCCTACAAGATCGGTGCTGTGGCCCAATCCTTCGGCGGCGGCGGCCACCAGCAGGCCGCCGGGGCCACGATCCCCGGTCGCATGCCGGAAATCGCGCCCCTGGTCCTGACCCGCTTGCGCGAGGCCCTGGCCCAACAGGGCTGAGACTTAGGCGAAGCGTTTGCGGAACATCGCCAGTTTTTCCTGGGCGACGGTGCTGCGGGCGATGAAGGTCTCGGCCTCGGGCATGGTCCGGGTCCAGGCGCCGGGGAAGCGTTCCTTCAGGACCTGGCACTTGGCGCAGAACAGCAGGCCTTCGCCGCAGTTCTTGGCGAACAGGGCGGCGTCGATGGCGCCTTCGTTGGCCATGCTGAAAGCCATCTCCCAGTAGGAGGTCACCTGGCGCATCCAGGCGTTCTCGCCGGGGCCGAAGGCGAGGACGGCCTTGGCCTCTTCGGGAGTGGCGGGCATCCACCCGGCGAACCACGCTCGGGCTTCGCGCATGACGCTCTCGCGGCGCAGGTCGTAGAGGCGGAGGATAAGGTCGGCATCGCTGTGGGTGGCCATTGGAGTTCTCCTGGGGTTGCCCATTCTCGCGGCCCCGAGGGACGGAGAAGTCCTGGGATCCCCGCCATGGCCACCGTCATCCTCTTCAACAAACCCTTCAACGTCCTGACCCAGTTCCGGCCCGACGGCGACCGCCCGACCCTGGCCCGGTACTTCACGGATCCGACCCTGCGGGTCGCGGGTCGGCTGGACCTGGATTCCGAAGGTCTGCTGCTGCTGACGGATGACGGCGTCCTCAACGCCCGCATCACCCAGCCCCAGGAAAAACAGTACAAGACCTACCGCGTGCAGGTGGATGGCCTGCCGACGGAGGAGGCCCTGCAACGCCTCCGCGACGGCGTGGAGCTCAACGACGGCCTGACCCTGCCCGCCCTGGTGGAAGCCATCGCCCCCCCGGACCTATGGCCCCGGGATCCTCCGGTTCGTTACCGCGCCCACCTCCCGACCTCGTGGTTAGAGATCCAGATCCGCGAGGGCCGCAACCGCCAGGTTCGGCGCATGACGGCGGCCGTCGGCCTGCCGACCCTGCGGTTGGTGCGGACCCGGATTGCCGAGTGGGACCTCGGGGATCTGCAGCCCGGGGAATGGCGGGCGGCGGTCTGAAGGGGCCACTGGCCCCGGCGGTTTTGGC
>CAIUVD010000179.1 GCA_903902515.1 uncultured Planctomycetota bacterium | reverse complement strand
GCCATTTTCCGGATCCACAGCAAGGGATTCGCAATCGTGTGGGCCGTCATCATACATAAATTCAATGGTACGTTCGACCTCCGTAGAAAGAACCAGGGTTTTGCTGCTCGGTTCGATGACAGGTTCGCGAATCAGGTGAATACGGTAGTGATCGCGTCTGGAGTAGTTATCGCCAATGGCTCCGACAAGCAGGTAACTCACGCCATTATGGCCAAATGACGCCATGTCTTCCCAGTCCGTATTCGTGACACCCGTAATGGTGAGTTGAGCGACGAGTTCACCCGTACTCTTGAAGGAGAACAGTCTGTTGGTATCACCGGAATCGTTATGGGTCCAGAATAAATGGCCTTTGGTTCGCCCCCGGGCAAGTCCACTGCTTTCATTGATTGGATGATATGGAAGAGTTCCAATGACTCTGCCATCGCCATAGTCGATTCTTGATTCAAGGGCGTGTACAGATGGCCCAATCAAGATCATGATCGAAACCGTGAGGACGGAAGAAAGATAATTAGCCATGAGAGGTAACCTTCGGGAGGTGGGTGGTTATCGACGCGAAGCTATTTGATGAAGATCTAACGAACTTGTCGCAGAAGTATTACGGGATCTAAAAATGACATCGTCGATAAATGCTTGCACGATCGCGAATGACACGGCGGTGCAATTCAACCAGGCGGACACGATGACAGGTCCAGGGGGTGAAGGGCGGGCAGGAGCTCACATCCCAAGATTCCTTAACGACAAGCAACATTAGCAACGATTTCTCAATATATCATTAATTTATTAGTAGTTAGACGCTCTCTCCGTGCCTGACATACCATGATCATTCGCGACTCAGATGGCACCACGAGTGGGCAAAATTCACACATTCTGCTGATCGCCATGGCCATCATGGTGAATAGGACATGGGCAGTGCCGGAAGTCGCCTCGATCTCGCCGCCAGCCATACGGAAGTGGTCGGGTTAATTCAGTGATGATTTGCGGCGAATGGATATTTTGAGTGGAGGTGAAATAAGAACGCCAACAGTAGCTGGAGTAATTCATCGCTTCCTGTGCTGAACAGGGTTGGCGGTGCCCTTTGGCGACGTCCAAAGGCACTCTCCGCTGGCGCACCCCGAGATCCCTCGTCCCGGAAGTCTATTTTCTGGCGCATGCGATGATCTAGGACATTCACGGGATATTCCTCGCCGTATTCGTGCCATCCCACCCACGGATGACGGACATAGGCCTGTGAGATGTGTGAGGTTCCTGGTTCCGTCATCTTCGATCCATAAGATCGGAATGCTCTCCTTTGAGCGATTGGTAAACCAGATAAAAAATGCCGCCATCGCCAGCGATATGCACTGGCAATGGCGGCCTCGACAAGGGGGATCCAACATCACGGGCGATGGTGGCCATCCTTAATCTGCTGTCTTCAGCGCGGAAAGGCTCGCTGGACCAGCGGCAATACCGCATCCACTCCACCGCTGATGGGGCGCAACACATAGCGGTAGGTGTGAGTCTGTGCAGCATTGATGCGGGCCGTTTCAGCGGGTATGGCCCCCCAGGAATTCACGCCGCCCGCACCGATTTGTTTGAAATCAAGGTTGAGGGTCACGAAATCGCGGCGGGTCATCTCCCAGCCATGAGTTTTCGACATCAGATCATCGGTGGTAAAGTGCAGGGCGTTGACGCTGAGGAGCGGCTGGCCAATAGCCAGCAGGCCAGCTCCCTGGGAATTGGTCAGGGCGACCCAGCGCACTTCCGCCTTGTTGCCGCATTCACCCGGTTCGACGTAGTCGACATACTGCCCGTCCACGGTGCCCTGATGGATGTCGACCCGGGCATCCCTGCGGTCGCAATAGGTCTCGACCGGACCAGGGCCATACCAAGCGATATCCTCAAAGCCGCCAGGCATGGCCATTTGCATGCCAAAGCGCAGCATCTCGGGAAGTTCTTTGCCTGGGGCTGGTTCCCAGGATTGAGCAACGATCAGATCGCCGCTGCCCAGCATGGTCCAGGTGACGGTGAGCGTGCCGAAGTCACCGAGCGCTCCCTTGGCCGTCACGATCGCCGTGGCGGCATCGGTGCCCACCGTCGGTTTCCACGCATCTCCTGCCTCGCGCCAGGACTTGAGGGCATTTTCAGTCCACTTAATCGCACCGCGATCATTGTCGGTCGGAGCGCGCCAGAGGTGTGGACGCAGGGGCTTGTGGATCACTTCGACTCCTTTCCCGGTGAGCGAACGGAGGGTGCCGTCGGACTTGCCGATGACGGCGATGGTGTCGCCGGCGGCCAGAATGACCTGGGTGTCCTCCTCGGTGACGTTGACCTTGCCTCCAGCCTGTACCGGTGCCGCAGGAGCAGAGAACGGCAACTGGAACTGCTGCCATGAGACCTCATGGCCGGCCTTGGCCCAGGGCATATCGGCGGCGAGGACGAAACGCAGGTCGAGCCAATAGTCGACGCCGGGCCGGGCGTTGATGGACTCGAAGGGAATCACCACATCCGCCGTGACATCGGGGGCGATGTCCAGCGCCGGAAGCTCGCCTTGCTGAAGGATTCTACCGTCGGCCTTCACCGTCCAACGGCAGCGCACGAGGTCCTTCAGGTTGGTGAAGTCATAGCGATTGCGGATCATCACCTTGCCAGTGGCGAGGTCCACGGCGGTCGGCCACACATACTGGTAGACCTTTTTCATCTCGATGAATGACGGGCGGGCGGTGCGATCCGCCGCCAGCAGGCCGTTACAACAGAAATTCTGGTCTGAAGGCACATCGGCAGGCCCAAAGTCACCGCCGAAGGCCCAGAAGGTCTTCTCGCCGGGCTTGACCTTCTCGACCTTCATGCGGTTGCGGTCGGCCCGCGCCGGCTGGCGTATACCCTGATCGACGAAATCCCAAATCGAACCTCCTTGCAGGAAGGGACGCTCATAAATGAGTTTCCAGTAATCCCAAAGGGCTCCGCTGTTGCCCATGGTGTGATTGTATTCACACATAATGAAGGGGCGGGTCTGGACCTTCTTGCTGCTGTAGGACTCCAACCAGCCAGGCTTAGGATACATCGGACAAATGATGTCGGTCCAGTCGGCCTGCTTGGCTGCCGTGGCCTCGCAGGAATGGACGGGTCGCGTGGGATCGCGCTTTTTCATCCATCGGGAGGTGGCCTCCAAGTTCTGGCCATCCCCGTTTTCGTTGCCCACCGACCAGATGATCACCGAGGCGTGATTCTTGTCGCGCTCCACCATGCGAACGGTGCGCTCCATGTAGGCGGGACCCCACTCGGGGTCTTTGGTGAGTTGTCGTGCTCCATGGCACTCGATGTTGGCCTCATCGATGACGTACATACCGAAGCGGTCGCACAGATCATACCACGCCGGGTGATTGGGGTAGTGGCTGCAACGATTGAGATTGATGTTATTGGCCTTCATCAAGGTGATGTCCGTCTCCATGCCAGCGACATCAACCGCTTGCCCTTTGTCCTGATCGTGCTCGTGGCGGTTAACACCCTTGAACAAGACACGTTTCCCGTTCACCAACAGATTCCCGTCCTGGATGACGATCGTGCGGAAGCCCACCATGGTGGGGATGACCTCGATCACCTTGCCGTTATCCTCGCTGACGGTGATCAGCAGGCGGTAGAGGTTTGGAGTCTCGGAAGTCCAGGGCATCACATCCTTTAAGTTGGCTTTGAGATCCACCTGGGCGGTGGCATTG
>CAIUVD010000178.1 GCA_903902515.1 uncultured Planctomycetota bacterium | reverse complement strand
GTGGCTGTTGTCGTTAATGCCCCCTCCCCAACTTCCGAGATGACCATGAACACCCTCGAAATCTACGATACGACCCTGCGCGACGGTAGTCAGGGCGAAGGCGTCAACCTGTCCTTGGCGGACAAACTGGCCCTGACCCAGACCCTCGACTGGCTGGGCGTAGCGTTCATCGAAGGCGGCTGGCCGGGCTCGAACCCCAAGGACGAGGCCTACTTTGAACAGGTCCGATCCTTGACCCTGGGCCAGGCCAAAATCGCGGCCTTCGGCAGCACCCGGCATGTGAAAAACACCCCTGAGGCCGATCCCAACCTCCAGAAGTTGGTGGCTTCAAGGGCCGATGTCATCTGCATCTTCGGGAAAACCTGGGACCTTCACGTGGTCGAAGCCCTGCGGGTACCACTCGCCGATAACCTGGCGATGATCGCGTCGAGTGTGGCTTTCCTGAAAAAGGCCACAGGTCGCCCGGTGTTCTATGACGCCGAGCACTTCTTCGATGGCTGGAAGGCCAATCCTTCCTACGCCCTCGACACCGTCGAGGCCGCCTGGAAGGCCGGCGCCGAACGCCTGATCCTGTGCGACACCAACGGCGGCAGTCTGCCCGAGGAAGTCCGGGCCGGGGTCGCCGCCGTCCAGGGGCGCATCCCCGGCGTGCAGTTGGGCATCCACGTCCACAACGACGGCGGGTTGGCGGTCGCCAATACCCTGGCCGCCGTCCAGGCCGGCTGCCTCCAGGTCCAAGGGACCATCAACGGCATCGGCGAACGCTGCGGCAACGTCGATTTGACGACGGTGATCGCCAATGCCGAACTGAAACTCGGGATCCGCTGCCTGCCGGAAGGCCGTCTGTCGCGCCTGACGGAAGCCAGCCGTACCGTCTGGGAACGCATCAACCTGGTGGGCTCCACCAACCAGCCCTACGTCGGCCGGGCGGCCTTCGCCCACAAGGGCGGGATCCACGTCAGTGCCGTCCAGCGCCTGGCCCGGACCTACGAACACACGGAGCCTGAGAAGGTTGGCAACACCCGCCGGGTGCTGATCTCGGAATTGTCAGGGCGATCCAACGTCCAGGCCAAGCTGTCCAGCAAGTACCCCCAACTGGGGGACGGCAGCCTGTTGAAGGAGGTCCTGGAGGTGGTCGTGGCCCGGGAAAACGCGGGCTACTCCTACGAAGCGGCCGAGGCGTCGTTCGAACTCCTGGTTCGCCAAAAGCTGGGCCTGTGGCAGCCATCCTTCATCCTCCACCACTATCGGATCCACGGCCTGGGCACCCCTGGCGAACAGACCGACTTGGTGGAGGCCACCGTCAAATTGACGGTCAACGGCCAGGTCCGGCTGTGCGCCGCCGAAGGCCACGGCCCGGTGGATGCCCTGGCCCACGCCCTGCGGGAGGCCCTGCTGCCGTCGTTTCCGATCCTGGCGGCCCTGCACCTGACGGACTACAAGGTCCGGGTGGTGGACAGCGCCGATGGCACGGCGGCCAAGGTCCGGGTGCTGATCGAACACCAGGTGAACGGCCGAACCCTGGGTACGGTCGGGGTCAGCGAGAACATCATCGAGGCCTCGTGGCTGGCCCTGGTGGAAGGGGTCGAAGCGGCTCTCGCCGGCTGATTCTTGCCGGGGCGTGTATCACATTCCAGGGAACGGCCCCGACGACCCCCGATGCCCCTCCCGGACCCCAGGCCCATCGTTGCCCTGCCATGATGAACGACCGGCCTGCCAACGATCTCGACCTCGCTTCCTCCATCAATGCGATGGCGGAAAGCACTACGGCGGCCGAGTTGGTTCGGCGCCAAGGCCAGACCAAGAAGGTCAAGGTCCTCTCCGAGCGGAAGCTCATGGAGTGGATTTCGACCCTCATGGCCCAGCAGCTGGCGGGGAAGGAGGACTCGTTCTCGGATGCCGAGAAGGAAGAACTCCTCAAAAAGACCCAGGAAGAACTGGCCCTGCGTATCAAGCGCGAGCAGGCTCTGGAGCGCGAACGGGCTGCCGCCCAGGCGGACCTGGAAAAGGCCCTGGCGGAAGTCGCCGCCGCCCAGGGCGGGGGTCGGGAATTTGAGCAAGCCCTTGGTGCCTTGAAGGTCCGCCTCGCCGAAAGCGAAACCCGGGCTGGGGATCTCCAACAAGACACCTTCGAACTCCAGGATCAGCTTCAGGAGAAGCTGTCCCTCCTGTCGAGCACCATCAGCGAGAAGGATAAACTCCGCGACACCGTGCGCCGTCAGATGATCCGCTCGGGCGGGCTTATCGAAGGCGTCCTCGGTTTAGATCAGTCCTATTACGCGGGCCGCCACTCGGAAGAGTTGCCGGTCAGTGACGAGTCCAGCGACGAGGAACGGTTCTTCCACGATTTCGATATCGGCACCAAGGTGATCGAGTCCCTGCGCAGTGATCTTGAGCGTCTGCGCAGCATCACGACCGGCGCCAGCCAGGCCTCATCCGCCGAGCGTTTGCTGGCCAGCGATCTGGAACTCCTGGCCCAGTTGAAGTCGGGCAGTCTCCGTGCCGTCGATGTCGCCGCCCCGGTGGCCAACCTGATCGAGGCCCTGGATGGGGCCCGCACCGAAGCCGTAGCCTTCCAGTCCGTGATCGCCCTGGCCACCGGCTCGGCCCGCAGCCAGCAGAGCCTCAGCGAACTTCCCGATGCCGAAGGCAACCCAGCGGAAGTCCTGGCCGCGGCAACCACCGTGGGTCGGGAACTGGCGGCCGAATTTGCTCGCAGTAAGGCCAAGGTCACGGCCCTCCAGGCCATTGCCGAGGAAGCCGACCAGGCCCGCAACGCGGTTGAAGAAGAATTAGAAACTCTCAAAGCAGCCAAGTCCGTTGCCGCCGGTCAGGATCCCGCCCTGAAGGCCCTGGCCCTGCGTCTGGTGGAAGCCACCAAGGACGACCCGACCCTGTCCGACGCCGCCGCTGACCTCGCCATCGAAGTGGATGACGGCAGCGGTGACCTTGCCGCCGGCATCGCCATCCTGATGAGCCAGGTCCTTAAGCGGCAGGTTTGAGAAGCCCGCGCATGGCCTCGGGATCGCCGCCAATGGTGGCGTTCAAGTGGAAGGCCATGGCGAGGTAGAGGTGGGCCACGTCCGTCAGGGACGCCCCGGTCTGGTTCATCTGGTTCTGGACCATGGCATTGATCCGTTCGCCGTGGAGGCGCACGGTGTCGGCGGGTGCCTGCTGGACTAATTCATCAGGCAGCAGCGTCAGCAGATCGACCCATTCCTGGGGCAGCAGGGTCGTCCGGGTTTCCGGCGTCATCTCCGCCAATTCCTCAAACGACTGGTGAATGGCCGTGACCTCGACCCCGGCCTGGGGGCCGTGGTCGCACAGGGATTTCACGACCCCGATCATGCCATACACGAGATTCGCATAGGCATCGGTGGCGATGGCTCCGGCGGTCACGTCCTGTCCGGCCACGTAATCACCCACGGTCATGGACGGATGATTGACTACCGATGGGCACAGGTCGTAACACGGCAGACGGTCGCCGGCGTGGTAATAGATCACGGCCCCCTCGCGGCGGGCCCGGCCCAGGGGATACATGCGGCAGGTCAGGGGCCGACCGGCGTGGGCGGTGCAGCCCTTGGACGGGTCGTAGAGGCTGCAGGCCGGGCGGCCGCGCCAGCCGGCGGGCCCGTTGAACAGGAGGCGCGTGCCCTGGCAATCCGTATGGCGGGCCCTGAAGTCCTCGCGGGTCAACCCAGCCGCTTCCGCCAGGCGGGCCAATTCCCACGGATTGATCCAGATCTGGTGCCCGTGGCAGCAGGTGCCTTCCCGGGTACAGGTCAGGGGCAGGACGTCGGTGGCAGCGAGCTGATGCATGGGACCGGGCACCTTGGTGGAAAAAGACAGCGGGGCCGTCCTTTCCTGACCACCGAAGCGCATAGCGTGCCAGAATGGACCTCAGCCCCCTTCTGGATCACGCGGATTACCTTGGTGCCGCCTTCGGCATCGTTGGCGCATGGCTGGTAGGTTCCCGGGAAAACCGCGCAAGATACTGGGGATTCTGGGGTTTTTTCATCAGCAACCTGCTGCTTATCGCCTGGGCGATCTGGGGCCGCCACTGGCCCATCCTGGCCATGCAGGGCTTTTTCGTCGTCACCAGCGTCCGCGGCCTGTGGACCAACCGCGTCGGCGCCTGACGTCGTGAAACTCCACCGCCACGACCGCCTGCCCCTGACCTGTACCCGGGAAGGTACTTGTTGCCACGGCAAGGCCGTGTGGGTCCACCCCGGCGAAATCGCCCGCATGGGGGCCGACCTCGGCCTGACCTCCGCCGAGGTCATCGACCGACACACCGTGGACGGCGGCATCCGCCTGCGCTTCGACGGCCCCGCTGGGTGGAAGGGCCTGCCCGCCTGCACCTTCTACCAGCCGAGTCAGGGCTGCCGGGCCCACCCCGGCCGACCCCTGGCCTGCCGCCTCTACCCCCTGGGCCGGGAGCGTCACGGCCCCAAGGTCCGCTATCTCCATGAGGGCAAGGTCTTCCCCTGCCTGACGGGCTGCCCAAGCGTGGTGACTCTCCCGTCCCTGACGGTCGGTGCCTACCTCGACGGCCAGGAGGCCGGCCCCGCCGAATCCGCCCAGGACGCCTACCTCGACCTCGCTTCGGACCTGGCGGAAGCCGCCTTTGCCGTGGCCTTCGACAGCGGGTTGGTGGCGGCGGGCCACCCCCTGATACCCGCCTGGACTTCCATGGCTGCCCACGATCCCACCACCCGGGCCGAGTCCCTGGGCCCGTGGCGGGAGTCTCTCCTGGGCCTGGACCTGTCGTCCTCCGAAGCCCCCGGATCCGCCCCCTGGATAACCGCCCACCGCCAGCATCTCCAAGCCCGGCTCCAGGCCTCCTTCGCCACCCTGGCGGATCCCGCCGCCCTGGCCTCCGCCAGCACCACCTGCCTGGGCATGGCTCTCCATCTCGTGCAAAGTCTCGGAGGCGACCCGGCGGGAGCGGCAGAGAAATGGTTGGGGCGGGCGCGAGCGCTGGGGGCGCGGTGACGCCAATCGGCCTGGTAGGCCGCGTACTGGACTCATGCCGGTCAGGTCGACCAGGGATTCACGACATCAGCCCCACAACCGAAAAAATCGTCGGTATTGCGCGTGGCAATCGTCAAGCCCCGCACCACCGCCGTGGCCGCGATGAGGCCATCCGCCACCGGCAACGGCCGTCCCTGCCGCTGGCGTGATGCGGTCAGATCTCCCCACGCCCGGGCCGTGGGCTCGTCGATGCCCAGACACCGATCCCCAAAAGCCGCCCGCTGCCGCGCCAGCCAAGCCACCAACGACCTCCGGCGTGCGCCTTCTTCCAACAGACTGATGCCGTGTTGCAATTCCCCGAACACCAGGGCACTGGTCCAGACCCGCGTCGCCGACACACCGCGAAGCCAGGCTTCAACTCGGGCATCGGGCAGGGGTTTGGAGGTTTCCGAAACTAAACAGGTATCGAACAGGTACCCGATCACCATGGCAGGGGAGCCTCGGCACTGGGCTCCGCCACCCGCCGGGGCAGGTCCGGCAACCCACCCAGGCTGGCCACGGTGTCATCGCGCAGCAGGGCCCAGGCCGACTCCCCCGCGCCGACGCCAGCCCCCATGACCGGAGCCACCACGGCAACGGGAGTGCCATGGCGGGTGATGGTCTGGGGACCTTCGGTTTCCGCCCGTTGAATGAGTTCCGACAAACGGTTCTTGGCTTCTTGGAGGGGCCAGATGGGTATTCGCAGGGTAGCCATAAAAACAATCTAGATGAACTAGATGAATTTACCAGCAAGTCCTTCCTTATGAAAAGCCGGCTCCCATGGCGTCAATTCCTGACCCCCTATTGTGCAGCCCCATGACCCCCGCGGATTTCCTCACGAAATGGGCCGGCGTCCTCGGCAACGAACGCGGTAATCACCAGTTGTTCGTGACGGAGCTCTGCGACCTCCTCGGCGTGCCAAAACCAGATCCCTGGTCCGACGACCGGGACAACGCCTATTGCCTGGAATACCGTGTCGAACGCCTGGACCTGGATGGTACCAGCCATCGCAATTCCCTGGACGCCTACCGGCGCGGGCACTTCATCCTGGAAGCCAAAGCCGCCCCCCGTAAAGGGGCCAAGCGCGGCACTCCGGCCCACGCCCTGCGCCTGCGCGAGGCCGCTGCCCAGGCCGTCGAGTACGAACGGGCCCTGGCCAAGACCGAACCGCCCATCCCGTTCCTGATCATCATCGATCTGGGCGGCAGTTTCGACCTCTACGCCGACTTCTCCAAAAGCCGCCGGGGCTACCAACCTTTCCCCCGGCCCGGGGCCAACCGCATCCCCCTCGCCGACCTCACCCAGGAGGCCACCCGCGCCCTCCTGCGCCAAATCTGGACCGACCCCTACGGCCTGGACCCCGCCGCCAAGGCCCAGGCCGTTACCCAGGCTGCCGCCTCCCAATTGGCCGGACTGGTGCGTGCCCTGCGGGCCCCCGGGATCGAACGGCAGACCATCGCCACCTTCCTGATCCGCTACTTCTTCTGCGCCTTCGCCGAGGACATCGGGCTGATGAAGCCCCACCAATTCACGGAATTCCTCAAACGCCTCCGCCCGGCCCCCGCCAACGCCCATAAAAGCCTGACTGCCCTGTGGGCGGACCTCAACGCTGGCGGCTGGTCCGCCGTCCTCGGCGACGAGGTGGCCCAAATCAACGGTGGCCTGTTCAAGGACGCCACGGCCCTGCCCCTCACGGGTACCCAGCTCGAACTCCTCATCCGCACGGCGGAAATGCGCTGGGACGAAGTCGAACCGGCCATCTTCGGCAATGTCCTAGAACAGGCCCTGGACGCCCAGGAACGCCATAGCTTGGGGGCCCACTTCACGCCCCGGGCCTATGTGGAACTGCTGGTCGACCACACGGTGATGGACCCCTTGCGCCAGGAATGGGCCGAGGTCCGGGCCGTCATCGACGCTCTGGTGGCTGCCGATGGTCCCGCCATGGCGGGCGGCGCCGCCACCAAGGCTGCCCAAGACCTCATCGCTCGCTTCACCGGTGCCACCAAGGACCAGGCCCGCCACAGCAAGCGCAGCACCAAGGCCACCGCCGAGGACCACGCCCTAGGCCTGGCCCAACGCCTCCTCGACATCTTCCACCGTCGCCTGTCCGCCGTCCGCGTCCTCGACCCTGCCTGCGGCACCGGCAACTTCCTCTACGTCGCCCTCGACCTCCTCAAACGCCTGGAGGCGGAAGTCACCGCCCTGGAGCGCGACCTGGGCGTAGCCACGGGCCGCGTCGATGACCTGGGCATCAACCCCCGCAACTTTCTTGGTCTGGAAATCAACCCCGACGCCGTGCCCGTGGCGGAACTGGTGCTGTGGATCGGTTGGCTGCAATGGTACCGCCGCACCCGCCCAGCGGGCGATACTTCGTGGCCCAAGCCGGTGCTGCACGACTACCAGCAGATTCGACGCCAGGATGCCCTGTTGGCCTACGATGGCACCGAGCCCACGGGGCAGACCCGTTGGGATGGCCGATCCTACATCCCCAGCCCCACCACCAGCGAGCCCATCCCCGACCCCTCTGCCCGGGTGCCGGTATTGCGCTACCTCAACCCCCGCAAGGCCACCTGGCCTGCGGCGGATTTCGTGGTCGGCAATCCCCCGTTTATCGGCAACAAGCGCCTGCGTCTGGCCTTGGGTGACGGCTATGTGGAGACCCTGCGTCAGACCTGGACCGACGTACCGGAGACGGCGGATTTCGTGATGTATTGGTGGCACCATGCGGCCCAACTCACGCGCATGCAGGCCATTCGTCGCTTCGGATTCATCACGACCAACAGCATCACCCAAACCTTCAATCGCCGTATCGTCGCTGATTTTCTCGATGCACGCCCGGGAGCGCCACGCCCGGGAGCGCCGGTGCCCTCGCCGGCTCGTAAATCGCTCGAAGCCGACGAGGGCGCCGGCGCTCCCAGGGAGGACAACACACCTACCCCGTGGCATTCCCGGGGATACCTCCCCCATTTCGACGCCCCCGGTACCATCCAAGCCATCACCTTTCGTCTGGCCGACAGCCTGCCCGCCGACGTCGTCGCTGATCTGGACCGCACCTGCCCTGACGACGATGCCGAACGGCGGACCCGCATCGACCACTTTCTGGATGCGGGCCATGGAAGCTGCCTGCTCAACAACGGAACCTACGCCAACATCGTCCAGTCGGTGCTCCTCAACCGCGACGGCACGGACTATCGCCTGCTAGCCTGGGTCATCATGCCCAACCATGTGCATGTCCTCATCGAACCGTTGGTGCCCGTGCCCGACATCGTTCAGGCCTGGAAATCCGTCTCCTCGCATCGGATCAAAGCTGCTTTGAAGACGGTCGGCGTCGAACCGCCCAAGAACCTTTGGCAACGGGAGTATTGGGATCGTTACATCCGAGATGAGCGTCATTACCTGCAGACGTTGGCCTACATCGCCAACAATCCGGCGAAAGCCGGGTTAGATGCCTGGCCTTGGCAAGGCCCGGGAGCGCCATCCCTGGGAGCGCCGAGCCCCAGCTCGGC
>CAIUVD010000177.1 GCA_903902515.1 uncultured Planctomycetota bacterium | reverse complement strand
AGGCGAGCGAGGGATTGAGGCATGATAATTCCCCAGGGCGTTGCCCTGGGCTGTCGTTAGATACCCCCGTCGGGGCTGCGAACCACGATTCTTGTGACAGCGTTGCAAGAATCCTACCGTCACATTTCCGCGACAGTGTCGCGGAAATGTGACGGCGAGCAGAAGCGAGCCGTTTCATTGCGTTAGCCCCGCAATCATCGTCAGGATGCGGTCGGTGACGCCCTTCAGCTCCGCGTCGATCTCGGCCAGGGGCCGGGGCGGCTTGAAGACGTAGAAATGGCGGTTGAAGGGGATTTCGTAGCCGACCTTGGTTTTATCGTGGTCGATCCAGGCATCCGGCGCGTGGGGCAGGACTTCGCGGCGGAAATAGGCCTCCACGTCCTCGCTCAGGGGCACGTTTTCCGTGTCGCGGAGGTCCGCATCGGCCACGGGCTTGCCCTTCCCGCCGCCCTTGGCCCCCACCACGATCTGCCCGGCGGCGTCCCGCTGGGGACGCTCGACGGTGATGGTGCGGTAGCCGAAGTCCTCGTTCTTGAAGATGCGGCTGATGGGCACGGGGCGAGAGGCTTCACCGGGGCGAGAGTCCTCACCGGGGCGGCTGACCTCGGCAAAGTCACCGAAGAGGCGGGTGATGTCCTCGATATGGGCGGCGCTCAGTTCCTTGCGCTTGCTGCCCAGGCTTTTCCGCATTTTCTGCCACATGGCGCTGGCATCGATGAGCTGGACCTTGCCCTTGCGGGCCGTCGGCTTGCGGTTGGTCACTACCCAGATGTAGGTGCTGATGCCGGTGTTGTAGAACATATCCGTGGGCAGGCCGATGATGGCCTCCACCAGGTCGTTCTCCAGGACATAGCGGCGGATCTCGCTTTCCCCGGACCCGGCACCGCCGGTGAACAGGGGGGACCCGTTGAGGACGATGCCGAACCGGCTGCCGCCCTCGCTGACGGGGCGCATTTTGCTGATGAGGTGCAGCAGGAAGAGCAGGGAGCCATCGCTGACGCGCGGCAGGCCCGGCCCGAAGCGGCCGTTGAAGCCCTGGGAATCGGCCTCCTTGCGCACCACGGTCTCGATCTTCTTCCACTCCACGCCGAAGGGCGGGTTGGAGAGCATGTAGCCGAACCGCTTCCCTGGCAGGCCATCGGCCGAGAGGGTGTTTCCGAAGCAGATGTTGGAGATGTCCTGCCCCTTGATGAGCATATCCGCCTTGCAGATGGCGTAGGACTCGGGATTCAGCTCCTGCCCGTACATGACGAGACGGGCCTGGGGGTTGTGCTCCGACAGGTGTTCGCCCGAGACGGACAGCATGCCGCCGGTGCCCGCCGTGGGGTCGTACAGGTGGCGCACCACGCCGGGTTTGCTCAGGGCCTCGTCATCCTCGATGAAGAGGAGGTTGACCATCAACTTGATGACCTCACGGGGCGTGAAGTGCTCACCGGCGGTCTCGTTGGAGAGTTCGGCGAACTTGCGGATCAGCTCTTCAAACACGCTGCCCATCTGGGCATTGCTGACCGCATCGGGATGGAGGTCGATTCCGGCGAACTTCTCGGTCACCTGGTACAGTAGCCCGGCCTTGGTCAGGCGGTCGATCTGGGCGTGGAAATCGAAGTGCCCAAAGATGTCCCGGACCTCGGCAGAGAACGCCTGGATGTAGTCCCGCAGGTTCTCACCAATGTGGTCCTGGTCGCCGACAATCTCGGGCAGGCCCTTGGGGAAGGTGTTGTAGAAGAGTTGGCCCGACACCTTGCGCAAGAAGGGGTCGGGATTCAGGCCCGCAGCCGTGCGCTTGGTGACCTCAGCCAGCACCACCGCCCGGGTGGATTCCAGCACGCAGTCCAACCGCCGCAGGACCGTGAAGGGCAGGATGACCTTAGCGTAGTCCGACTGCTTGTAGTCGCCACGCAGGAGGTCCGCCACGGACCACAGGAAAGCCGACAGGCTGGTGTCGGCAGGCTTGGTCACCGGTGCTGGGCGTGGAGCGGCGGGGGCAGAGGGGCGAGGGGGTGTAGGGACTGACATGGGAGTGGGCTGTGAGGGAGTAGCCGTGGCAGGCGCGGCTACCGCACGGCGTAGGCTCCCGCCGCGTCCTGGACCTTTCAATGCCTTCCCTTGCGACACCAGGGTGTCCCGTGCGGCGGCATAGCGGTCTTCGTCCCATCCGAGGGTCGTCCGTAGGGTCTGGTTGCCAAGCGCGGAGCCGTCGGCAGAGAGGGCGGCGAGGAGGGTGGTGTCGTCTGAGGGGGTGGGCACGGGGATGGCTGTCGTCGTGGGAGGTTCGTTGGACGTGGAACAGCGTGGGCCGGGTGGTCGGACGGCAATGCATGGCCATGGCCTCACGGGTGTTCCCGAGGCATCTCCAGGACCCAGCCATGAGGTGTCCTCAGTGAGGCTTTTTCGATTTGTTGGGCCGCTTTGGTAGAGCGGCATCCGGTGCCACGAAGAGGCGGCGTTCGCGGTGACGGATAGCCTGGGCGGCCTCGTCAAAGGTCGCGGTGACCTCACAGCCCGCCGCCTGATTGCGGATGCCAATGAGGGCATCCGTGAGCCCAATGCTCCCCTGGTGCTTCACGTACAGGGCCAGGGCCTGCGCCACCTGGGAGCGGTCCTCGAACACGATCCATTGCTGTTGCAGCAGCCGATGGACGGACTCAGCGACCTCCTCCACAGGACATGCTCAAGTGCCTACTGTGTTTGGGGGCACGCCAGCGCGGCCATGGTCAGGGCAGGATAAATAGTCCGCAAATTGCAGGGTATTGCGGAAACCCTGGGGAGGATGATTTGGAGATTAAAACCTGACTCAAACGGTATTAATAATAATTATGTATGGTCCTAAAGCCAACTAGAGATCGACAAATTTCAGTGTAATTCTAATTTTATTCGGTGGCTTGGTTATTACTAGGTAAGCTTCATGACTAGATAGGAGGAAATTTAATCGCAGACCTGCGTGCTATGGGACTGCTCTGTGGCATTACCAAAACACATTACGGTGACCTAAGGCCTCCGTAATGTGTTTTGGTATGCTTTGTGAGAATATCGATTATGGACGGATTTAATTAAAATTCCCGCAGACGGATTGAGGAAAACTTATCCGATATAATTGCGATTTCATGAGCCTTTTCGCTTTGGATTAAAAATTGATTGTGATAATCTTTAATAAACTTACTGAAGTTGATGTCGGTGGAATTGACGGATTTAAACTTAGATTTAATCGTCTGAGGCGTCTGAGTGAATTGTATCTGTAATTCTTTCATGTTTTTTGCT
>CAIUVD010000176.1 GCA_903902515.1 uncultured Planctomycetota bacterium | reverse complement strand
TCGGCGAACTCGATGCCGCCAGCGATGCCCTTTCATATAGTTATGTCGACTTCGTGGTCGAATTGGCCCACGACGGCCACAAGATTTTCTTCAAGCTGTTCATCGCCACCTACGCCGCCTTCATCGTCTCCCTGCTGACGGTCTTGCTCGCCCCCGACCGGCTGGATGCGAAACTGGCCCTGGTCCTGACCAGCTTCTTCGCCGTCATCGGTAACCAGTACATCCTCGACAGCATGGTCCACTCCCAGGGCGGCTTCAACCTGATCGACAAGATCCAGGCGGCGACCTTCCTCTACGCGGTCATTACCTCGGCGGCCTGCGTGCTGTCAGCACGTTTCGCGGGGACGGCCGGCGAGGCCGCCTACATCGTCCGCGAACGCTGGTTTATGGTCGGTTTGTCCGCGCTCTACATCGCGTTCAACGTGGTCGTGGTGATGCAGACCGGTTCCTGACCGGTCTCGATCGACACCGGGGTCAACACTCCAGAGGCAGCCCTTCGCAACGGTGCCGACCGACGCGTCTTCCCCTGGCGCAGCGATCGGTCGGCGGGCTGATTACGCCGTCAGGAAGGCCACGGGCCGTTCCCAGATAGCCAGTACCAGGCAGCCCTCGGGACTGGCCACGGCATGGGTCGAACCGGGCGGGTTGATCACCAGGGTGCCGGCGGGGTAGTGGCCCCGCTCATCGCGCTGGGACCCCGCGAGGATGTAGAGGTGCTCATAGCCGGTGTGGCGGTGCGGCGGGACCGTGGCCCCCGGGGCATAGCGCAACAGGGCCGCCGCGGGCCCGTCTGGCAGGTCGTAGAGGCGGCTGATCTCGATGCCCTCGCGGAAGGGTTGCCAGTGCAGTCGCCCATCACCGGCCCGGGCCAGCAGGTCGGGAATGGCCAGGGGATCAGTGAGCATGGGCAAGGGCTTCCAGAATGAGCGTAGAGGAAGCCGTCCAGCCGACGATCCCGCCTTGGGCGCGGATCATCGCCAGGGTGGCGGCCTTGAAGGCCGGGAAGTAGCTGTCCGTGGCGTCCTCCACGAGCAGGCATTCGTAGCCCCGGTCGTTGGCTTCGCGCATCGAGGTCTGCACACACACCTCGGTGGTCACCCCGGTGAACATCAGGTGGGTGATGCCCCGATGCCGCAGTTCCTGGTCGACCGTGGTGCGGTGGAACATGCCCTTGCCGGGTTTATCGATGACAATCTCGCCCGGGTGCGGAGCCAAGGCCGGGATAATGGCGTGGCCGGGTTCGCCCTGGATGAGGATGCGACCCAACGGACCAAGATCGCCGATGGTCAAGGGGCCTCCGCCCCGGATCAATTTCGATGGCGGGCAATCCCGAAGGTCCGGGGCATGGCCTTCCCGGGTGTGGAGGACCGTCAGGCCCCGCTGACGCCAGGCAGCGAGCAGGGCCTGGGCCGGTGCCAAGGACGGGGCCAGGGTGCTCACGTCATTGCCGAGGGCAGCCCCAAAACCCCCAGGCTCAAGGAAGTCGCGTTGGAAGTCGATCAGGACCAGTGCGGTCCGCACGGGCGGGAAGGTGTAGGGATACGGCTGGGCCGCCGCCAGGGTGATCATGGGTGTCCTGCCATGTATTTCCCCAGTTCCGCCGGGGTGGTGGCCGCGGGGGTGGTGTGGTGGACGAGGGCGCCGTCGGCCATCACCGCCAAGCGGTCGGAGAGTTGCAGCAATTCGTCGAGATCTTCGCTCACCAGCAGGACCGCCGCCCCGCCGTTGCGTGCTTCCATGATCCGCCGCCGGACCTGGGCCACGGCACCAAAATCCAGGCCGAAGCACGGATTGGCGACGATCAACACCCGGGCCGTGCCATCGACCTCGCGGGCCAGGACCGCGCGTTGGACGTTACCTCCGGATAAGCTGGCGATGGGCGCATCAGGACCTGTGGTGCGGATCCCATAACGCTCGATGAGGCTACGGGCGCGAGCGGTGATGGCCTTCCATGACACGAACCAGCCGGCCTTCACCAGGGGGGCCCGATCAAAGTCCCGGAACGCCAGGTTGGCGGCCACGCTCATGCTGCCGACGCAGGCGTTACGCAGGGGTTCCTCCGGGAGGATGTGGACCCCGGCCCGGCGCATGGCGGTGCGCGTCGGAGTGTACGGCAACTCATCGACGCGGATCACTCCGCTGGTGGCCCGACGCTGGCCCGCCAGCACCTCCACCAGTTCCTTCTGGCCGTTGCCGCTGACGCCAGCGATGCCGAGGATCTCACCGGCCCGGACTTCCAGGGAAACGCGGTCCACGGCCGGTACGCCCACGTCATCGTCGGCCCTCAGACTCTCCAGGCGTAGGCGGACCTCCCCCGGAGGGCCTTCGCGGCGGTCAGCGGCGGCCACCGTGGTCCCGCCACCCATCATCAGATCGGCCATCTGCTTGGTGGTCATGTCCGCTACCTTGCCGGAGCCGACCCACTGGCCCTTACGCAGAATCGTCACCTCGTCGGCATAGGCGGTAATTTCCCGGAATTTGTGGGAGATCATCAGCACGCTCAACTGCCCCGCCACCACGCGGGCGCGGATCAGGGACAGGACCTCGTCAGCTTCTTGTTGGGTCAGCACCGAGGTCGGTTCATCGAGGACGATGACTTTGCGACCCAGGTAGAGCTGTTTGAGAATCTCGACCTTCTGCTTCTCGCCCGCCGCCAGGGCCGCCACCGGCCGATCGAGATCGATGGCGAAGGGCATGGTGGCCATGAACTCGACCAGGCGGCGACGCTCGGCGGCCCAGTCGATGACCACGGGCAGTTCGTCCCGGGAGAGGACGAGGTTCTCGGCCACGGTCAGGTTCGGCACCAGGGTGAAGTGCTGGTAGACCATGCCGATGCCGAGGCCATGCGCGACCGTCGGATGGGTCATGGCGACTTCGTGGCCGCCGACCATTACCGACCCGGAGTCCGCCACGTGGTAGCCCAGTAGCGCCTTGACCAAGGTGCTTTTGCCGGCGCCATTTTCACCGAGCAGCGCATGCAGGGTGCCTGGCTTGAGGCAGAGGGAGACGTTCTCCAGGGCCGTAAAGGACCCGAAGCGCTTGGTCACCTTAAACAATTCAACCACCGGCGGGTGGCCCGTCTCCTTCGCGGCCGGCCAATCGGAGATTACGGCCTCGCTCATGGCAGGGCGGCCAGCAGGTCAGCACTGGTGGTCACGGCGCCGAACACGCCGTTCTGCATCTTGATCATCTGCAGGGCTGCCAGGTGGTTGGCGTGCAGCGTCGCGGCGCAGCAGTCGGCCACCAGCACGCATTCGAAGCCACGGTCATTGCCCTCGCGCATGGTGGTATGCACGCAGACATCGGTGGTGATGCCCGTGAGAATGATGTTGTCGATGCCGCGCACCCGCAGCAGCAGCTCCAGGTCCGTGGCGCAGAAGGAGCCCTTCCCGGGTTTGTCGATGATCGGTTCGCCGGGCAGGGGTTTCAGTTCGGGGATGATGTCCCACCCCGGCTCGCCGCGCACCAGCACCCGGCCACAGGGCCCCGTATCGCCGATACCAATACCCGAGGGGCTGTTGCGCGACCGCCAGCGCTTGTTGGCGGGGAGATCCGCCAGATCGGGCCGATGTCCCTCGCGGGTGTGGAAGATGTGGTAGCCCTTGGTCCGCATGGCGCCCAGCAGGCGGGCAATCGGATCGATGCAGGCCCGAGCCGCCGAGATGTCGTAGCCCAGGAGGTTAATGTACCCCCCCAGGCCGCAGAAATCCGTCTGCATGTCGATGACGATCAGGACAGTGTTCTCCGGGCGGAGGTCACCGTTCCAGGGCCAGGCGTAGGGTTCGGCGGCGATGGTGGCCATGGGCACCTTAGCGAATGCGGGTGAGTTCGAGGGGCATGCCCGCCAGGGTCCGGTGGGGCGAGCTGGTGAGGATCATGATGCCCAGGGTCAGGACGTAGGGCGCAGCGTTGAACAGGTAGTAGCCACCCGTGACGCCAACCGATTGCAGGGCCGGACCGAGGGCGCTGGTGCCGCCGAACAGCAGACCGGCCCACACGCAGCGCACCGGCTGCCAGCGGGCGAAAATCACCAGGGCCACGGCCATCAGGCCCTGGCCGCTGGATAAGCCCTCGTTCCAGCTGCCGGGATAGACGAGGGACATGTAGGAGCCGCCGATCCCCGCCAAGAAGCCTCCGCAGGCCGTCGCGCCGATGCGCCAGCCATCCACCGACAGGCCCAGGGCACGGGCGGCGTCGGCGCTTTCGCCGACGGTACGCAGGCGCAGGCCGGCCCGGGTCGAACGCAGACCCCAGGCCAGCAGAGGCGCCAGGCCGAGACCGAGCAGGAAGAGGGGGGAAATGGCCAGGGCGCTGGCCAGTTGCTCATTGCCAAGCCAACCGCCCATGGGGATGGTCGGCAGGCGCGGGGCGGTGGGCTGGATGAGGGCCTTGCCGAGGAAGAAGGCCAGGCCGGTGCCGAGGAGCATCAGGGCGATGCCGAGGGCGATGTCGTTGACCCGCCGCAGGCTGCACAACCAGCCGTGGAGCAGGCCGAACAGGGCGCCCGCCGTGCCTGCCGCCAAGACGCCTAGCCATGGAGATCCGGACAGGTAGGAGACCCCATAGCCGGTCATGGCCCCGAGGACCAGGGTACCTTCCAGACCGAGGTTGATACGTCCGCTGCGTTCAGTCAGGCATTCGCCGAGACTGACGAGGATGAACGGGGTCGAGACGCGAATGGCCCCGGCGACCACCGCCAGGGGCACCCCGAGCCAACCGAGGGCGGCATCATCCGACATGACTGGCTCCGGCGGGGGTTGGGGCCGGCGCGGCGGCCGGGCGGGCGCTGGTCCAGCGGCCGCGGAAGGATTCGGTGGCCAGAATGGCGACGAACAGCAGGCCCTGGAGCACCAGGACCGTGGCATCGGGGAGATGGGCCCGTCGCTGCAGCAATCCGCCGCTGGCGACGATGCCGCCCAGCAGGATGGCCACCGGGATAATCGCCAGGGGATGGTGGCGGGCGAGAAAGGCGACCAGGATACCCGTGTAGCCATAGCCGCAGATCAGGGAGGCATTGGCCCGGCCGTGAACCGCCGCCACCTCCACCGCCCCGGCCAAGCCGGCGGCGGCGCCACCGGCGAGGCACGTACCGATGACCAATCCGGATACGGGGAGGCCGCAGAGCTTGGCCGTGCGCAGGTTGCCACCGACCATATCGATGGCGAAACCCGTGGCGGTCCGGCACATGACTAGCCAGGCCATCACGCAGGCCACGACCCCCACCACCAGGCCCCAGTGGACATCGCTGCCGGCGATGCCGGGAATCATGTGATCATCGCCGATGCTGATGGTCGAGGGCTTATTGAGGGTCGCGGGATCGCGCAGGGGTCCCTCCACCAAATGGTTCATGACGGCGATGGCGATGTAGCCCAGAAGCAGGCTGCTGATGGTCTCATTGACCCCGCGTCGCTGGCGCAGACCGCCAGCCACGCCGATCCATCCACCACCAACCGCGGCGGCGGCCACCGCCATGGCCACCAGGGCCACCGCAGTAGGGGCTTCGACCAGCCAGCCACCGGTCACCGCCGCCGCCAAGCCGCCCAGCACGAGGGCACCCTCGCCGCCGATGACCACCAACCCGGCCCGGGCCGGAAGGGCTGTGGCCAGGGCGGTGAGCATCAGGGGTGCCGCGCGGGTCAGGGTGTTCTGCCACGAGAACCATGACCCGAAGGCGCCCTTATACATGAGGCCGTAGACCGCCAGGGGATCCGCCCCATTGGCGGCCACGAACACCCCGAACAGCACCAGGGCGGCGAGGATCGCCACCAGGGGCAGGGCGAGGGATTCGAGAACCGC
>CAIUVD010000175.1 GCA_903902515.1 uncultured Planctomycetota bacterium | reverse complement strand
GGGTCCAGGGGGCGGAGCCGCCCTGGTCCAACGGAGCGCAGCGGAGGCGGAAGGGGGAGTCCGAGGGGGGAGCGAGGGGAGTCTGGCAATGCCAGACCACGAGCCCCATGTGGGGCTCGTGCCGAGTGACGGCGAAGCCTGGAGGAGGCGCGGAGGCACCGGAAAATGACGATGGGACCGGCCTGTTAAGGCCGATCCCATCGTCATCCGGGGCCGGAGCGCCGGAACCTCTCGGAGGCAAACTGGTGGAGGCGGAGGGAATCGAACCCTCGTCCGGGCATGTTCGTACACCGCGTCTACGCGTGTAGGCAGTCATTTAATCTCATCCATCACGACGACGGCTGCCAACCTGCGTCATGGACCAGTCCAGTCTTGTCTCACTGACGGTAGTAGTGCGGCTCCGTCAGCCAGCTGATGATTATTATGAAGATGACCGGCGGCATCAGCACCACCGGGTCTCCATCTTGCGGCCGATTAGTTAACTAATCAGGCAGCGAGAGCGTACTCGACATGATCGTCGGCACGTGTGTTTTTGCGGGTTATTTACGTGGCCTCCCGCACCACGACGCGCGGCAAAGCGCCGGTGCATGCCCGTCGAAACCTGGTCGCCCCCAGTCTGAATTGTCAACGCGGGGGAGTGTCCAGGCGCGGGGGCGCGAGGGAAGCGGCGATCAGGCGGCGCCGAGACGGGCCAGGAGCGCGGGGAGGCCGGGTACCCGTTGCTCGACTTGGCCGGGCTGGCGGGCGCCTCCAAGCCAGTGGAGGTCCGTGCCAACACTGCCGAGCCAGTCGTGGTGGGCGGCGGCGGCGTGGAGGGTGCTGGCGAGGGTCGGGTCGAGGCCGGGGTGGGCCAGTTCGAGGCCGTCGAGGCCCTCGGCCATCAGGGTGAAAACGAGGGTCGCGTCCTTATACACGCCGGGATGGGCCAGGATGGCGACGCCACCGGCGGCACGGATGGCGTCGGCGACCTCGCGAACCGGGGGAAAGCCCGGGAGGGTGCCGTCGGCGGTGTGTTCATCGGCCAGCCAGGCGGAGAAGGCCTCGCGGATGGTCGGGACCCCACCCCGGGCGACCAGGGCCCGGGCCAGGTGGTTGCGGCCCAGGGTCGTGCCCGCGGTGGGCGCGCGGGAGTCGCGGAGGTCCTCGACGGTGACGCTGCGGCGCACGCGCACCGGTAGACGCTCGATGATCGCAGCCAAACGCTCCTCGCGGCGGGCGCGGATGGCCACTCGCAGAGCCTTGAGGACGGGAGCGTCGGGATCGATGCCGAGTCCGACCACGTGAATTTCCCGGCCATCGTGGCCGGCGGTCATCTCGACACCGGGAATGAGACCCGGTTCACCCGCCAGTTCGCGCCAGCCGATGCAGGTGTCGTGGTCCGTGACGGCAAAATGGGTAACCCCCTGGCGGCGGACAGCCGCCAGCAGATCCCGTGGGGGGCTGGCCCCGTCACTGCACCACGTATGGAGATGAAAATCGGCGGTGATCACCACAGCACGAGGAAAGCAACCACGCCCAGGGCGATGATGCCGACGGAAATGGCAGCGATCAGGATGATCGTATGGCTGTCATAGCCCCCTGCCGAGGAAGATGGAACACCGCTGGCCTTGGCCTTGCCCTTCCCCTTGGGCAGGACGTTGGGATTGGCGACGGCGGCCTCCAGCTCCTTGATGAATAGCGTAGCGTTCTGAAGGCGCCCCGCCGGGTCCTTGGTCAGACTGCGGTCAATGAAGGCGGCGATGGCCGGGGGCAGGTCGGGGACGTGGGTGGTGATGGGCGGGGCCGGCTCGCGCAGGACTTTGCCCATGACTTCCGTGGCGCTGCGGCCATCGAAGGGCAGTTTGCCGGATACGGCCTGGTAAAAGGAGGCACCGAGGGCGTAGAGGTCGCTGACCGGGGTCGCGTCTTTGGCCGAGCGAATCTGTTCGGGGGGCATGTAGGCAGGGCTACCCATGGCCACGCCCTGCATGGTCAGGCCCATGCCGCCGTCCGCGTCGACCTGCTTGGCCAAGCCAAGGTCTGCCAACTTCGCTTCGCCATTCATATTAATGAGGACGTTGGCGGGCTTGATGTCGCGGTGGATGATGTGCTGGCCGTGGACATGCTCGAGAGCCCGGGCGATCTGGAGAATATAGGCTGCCGCGTCCTGCCAGGTCAGCTTGCCGTGTTCCTCGATCAGGCCGGCGAAGGAGCAGCCATCCACCCATTCCATGGACAGATAATTCACGCCCTTTTCAAAGCCACAGTCATATACGGCCACCACGTTGGGGTGACGGATCGCGGCGCACAATTTGGCTTCGCGCTCAAACCGCTGGACCACTTCAGGATCCGACGCCGCCTTGCTGGACAGCATCTTGATCGCCACCTGACGGCTGACGGAAACCTGTTCGGCCGCGTACACCACACCCATGGCCCCCGCGCCCAGACGCTTGATCAAGCGGCAGCCGCCGACCACCCGGCCCACCAGCCGGTCCTCGTTCTGAACCGGAGCAGGCCCAACGACCACCATCAACTTCCGGCAGTAGGGACAGGGCATCCCCTTACCCACCAGTTTGGCCGGGGCCCGGAACTCATGGGCGCAGGACTTACAGGTCTGCAGGAAGGTGTCGCCACGAATAACAGGGGCGGTGGCAGGAGCGGAAGATGGAGCGGACATGGGGGTCGAACGATAGCCCCCTTTCCCCCGATGCCAGCACCGTAAGGTGTTGCAGTAATGGCCGATTCCGTCGATCCCGATGCCCAACGCCGAGCCGCCGTGGCCCAGGCTACGGGCCACCAGATGCGTGACCCCCTCCTCCTGCGCCGAGGCTGTACCCACGCCAGCGCCTGCGGGGCCCAGGCCAGCGCGGCCGACAAACGCCGACTGGCGAATGAGCGTCTGGAGTTTCTCGGTGATGCGGTGCTGGGGGCGGCCCTTTGTGATTTGCTGTGCACGGCTTGGCCCGAGGTGGATGAGGGGGATCTGAGCCGCCGGAAGGCCCGGCTGGCCTCCCGGGCGACCCTAGCGGTGATCATGGAGGAAACCGGATTGCTGGCCCACTGCAGTGTTGGGCTTGTTGCCGGAAACCATTGGCCAGAAAGCATTAAAGCCAATCTCATGGAGGGGATCCTGGGTGCCATTTACCTCGATGGTGGCTTCCCGGCCCTGCGGGGTGCGGTGGAGCGACTCTTCTCAAGCCGCATCGCGGATGCGGCCGGCGCCATCGACGATGACCGTCAGCGGCTCCAGGTCTGGGCCTTGGCCCACCACCGGCGCCTGCCCACCTACACCACCTCGCAGACCGGCGGTAGCCTCCATGCCCCGGAGTTCACTGCCGTGGTGGTGGTTGATGACCGCCAGGCCGCCGGCGTGGGAGGCAGCCGCCGCAAGGCCGAGGAATCCGCCGCCCGGGCCCTCCTCGTCCTGGTTGGCGCGGGAGATGCTTCCCCATCTGTTCAATGACGCAGCAGCAGGCCCATCTCGCTCACTCTGCTGCGCCATTAAGCACTCGGGTTCGGTGGTTCCCCGATGCTCGGGCGGCAAACTCAAGCTCATGGATACCGCCGTGCTGACTCCGCCGACCCGGACCCGCTCCACCCAGTTCCACGAGATGCGTCATGGCGAGGGCCTCGCCCCCGCCTACGCGCCCCTGGACCAGTGGCTCCGCACCGCCACCGCTGACCGCTTGGAGGGCATCCGACGAGCCTCCTCCGGTCGTTTTCACCGCCGGGGCATCACCTTCGCGGTTTACGGTGACACCAGCGGGGCCGAGCGCCTCATCCCCTTTGACATCATTCCCCGGGTCCTCGACGGCAAGGAATGGTCGACCGTGGAGCGGGGTTGCATCCAGCGCGTCACCGCCCTCAACCGCTTTCTGGCCGACGTTTATGGTAAGCAGGAGATCCTAAAGGCCGGGGTGATTCCCAAGGAAGCCGTGCTCGCCAACAAGATGTTTGAGAAGGCCGCCAGTGGCATCGTCATGCCCAACGGCGTCCATTCCCACATCTCGGGGGTCGATCTGGTGCGGGTTTCGAAGGACCAATGGTACGTCCTGGAAGACAACCTGCGGACCCCCTCCGGCGTCAGTTACATGCTGGAAAACCGCGCCACCCTCCAGCGCCTGGTGCCCGACTTGTTCCGTCGTCAGGCGGTGCGGCCGGTCGACCAGTACCCCGCCCTGCTATTACAAACCCTGCGGGAATCCGCCCCCGTGGGCGTGGATGACCCGACCATTGCAGTCATGACTCCGGGGGCCGCCAACAGCGCCTACTTCGAACATGGCTTCCTGGCCAGCCGGATGGGCGTCCACCTCGTGGAAGGCACCGACCTGTTCGTTGAGCGGGACCGCTTGTACATGCGGACCCTGCGCGGGCCCCAGCAGGTTCATGTCGTGTACCGTCGCATCGACGACGATTACTTGGACCCCACGGTGTTTAAAGCCGAGAGCGTCCTGGGCGTGCCGGGGATCGTCGGTGCCGCCAAGGCCGGAAATGTCACGATCGTTAATGCGGTCGGCAACGGCGTCGCGGATGATAAGGCCACCTACCTCTACGTCCCCGAGATGATCAAGTTCTACCTCGGGGAGGAGCCGATCCTGGCCAACGTCCCGACGTGGCGTTGCAGCCGCCCGGAAGAATTGTCCCACGTCCTGGCCAACCTCAGCGAGCTGGTGGTCAAGGAAGTCCATGGCTCTGGCGGCTATGGGATGTTGGTTGGCCCGACCAGCACCAAGGCCGAACAGACGGCCTACAAGGCCCGTATCCTGGAGGACCCCGCCAACTTCATCGCCCAGCCGACCCTCGCCCTCTCAACCTGTCCGACCTTCGTGGCCCAGGGTATCGCCCCGCGTCACGTGGATCTGCGGCCCTATGTCCTGGCGGGTAAAGAGGTGCGTCTGGTGCCCGGCGGCCTGACCCGGGTGGCCCTCAAGGAGGGCAGCCTGGTGGTCAATAGCAGCCAGGGCGGCGGCACCAAGGACACCTGGGTCCTCGAGGGCGAGGAGGAGGCATGCTGATCCGTCTTGCCAGCAACCTGTTCTGGCTGGGCCGCTATTTAGAGCGGACCGAGAACATGGCCCGCCTGGTCCTGGTGGCCAACGCCATGACCCTGACCCCGGAGTACCGGGAGGTGGTGGCTGGGCCCTGGCTGGATGCCCTGGCCATCACCGGCAGCCTGGGGGAATTTGCCGAGGTTCACGCCCTGGGGGCCGACGATGCCGCCGCGTGGCTGATCGTCGATCGAACCCACCTGGGATCCATCGGGTCCTGCCTGCGCTCCGCCCGCGACAACGCCCGGACGGCCCGCCACCTCCTCACCGACGAGTACTGGGAGGCCATCAACGGCGCCTGGCTCGAAGCCCAAACCCTCGGGGCCGATAGCCTCGCCGAGCGCGGGGCCGAAGACCTGTGCGCCTGGGCCATTGCCCGGTGTCAGCAGGTCCATGGGGCCAGCGACGACTTGCTGCGGGACAGCGTCCCGCGCCTCATCGACCTCGGCCGGGCCGTGGAACGCGGGGACCACCTGGCCCGCCTGCTGGCCGTTTTTGTTCGTGGCGAGATGGCCACGGCGGTCGAAGTCCCCGACGCGGGCTCCGCCCCCCACCGGCGTTGGGAATCCCTTTTGGCCTCCGCCGGCCTGTTGGAAACCTACCGCCGGGCCCACACGGCGGCCATTAACCCGCGCAAAGCCCTGCACCTGATCCTGGCCCATCCCGGCAGCCCCCGGGCCCTCGACAGCAATATCCGCGAGATCCCGGTCGACCTGGCCGCGGTCCTGGGCCAGGTTCCAACCAATGTTCGGCACACCGTCGATGGCCTCTTGGCCCACCTGGGCGAGGAACCGGTGGATGCGCTCACCGAAGGCGTGCTACCCTCGTACCTGACCCAACTCGGCGTCCTCACCGACGCCTGTGGCGCGGCCGTCAGTGCCGCCCTCGAACCCACATTCTCTGGTACCGCATCGGCATGACCATCCGCATTGGCCTCCATCATGAAACCCGGTACCAGTACGACCGGGAAGTCACCCTTTCCCCGCAGATTCTGCGCCTTCGACCGGCACCCCACTGCCGCACGGCGATCACCGGCTACCAGCTCAAAGTCGTTCCCGAGGACCACTTCATCAACTGGCAGCAGGATCCCTTTGGCTCCTGGCAGGCCCGCCTGGTGTTCGAAAAGCCGACCCGGGAGTTCAGCGTCACCGTCGATCTGACCGCCGACCTGGTGAGTGTGAACCCCTTCGACTTCTTTGTCGAACCGTCGGCTGAGCACTATCCGTTTACCTACCCCACGGAACTGGTCCGCGACCTCGCGCCTTACCTGGTGCGCGAGCCCGCCGGCCCCCGTTTTGCCGCCTACCTGGCCAAAGCCCGGTCGCTACTAAAGCCCGGCATGACCACCGTCGATGCCCTGGTGGCCGTCAACCAGGCGGTGCAGCAGGACATCAACTACCTGATCCGCATGGAGCCCGGGGTCCAGACCCCCGAGGAAACCCTGGAAAAGGGCAGCGGCTCGTGCCGCGATTCCGCCTGGCTCCTGGCCAACCTCCTGCGTCATCTGGGCATCGGCGCGCGCTTCGTGTCCGGCTACCTGGTGCAGCTGAAGGCCGACCAAAAGGCCCTCGACGGACCCAGTGGCACCGAGAAGGACTTCACGGACCTCCACGCTTGGACGGAAGCCTACTTGCCCGGGGCTGGCTGGGTTGGCCTTGATGCCACCAGCGGGTTGTTGGCCGATGAGGGACACATTCCCCTGGCCTGCACGCCCTATCCCTCGGATGCCGCGCCCATCAGCGGCAGCATGTCCTTCGCCACCAAGGACGAGGACGACGAGCTGAAAACGGATTTCGGCTTTGCCATGCAGGTGGATCGCCTGCACGAGGATCCCCGGGTTACGAATCCGTACACCGACGAGCAGTGGGCGGCCATCCAGGACCAGGCCGAGGCCATCGACCGCTGCCTGCGGGACCTCGACGTTCGCCTGACGGTCGGTGGCGAACCGACCTTCACGGCCATCGACAACCTCGACGCCGACGAATGGAACACCGGGGCCCTCGGCGACCACAAGTGGCAGCGGGCCTGCGACCTCTTCGACCGCCTGGTGAAGAAGTGGGGCACCGGCGCCGTGAAGCACATCGGCCAGGGAAAATGGTACCCTGGCGAACCGATCCCCCGCTGGGCCCTGGGCTGCATCTGGCGGGCCGATGGCGTGCCCGTGTGGCGCGAACCGAAGTACATGGCCGACGGCAGCCGTGACCTGTGCCACAGCACCGCCGATGCCGGCAAGTTCATCGCCGCCCTGTGCGCCCGCCTGGAAGTCCCGGCCCTCCATGCCCTGGATGCCCGCGAGGACGTCCTGTGGCACCTGTGGCGCGAGCAGCGCCTGCCGCCCAACATCGACCCGCTCGAAGCCGACCTCGAAGACGGCATGGAGCGCGTCCGCCTGGCCCGCCTCCTGGAGCAGGGCCTGGGTAATGTCGTCGGCTACGCCCTGCCCCTGACCCGCTGGGGTCATCAGTGGGTGTCCGGCGACTGGCGCAACTCCAAGGGCCTGCGGCGTGGCCGCCTGTTCCTGACCCCCGGCGACAGCCCCATGGGCTATCGCTTGCCCCTCGATTCCCTGATGACCAGCACCGTCGGCCCGATCTGGCCGGCGGATCCGACGGCCATCAAAGCCCAAATACGCCACCAGGTGCCGGGCTCCGAAAAACTCGGGCCTCCGCCTGCCGATCCGGTCCTGAGCACCGCCCTGTGCGTCGAGCCCCGGAATGGCGTGCTGCGGGTGTTCCTGCCGCCCTTCAACCACGCCGAGGACTGGCTGGCCCTGATTGAGGCCATCGAAGATACGGCCAAGGCCCTGCACATGCCGGTGGCCATCGAAGGCTACCTCCCGCCCCGGGATCCGCGCCTGCTGTCCTTCAGCGTCACTCCGGATCCAGGCGTGATTGAGGTCAACATCCACCCGGCGTCGTCGTTTGCCGAGTTGCAGGTGCGGACCGAGGAACTGTACGAAGAGGCCCGACTTTCCCGCCTGACCACCGAGAAGTTCCAGGTCGATGGCCACCACGTCGGTACCGGCGGGGGTAATCACATCACCATCGGCGGCGCCCACCCGGGGGACAGCCCGTTCCTTCGCCGCCCGGATGTGCTGCGCTCGTTGATCGCCTACTGGCACAACCACCCGTCCCTGTCCTACCTGTTCAGTGGCCTCTTCATCGGGCCAACCAGCCAGGCCCCCCGCGCCGACGAGGCCAGGACCGAAAGCATCTACGAACTGGAAACGGCCCTGGAGCAGATTCCTGACCACGCGGTCTGCCCCCCGTGGCTGATCGACCGGGTCCTGCGCCACTGCCTGACGGATGTGACCGGCAACACCCACCGGGCGGAGTTCTGCATCGATAAATTGTGGAATCCCGACAGTCCCACGGGTCGCCTGGGGATTGTCGAACTCCGAAATTTCGAGATGCCGCCCCACGCCCGGATGTCCCTGGCGGCCCATCTGATGGTGCGGACCCTGATCGCCCGCTTCTGGCAGCAGCCCTACCAGGCCCGCTTGGCCCGCTGGGGCACCCAGTTGCACGACCGGTTCCTCCTGCGGCATTTCGTGTGGCAGGATTTCCAGGACGTGTGTGTTGAAAGCGGCCTGGATCCAGCGTGGTACGCGGCCCAGTGTGAATTCCGCTTCCCAATCATCGGGAACTTCCACTACCGCGACTGCCGGGTGGAAATCTCGAAGGCCCTGGAACCGTGGAACGTCCTGGGCGAGGAGAACGCGGGCGGGGGTACGGCGCGGTTTGTCGACAGCTCCATCGAGCGTCTCCAGATTCGGGCCTCGGGCCTGACACCGGACCGCTGGCAGCTGCGGGTCAACGGCATCACCCTGCCTCTCCATCCCACCGGAGTAGCTGGCGAAGCCGTGTGTGGCGTCCGCTACCGGGCCTGGCAGCCGCCGTCCTGCCTCCACCCGACCATTCCCATCCATAGCCCTCTGACGTTTGATCTGGTGGACACCTGGGCCCAGGCTTCCCTAACGGGTGCCACCTACCATGTCGTTCACCCGGGCGGGCGCAGCCCCACGACCCGTCCCATCAACAGCATGGAAGCCGAGGGCCGGCGTTTGGCCCGCTTCACGACCTTCGGTCTTGCCCGGACCCCGGTGACGGTTGAAGAAGCCGTCATTGACCCGGATTACCCCCTGACCCTGGACTTGCGGCGCTGGAAATAAGACGGCCGCCGGATTAAACACCTGTTCAATCCGGCGGTATGTTACAAGTGATGCCACAAGGGGTGGTAGAAGCCCACAAAATTCCTCCTATGGCTGGTATTTATAGCACTATTATTCACGTAAAAATAACTTGCGCTCTCGCTGCGACTCGTTAGCATCCCGCCCCTCAACCGTCTCACTCGCTGGCCCGACAAGCGTTCCGCTGTCGGGCACTTTCTTTGATCCCCTTTTAACGACTGCCAAGGAGCCCCCGTGCGTATTGCCATCCGTGCTACCGAAGAGGCCATCATCCGTCTGCTGAAGGCTGGGCACCCCCTGCCCGCCGACGTGGTGGACCGCCCCGAAGACACCCGCCTGCCCGTGTTCCAGAGCGTCGAAGCCGTTCCCGTCAAAAACTACGGCATTGATGGCCCTGGCCGCATCGTCGTGGCCCGGGGTCGTAAGGACGTGTGGTTCGTCGACATCAAGCGTCGCGATGCCAAGTTGGCGACCAAGGATGGCGAGCAGTTCGTCGACATGCGCGACAAACTGCAGGCCCGCTATCCTGGCCAGAAGGTCACCGGCTGGCTGGTCACGACCGCCGACATGGATCCCAAGGCCAAGACCATGATCGCCGAAAAAGGCTGTTTCGCCACAGCCGGCGCCGCTATGCGCTGAAAAACCGCGGAAGCGGCCCGTATGCGGCGTTGCTTCCGACCTCACATGGCGCTGCCATGCATCGGCCGAAAGCGCCTTGCCTACGGACCACTTCCACGGTTTTTCGGATTCTGGGTTGTCGGAATGACGCCAGACGCCAGACGCCAGACTGCCCATGTTAAGATTGCAAAACCCCCGGCCATTGCGTCGGGGGTTTTCGTTTTCACCATCCCGCCCGAACAAGGAACCTCCCATGGCCGCCAAGAAGTCCGCTCCTGCCAAGAAGTCCGCTCCCGCCGCTGCGAAGAAGGAGAAGGTCGTCCTGGCCTACTCTGGCGGCCTCGACACCAGCGTGATTGTCCGCTGGCTGGAGCAGAAGGGCTACGATGTCATCTGCTACTGCGCCAACGTCGGCCAGGAAGAGAAGTACACGGATCTTGAGAAGAAGGCCCTGAATTCCGGCGGCTCGAAGTGCTACATCGTCGACATGCGCGAGGAATTCGCCCGGGACTTCGTGTTCCCGGCCATTGCCTGGAATGCTAAGTACGAAGGTCGCTACCTGCTGGGCACCAGCCTGGCCCGCCCCGTGATTGCCAAGCACATGGTCGAGGTCGCCAAGAAGGAAGGCGCGACCATCATCGCCCACGGCGCCACCGGCAAGGGCAACGACCAGGTCCGCTTCGAGCTGACGGCTTATGCCCTGCTGCCCGGCGTAAAGGTCATCGCCCCGTGGCGCGACCCGGAGTTCAACCAGCAGATCAAGGGCCGCGCCGAGGCCATGGAATACGCCGCCAAGTGGGGCATTCCGGTCAAGGCCACCGCCAAAGAGCCCTGGTCCTCGGATGACAACAGCCTGCACATCTCCTTCGAAGCCGGCATGCTCGAAGACCCGGCGGCCCGCCCCCTGGACCGTATGTTTCAGAAAACCCTGCCCCTCGACCAGGTGAAGGCCAAGCGCCAGACGATCACCGTCGATTTCGAACAGGGCGTGCCCGTGGCCATCGACGGCAAGCGCATGGGGGCCCATGACCTGCTGTCCAAGGCCAATGAAATTGGCTTCAAGCACGGCATTGGCCGCCTCGACATGGTCGAGTCGCGCTTCGTCGGCATGAAGAGCCGTGGCGTCTACGAGACCCCGGGCGGCACCATCCTGCTCTCGGCCCACCAGGACCTCGAAGCCCTGACCGTCGGTCGCGATCTCCTGCACACCAAGAACACCCTGGCCGTGCGCTGGGCCCAGATGGCCTACTTCGGCTTCTGGTACTGTGAGGAAATGGACGCCCTCCAGGCCTTCCTGAAGAGCAGCCAGCGCCACGTCACCGGCCGCGTGACCCTCGAACTGGACCGGGGCAACGTCATCGTCGTGGGCCGCGAAAGCGCCCACAGCCTGTACGATGCCGCCATCGCTTCGATGGAAGCCGACGGTGGGGCCTACAACCAGGGCGATGCCACGGGCTTTATCCGCCTCCAGGCCCTGCCCCTGCGGGTGGCCGCCCGCCGCGACGTGCGCCTGGCCGCTGCCAAGAAGACGACCAAGAAAAAGTAAGTCGCTTAAACAGATACGCCCGCCGCGTTCACGACG
>CAIUVD010000174.1 GCA_903902515.1 uncultured Planctomycetota bacterium | reverse complement strand
TTTTGAGGATGCTGCCCAGCGGATCCGCAAGGGTCCGCGCCATGGCGGGGCGGCCATGCATTTGCTGTCGGCCTCCGGGCAACGGTTATCAGTCGAAGTCAGTGGCCAGGAAGCCGAGGTCCTGGGCGACCCCAATCCCCAGAGCCCTCGGGTGCACACCACCCATCCCGTGAACGTCAATATCCTCCGCTGGTCCGCCGCGACGGGCGATGGTACCAGCAAGGGCCGCTTGGCCCATCTGGCCTCGAAAGCCATCGAGGCCCGGGGACTCACCACCAGCCAATGTACCGCCTGGTTTGGTCTTGGCACCGAGGACGGCCCGAATGGCCAACGTGCCTATCTTCCGGAAGGCGTTGATCCCAGGACCACGGTCCTGACCCAGATCGACCCGCGCTCCCGGACCCTGACCCTCAAGCGTGGTGGCACCCCCGCGCCGGTGGAATCCATCCAACTGTGAGGATCCACCGCTGTGCCGGACGCTGGCGGGAGGAAATGCCGACCTCTCCTGCGCGCTTCCTGCTCACGCCTGGTTGGATGGTTTTGCGTTCCCTCATCGAATTTCGTGGCCTGGCCTATGACCAGGGCCTGGCGACCGTCCATCACCTCCCCGTTCCCGTCATCAGCGTTGGCAACCTGCTGGCAGGCGGCACCGGTAAGACCCCCGCCGTCAAGGCCATCTGCGCCCTCCTGACCTCCTTGGGCCGCCAGCCGGCCGTCCTGTCCCGGGGATACCGGGGCGAGGGCGGCGCCAATGAAGAGGCGGCCCTGGTGGGCGACGTGCCCGTCATCTGCGACCCCGATCGCGTTCGAGGGGGCCGGAGGGCCCTGGATCGCGGCGCCAACGTCCTGGTCCTCGACGATGGATTCCAGCACCGCCGGCTGCACCGGGATCTAGATATCGTGCTCCTCGATGCGACGCGCCCCTGGGGCCGGGAGGACGGCACCCCCGGGCAGACCCTGCCCCTCGGATACCTCCGCGAATCCCCCTCGGCCCTGACCCGGGCCCACCTCCTGTGGATAACCCGCTGGGACCAGGCGGACCCGGTGCGCCAGCAGGCCATCCTGGCCCAGGTCCAGCGCATCGCCCCCGGGGTGCCGGTGGTCCACGATCGGCTGGAGGACGCTCACCTTCGGCCCTTGGCGGGTGGCCCCCCGGAGGACCTCGCGGCCTGGCGCGACCGACCGGTGACCCTCGCCTCGGGCATTGGTCATCCGGCCGCCTTCGAACAGCTAGCCCGGGACCTGGGCCTGAAACCCATCGAGTCCTGGCGTTTCCCGGATCACCACCATTTCACCTCCCGAGAGGCCACCGAGCTGGGATTGCGCCCCCATCCCCTGGTCATCACCGGTAAGGATGCGGTCAAACTAGCTCGGCTGCCCCACCCCCCTCGGGCCTGGGTCCTGGAAGCCCGCCACGTCCTAGCCGATCCCGGACCGAATATATTGGAGCAACTGATCCAACGGATCCTCCCCGGAACCTGATGCGCCGAACCTCATCTGGCGCAACTCCACGTCTGGAGGTATGCTAGGTCCGGGGGCTTCCATGATTGCGACGAACGCCATGCCAGGCGGACATTTGCCGGAACCGGTCCGCCAACTCCTTTCGGAGCGGCTCAAAGCCGGATCCCTGGAAATGCCGATGCTGCCCGACGTGGCCGCCCAGGTCGTCCAATTGGCCAACGACCCCGAAGCTGATATGCGCGATCTGGCCCGAATCCTCCACCGGGATCAGGCCATGGCCGGTCATCTCCTGCGCATGGCCAACAGTTCCCTCTACGCTGGACCAACCCCCATCGTCAGCCTTGACCAGGCCGTAGCCCGCCTGGGTCTGGCAAAAATCCGCGGCATCTGCTTAACGATCGCCTGCAAGGGTGAGATCTTCCAGGCCGACGGTTTCAGCGACGAAGTCCGCCACCTGTTTAAGCACAGTCTGGCGGCGGCCGCCTTCGCCCAGGAAATCGCCCGCTCCCGGCGCTGGAATGTCGAAGAAGCCTTCCTCTGCGGTCTTTTGCATGACGTCGGCCGCCCGGTCCTGATCCATGCCCTGGTTGGCATCCACAAGCAGGTCGGCATCCCCTTAAACACCCCAGAAGCTCGGGGTGGGGTCAAACAGGCGGCGGCCGCCCTCCATGCCCACGTCGGGGCCGATCTTATCAGCCGCTGGGCCCTGCCGGTCCGCCTTGTGGAAACTGTCCGCTACCACCACGAGCCCCACCGGGCGACCACCGCCTCCCAGACCACCATGATGACCGCCCTGGCGGACGATCTGGCGCATCTGCTCTACGGCCCCAAGGACATCAGTGTGGAAGCCCTGCAATCCCATCCCCTGCTCGACCCCCTCAATATTTATCCCGATGAATTCGATGCCCTGCTAGAAAAGCAGGAAGCCGTGAAGCAGATCGTGGAGAGCCTGCAATGAGCACCACTCCCCCCGACGTGGAAGCCTACGACGTGATTGTCATCGGTGGTGGCCCCGCCGGCCACCACGCAGCCCTCCACGCCGCGTCCCTCAACCAACGGGCCATCCTGGTCGAAAAGGAGTCCTCGGTCGGCGGTGCCTGCGTCCATCGCGGGACCATTCCCTCGAAAACCCTGCGGGAAACCGCCCTCGCCCTCAGCACCTTCCGGACCAAGACTGGCGGCCTGATGGACCTGCCCCAGTCCGAAGGCATGCAGGTCGCCAGCCTCATGACGCGCCTTGAGCAGGTCATCAAGGCTCACCAGCGGTACATGGGCATGCAACTGACCCGCGCCGGAGTCGAGCGCATCCACGGCCGAGCCAAATTCCTCGATGCCAACTCCATTGAGGTCAGCGACGTCCGCCGCAATCGCCGGCGACTTTCGGCCCCGTGCATCGTGGTCGCCACCGGCTCCCGCCCCCGGACCCCTCCAGAAATTCCCATCGACCACCAGCACCTGATGGACAGCGATTCGATCCTCAGCCTGCTGTATCTGCCCAAAACCTTAACGGTGCTTGGTTCTGGGGTCATCGCCTGCGAATATGCCAGCATCTTCGCCGCCATCGGCACCGAGGTCACGATCATCGACAGGGCAGAGCGGCCCCTGGCCTTCCTCGACCCAGAACTCTCGGATCTGTTCTTGGCCGCCTTCACCGCCACCGGCTCAAGGTTCCTGGGCAAGGCCACCACCACCTCGGTGGTCCACGACGGCCTCAGCACGGTCGTCACCACCCTGGCCACCGGCGAAGAGATTCGCAGCGAAAAACTGCTCTGTGCCCTCGGTCGGGTTGCCAACCTCGAAGAACTCGACATCGGCAAGGCCGGCCTCACCGCCACGAACCGGGGTCTCCTTCAGGTCGATGCCAACGGATGGACCGGCGTCGGCGGCGTCTACGGCGCCGGCGATGTCATCGGACCCCCCTCCCTGGCCTCCACCAGCATGGACCAGGGCCGCCGGGTAGTCTGCCATGCCTGCGGTCTGACCCCGGGCGTCCCCCCCGAAATGATCCCCCTGGGCATTTACACCATCCCGGAACTGTCGTCCGTCGGCCTCGACGAGCGTCAGGCCAAGGAACGCCACGGCGGCTGCCTGGTGGGCCGTGCCCCCTTTGCCGAACTGGCCCGGGGTCAGATCGCCGGCTGCGCCGACGGCATGCTGAAACTGGTGGCTGACGCCCAGGGCAAGAAACTCCTCGGCGCCCAGGCCTGTGGTGAAGGCGCGGCGGAACTCGTCTCCATCGCCCAAATGGCGATGCTCAACGGCAACGACATCGACATCTTCGTCGCCAACACCCTCAACTTCCCGACCTTGGGTGAAGGTTACCGAGTGGCCGCCCTCGACATCATTCACCAACGGGGGTGATGGGATCCGCTAGGGCAGGCCCTGGGGTTCCCGACCATGCATGGTTCGGGCCCGCAGGGCGGAGGTCTGCCAAGCACCCCATAGACCAT
>CAIUVD010000173.1 GCA_903902515.1 uncultured Planctomycetota bacterium | reverse complement strand
TCTTGACCAAGGAAATCTTCCAGCATCACGCCCCCAGTTCGTAGTCGTCGGGATCCGCCGGCCGCTCGTCCGCAAGATGGCTGCGCAGAATCTTGGCCATGCGCCGCCGCCGGACTTCGGACATGCGGGTGAACAGATGATCGACCAGGAGATCAACGGTTTCCAGCACGCCGATACCTTCTCCCAGGGGGACTTCCGCCCGGCCCATGGTGCGATGGCCCCCGGCACTACCGAGGCGGGCGAAGGCGAGTTTGGCCCGAGCCCCGACGTCTTGCTGGTGACCGTCGCCCCGGAACACCGCCACCAGGCGCTTACCGCCCCGTTCCACGACCCCGGCGCAGACCACCCAGGAAATCCCGCAGGTCAGCAAGAGGAGGTCCGCCACCTGGACCAGCACGTCGGGATTGGGCACGGCGCCGAAATGAACCACCACCAGATCCCGGTGGACCACCCGGTGGCTGATGCCCCAGGCAATGTGATCCAGGACGGGGGCCGGAATCTGACTTTTTTCAAGGCGAGAGAGGAAACGACGGTCAGCCTTCTGGTGCAGGGCCTCGAAGGCGGCGATGTCTGCGGGTCCGGTGTGGCGCTTGAGATCGTTGGTGTCGGTGGTGATGCCGTAGAGCAGGGCCGTGGCCAACCGCCGGTCGATCGGCACCTCGGCATCCAGGAGGTAGCCCGTAACGATACTGGCCGTAGCCCCGTAGTCCTCTCGCAGGTCGACAAACGGGGCATCCGTGTCCTCGCGCCGGGGGTGGTGGTCGATGACCACGGTGGCCTTGGGGGGATTTTCCCGCCAGAAACCGGGCTGGGCGTCCACCACGGCGATGGCATCGGCGGCAGCCAGTTCCTCTTTTTCAAGGCGGCTGATACCACGCCCCTTGAGGTACTGCAGGAGGAGTTTGTTCTGGTACCGCTGCACGTCCCCGGAGTAGCGGATCGGGGCACTGATGCCGGCGGCCTTCCACAGGGCCGCCAGGCCCAGGCCAGCGCCGATGCCGTCGGGATCCGGGTCGCCGTAGAGGAGGATCAGGGGTTCCTTGGCTGCCCGGGCAAGATCGCACAGGGCGTCGAGGCGGGCCAGGCTGGCCAAACGGCGCAGGACCGGGGCCCGATCCTCGGGCTGGGTGCCTTCTAGGTGACGGAAGCCTGGGATCGGGCGGCTGGAGCGATGGACGGTGCGCTCCAGGAACCGTGCCCAGGTCGGCGGCAACCAAGCCCCGATGGGCGCGGCTTCCTCGGGGGTGTCGACGGTGAGCACGTAGGGCGGCGGCGGTAGATCCGTTGGTCGGCTCCCATAGTCCGTCAGGACCGTGACCGTCACGCCCGGATAGGGTGCGAGGGATTCCTCTAGGCTGGTATTGACGCTGAACACCCGCACCGGCAGGCCGGCACCGACGAATAGGCCGACCACGGCGACCGTCTGGGTGTTGTGGCCGATGACCGTGATCTGCCGGGAAGGCGTGGATCCTGGTCGACGTCGGTTTTTACGGGGCGCATTGCCAGATGCCGGTGTGGGCATAGACCGGGGAACCTAGGGCGATTCCCCGCCCTGCAATCGGACTGCCTATGTTCCCCTTCGACCAGGACCTTTTCGATCTGCTGGTGTGCCCGGAGGCCCGCACCCCGCTCAAGTGGGTGGAGGGCCGCTTGATCTCCATCGATCCGGCGACCCGCCGGGCCTACCGTGTGGATGGCGACATCCCCGTGATGCTGGTCGATGAATCCACGGTGTTGCCCGAGCCGGAGTGGCAACGGCTCATGGCCCTGCCGGGCCCGGTCGGTGGCGGTCCGGCGGCGGTCCGGGCTCGACATGCCTGAGGGAGTTTGGCGTTCAGCCGTCCTCCTTGAGCATATCGGCCATGGAGCCTGCCATGGGGATCTGATCATCGCCCGGGGAGCGCGTTGTCCGACCATCCGGGTGGTCCTGGAGCCCGCCCTCGCCTTTATCTGGTCGGCACCCCATCGGCGAAAGTACCTGACCTACGCTGGCCCGGTGGGAGGGGGTCGGGGCATCGTTCGACGCTGGTGGCGGGGCCGTGTCCGGCTGGTGGGCGTCCAACTCCACCTGCCATCCGGTTTCCCGGGCGGTGCCCGGATGGTTGTCCCCCTGCCTGCCGCGCCATTATCTTCCCCATGAACGATACGGACCTCGGCCATGGATTGCTGGATACCACGACGGCCGTGCCCACGTCCAGCGAGATCCTGGAGAAGCGCCAGATCCACGGACCTGCCTTTGAGGCTACCCTCAAGGAGGTTTTTCTGGCCCAGGCGATCCGTCTGACGGAGCCCCTCGCCAAGCCGAGCAAGGAGACCATCGTCTATGCGGGGCTCTACCATGGTGAAGAGGTTGCGGTCAAGGTGTTCGTACCGGCGGTAGCGGATTTTATCGATGCCATTGCGGCGTTCGGGGCCTTCAAGGTCGAGTGCGAGAAGACCATGATCCTCTCCCGCCGGTCCAAGGCGATCCTGCAAGTCATCGAATACGGGGACGCCGAATTGCCCGAGGACATGCCGGAGGAACTCCTGGAGTTCTTCCCGATGAAGATCCTTCCGTTCATGATCACGGAACGGGCCCGTTTCGGTTCCCTTGACCGGGTGCTGCGTAATCGCCGGACCATGCCCGGTTTCGACCGCATTTCCCTCCTTGAAGCCCTGGCGGAGGCCACCGAAGGGATCAAAGAAGCCCATGACCACTTTGTCGCCCACCGCGACATCAAACCCCAGAACATCCTGATTTTTGGACCGGGTCAGGGCAAGATCGCCGACTTCGGTATCGCCCGCTGGCGCTCTCGCCGGTCCAAGGGTGAAGCGGTGATGCTCACCCCCAAATACGCGAGTCCGGAACAGGCTTTTTGGGCCCTGACGGGCGAAAAGGAAAGCCTCGTGGATACCCGTGGTGACGTGTATTCCTGGGCGATGATGGTGTATGAGGTCGTGACGGGTAAGCACCCGTTCGCCTGGACCGTTCAACCGGCCAAGGATGCCCAGGTCAATCAACGGAACCTGCTCAAGGCTATCGCGGCCAACGACCGCCGAGGCTTTCAGACCACCGGCGACATCACCTTCGATAGCCTGATCTATAATTGCACCTGCGATTTGAAACATCGGGTAGCGGACATTAGCCTCTCGAATCGCGTACTGCGTCAGTACATCGCCCGGCTGCGCCTTCAGCATGGGGAGCTGACGGAATCGTTGCCGGTGTTGTAGAGTCTGATCGGATCAGGCGCTGGCCTGTTCCTGGACAAAATGGCGAATTTCTAAGTCGTCATTAAGAATATGCATGAGGACCAGGGATCGGATGCAGTCCATGACGGCGGCGGTATCGCCCGGGGAATCGGCGACCCGGGGTTCCATGAGCCCCTCCACGTGTCGGAGCAGCCGATGGTGTTCCTGACGGTGTTCCTCCCGATGCGGATACTGGA
>CAIUVD010000172.1 GCA_903902515.1 uncultured Planctomycetota bacterium | reverse complement strand
GGTTCCTGCTCGGTGGCCTGGTGATGGGCCTGGGCTGGTGGCTGGTGGGCGCGATCGCCGCCCTCACAATCGTGGGTATCCCCTGGGCCCGGGCCTGCTTTGTGATCGGCAGCATAAGTTCATCATTTTCGGCGAGGAGCAGCGGGTCCTGGCGCTGCGCGATCGGCTACGGCAAGAGGCCACGCGCCTTCGTCTGCCGTCGACCTGGCAAGAGGCAAAGTCGCTGGGGACGCAGGGAACGGACATCGCCGCCCCCAACAACACCGTTGAGCAGACTGACAAGGAGTTCAAGTACGTCAGAAAGCTCATGCCAGATGGCTGGGGCGATCTTACCGGCGAGCGCTACCTGGACATCGTCACGCCTCGCCCTGCAGGCCCTGGCCCCAACTTGGACTTCCATGTGCGATTGGCCCACCTCGTCGCCTCAAACGGCGAGGTCATCATGGGGTACGACTCGAAGTCTGGCTCGCACCATGACGACCTGCGCACGGCCCATGCGCTGATCCAGATGGAGGACGGATTCTTCAAGCCTGCTCCGCTGGCGCCCGAGATTCTGTGCTTCCCGATTGGCCTCCTTCGCAAGAACCTGGCGAGCCCTCTTAGAAGGCAGGGTAGAGTCGCAGGGACATAACGAGGACACGCCATGTCCCTGCGGGAACATCGTTCGCGGGGACAAGACCAGCACCGCGCCGGGGTCGCGGGACACGTTGCCGCGGTCGGTCAGGGCACTTCCCGCAGACGCTGCTGCGCCATCAGCAGATGCGGCTCGAGTTCGTCCGCGAGGGATTGCGTGAATTGATCGACCCATAGGCCCTCGCCGCATTGTCGTTCTGGGGTTGGACAGAAGTCTCGAGCATTTGTTTCAGGGGCTTCGGCCCCGGCCCCCCGCGACCTTTGTCACCCTTCATCCTGGCTGTAAGCAGCCAGGATGTTTTGCGGATGGGCTGGGCCCATGGTATCCCCAAAACCAGGGCTCGGCGGTCGAGGCGGCGCCGCCGCCAGTTTGAAGTCTGGACAGCCAACCCGACCAAATGCAGAAAGCCCGCCCCTCGGCGGGCTTTCTGCATTTGGTCACGTCGCCAGGACCTGCCCCTGCGCCTGTCCCCTTGGACGCAAAGGCGAGGACGGGCAAACGCGAAGCATTGAGGAGGCCACAGGCGTGGCCTCCGGCCCACCGCAGGGATTCCGCAGCACCGCAGCAAAGCGAGGAGCAAGGAATCCTGGACTCAGGTTCACATCCTGTCGCCCAGACCACACATCAGGATCTCCCCGTGGCTCTGAACGCCCTTCCCCGCCTGAGCTTCCCCCCATGCTCAGACGCCCATGCGTGCCGCCCCCACCCTCCTTGTCCTTGCCTGTTTTGCGGTTGCCGAGGAGGAGCCACCCGTCCGTGGTCTGGATGTCATCGATTCGGTGAAGACCATCCAAAAATGGATGGGACCCGGCACCCCAGACCCGAAAAAACCCTGGGCTAGCAGCCTGGGGGCCCTGACGGATCCCGATCCGCAGATCCACGCACCGGCGATCCGTGCCCTGGTCATCCGGGGCGCGCGCGAGGCCCAGGTCGTCAAGGACCTGCAGGTCTTAGCGGGGGATGGAGACTGGCGGATCCGCAGTCGGGTGGTCCAGGTTCTCGATGGCATCGGCGGCGAGGCGTCGGCACCCCTGCTGATCGATCTTTCCCATGACCGGGAGGCCCGCGTTCGGGAATTGGCTACCTTCGCCCTTGGCAAGACCACGGGCCCCATGGCCTACCGCCGCCTCGTGGAGTTGCTGCGGGTTCCCGAAGGCCCAATCCGACAGGCCGCTGCAGCGAGCCTCGGTGCGTTCGGCAATCCCGAGGCGATTGCCGTCCTTTCGGCGAATGATGGAGAGACGGATGATCTGGTCCTACGGGAACGGGAACGGGCCCTGGCGCGGCTTGCCGGGCAACCGAAGGCCGTGCCAGTCCTTCTGCGGCTGCTCCCCGCCTCAACTTCCGTTCAGCGCGACATCTTGATTCAGACGGCCCAATTAACCGGCGATCGACGCCTATCGCCGGCCCTCGCGGCAATCGCGGTAGATCCCGGGGCAGGAGCCGCCGACAGCAAGCGTTCAGACCCCTCGGCCTGGACTCAATACCTCGCCTTGAATGCCCTGAGTACGTGCGGAGACCTGCGGGCCGTCCCGCCCCTCTTGGGCTTAGCCACCGGTACCAAGGACGAGGTTGCCAGCCGGACCGCCGAGACGCTGGCGCTGATCACCGGTTACCGGGCCCAGGCCGGCAGCGCCTGGAAACTCTGGTGGACGGACCGCCAACAGGACCTCCCACGATGGAGTGCCAGGGATGAACTCCTCGCCACCCTCCACGATCCCGAGTTCTCCCCCGCCCGGGACATGATGAGCGCCTTCACGGTCCAGGAACTGACGCCCCTGGTCGATGCGGTATTGGGAGCACCGGCCGGTCGTCTGTCCCCGTGGTTTCCAGGCCGCGCCCTCGAAGCCTTGCGAGCGGACGACCCGGCGCGTTGGACGGCGGCCTTGGCCGACCGGGCCATCGCTGCCCCGACGCGACAGGTACCTGAACGACTGGGCCTGATCCTGCTGATCGACGACCTCGATGGCCCCCAGGCCATTGAGGACCTCGGTCGGATCCTGGCGGATCTCAAAAAGCGGATCACCGACGAGGAGAAAGAAGCCGAGGAGAAAAAACTTCGCGCTCCGGACCACGGCCCCGAAATGACCGCCATCGAGGGCGCTCTACTACGAAGGAAACCGTAAGGTCGAAAGGCTCCACGATGCTCCCAGATCCATCGCTCCCATTATCAGACCACGACACCGCCCGCGCCCTCGATCTGCTGATGTCGGGCTCAGTGACGACCGAGGCCGGTGCCGCCTTTCTGGCCCAGTGGTCGGCCCGGGGCGAAACGGGAGCGGAGGTGGCGGCTGCCGTGCGCACCTTGCTGGATCGGGCGGTCGCCATCCCCCTTCAAGGCGCCGCCTTCGACCTGTGCGGCACCGGAGGCAGCGGTCTGACGCGCTTCAACGTCTCCACCACCGTCGCCTTTATCTTGGCCGCCCTCGGCGTCCCGGTGGCCAAGCATGGGAACCGGGGCAGCAAACGGCCCAACGGCAGTTTTGACCTCTTGGAGGCCCTGGGCATCCCCTTCCAACTGTCCCCGACTCACCATGCCGAATTGTTTGCCAGCACCGGCATCTGTTTTTTATTTGCGCGGCAGATGCACCCCGCCGTCGCGGCCGTGGCGCCAATGCGAAAAATGGCCGGCGGACGGACCATCTTCAACCTCGCCGGCCCCCTGGCCAACCCATGTCGACCTGTTCGTCAAGTCGTAGGCGTGGCCAACGATCACACCGCCCAGGTAATCACCGAGGCCCTCCGCCGCCTCCAGGTCAGCCGCGCCGTGGTCGTTCGAGGACATCCAGGACTCGATGAGGTCTCAATTACCGGACCTACCCACGTCTGGGACCTCCAGGGTGGCCATATCCATCACCGGATTTTTGACCGCCTCCATCATAGCGGGCTCACGCATGAGGACCTTCCCGGGGGTGACGCCACGGAAAACGCGCAGCTTTTCGAATCCGTCATCCGTGGTCAGGCCCCCGGTCCCCTGGAGGACATGGTGGTCCTCAATGCGGCCGTGGCCCTTGGCTGCTGGCGGGACCTCCCACGCCTGGATATTGATGACCTGACGGCGGAGGTCCGGGAGGCCCTCGGGGACGGCCGGGCGGAACGAATTGTCCATCGCCATCGTTTGGCCGCTCGACGGATGGCAGGAATCGTCACAGGATGATCCCTTGCGACCCTCGCGACCACCGTTAGACCCTTATCCAACAAGGATCAACATCCTGTGGAGCCCGCTGCCATGAGCGAAATAAAGCCCCCTTTCCCCGGACCCGGGGATGACGACCTGGGCCTGACGATCACCAAGCGCGAGTTGGCGGAACGCATCGCCGACAAGGTCGGCCTGGGCCAGGTCCAGACCCTCCAGGTGGTTCAATGCTTCCTCGACGAGATCGTGCAGGAACTTTCCAAGGGCAACCGCCTGGAATTCCGTGATTTCGGCGTCTTTGAAACGGTGACTCGCAAGGCCCGGACGGCCCTCAATCCCAAAACCCTTGAGAAAGTGCCCGTTCACCGTCGTCGGGTGGTCAAATTCAAGGTGGGACGCCTGCTCAAGCAGCGCGTCGTCACCCTGCCCCCTGAGCCGGATGGCCCGGCGGCCAGCGCGTGATCCTGCGGTCGGCAGCCTTGCTGGCCCTGGTGGTCAGCCTGGCCGCCAGTGAGACGCCCCTCACGGCCGAGTGGTCTTTCCAGGCCCTCGGCGGAGCGGACCTAGCGTTTCTTCCAGACCGGCCGGCGTCAGCCACCGGAGGCGTCACGGCTTCCTATCAAGGCCTTCGCCTGGCAGGAGATCGCCTGGACTACCAGTTGGTGCAACTCCCCGTCCTGTCTTCGTTGACCGTCGCCTCGGCTAAACTCTCCCCGGCCCTTACCGAGGGATCCCGGGTGGCTCTCGACACCCGCACCACGGACCTGGCGCAACTTCCCGTGCGCGGTCTCCTCACGCCCGCCCACCTGACCATCCTGCGCCTGGAATCGCCTGGGGCTTCGGTCCGATGGCAGGTTGACCTCCATGATCTGGGGACCGCCGAACTGCAGCTCAAAGGATCCACAGGCTGGGCCTGGCATCGCGTGTGGGCCCAGGAGGCCCGCCTACGCATCGAAGCCCCCGTGGAACATCGCACCCTGGGGGCTTTCCGTCTGGTCGATGCCACCTTCACCGGTCGGCCCGAAATCGGGGACGGTAGCGGCCGCCTGGCCAAAATTGACCGCTTTGCTCCGGCTCCAGAGCCCCCCCAGGCCAACGAGGTGCCGGTGGGCTCCGTGGAGGCCACGGAAATCTTCCTAACCCTCGACGCCCAGGACCGCATCGCCGCCACGACGCGCGGGGTAACGCGCTTCCAAGGGACCGGGCTCACGGACCTTGGAAGTCGCAAGTGAATATCCTCCGGTACCTGCGCCCCGAATGCATCCGCCTGGAATTGCAGACAAAGCCGTTGGCCATCGCTGAGGATGAGACGCCGACGATGGCCAAACGTCGGCAGGTGAAGGAAAAGGATCTCGTGGTCTCCGAGCTCGCTGGAATCCTGGCGGCGAGCCCCGACATCGTGAACCCGTCAAAACTCCATCGGGATCTCGCCCAACGGGAATCCAACGCTTCGACCGCCATCGCACCAGGGATCGCCATCCCCCATGTGCGGACCCTCCAGGCCCGGGGCTTTGTGATGGGCATGGCCCGTGCCATGGATCCGGGCCTTCACTATGCCGGCCCGGATGGTGAACCGACCCGCCTGTTCCTGCTTCTGGCGGCCCCGCCCTACGATGACCGAACCTACCTCCAGGCGGAGCGAGCCCTCGCGGCTCTTCTGCTTGATGAGGAGGTCGTGGCTGAATTGTTGGCGGTGGAGAATTCCCAGGGGGTGTTCAACATCTTCCGCCGCTGGTTCCGCTGATCGGCACCGACCGTCTCGTTGGCAGAGCCCTGCTCGATTAGGGATAGACCAGGGTATGGGGGCAGAAGGGCGCCCCACCATAAACATGCATGTTGTACGGAATTTCGACCCCCCACCGCCGAACGGATATCCGGTAGTAAAGCATCTCCGTCACCATGGTGCAGGACGTGCACCGGGACCGGACGTATTGGACACGGGTAACCTGGAGAATCCCGGCCACCAGCAGCCAGGCGACGATCAGCAACGGAGTCCCCAGGCCCACCAACCACCACCACGCCGTGCGACTGATGAACATGGGGGCCATGGTCATCACCAGCGCATACTCACAAGGGCACCCATCTGAAATCCGCCCGCCGGACGATGGCCATCCGCCATGGCCGTACTGGCCAGGGTTTCCCGGAGATGGATGCCCACCGCGCTACGCTGGAATTGGAGTGCCAAAGAGGCCGCCGCCCAGATGCCTGGCCCTTGGCCTGACTGCTCATCCTGAGTCGTCCCCGACCGTCCCTGGGTCCCAACGATCTGGGAGAGCGAAGACGTACTCCGACGACGTACATCGGTCATGACCCAGCATCCTCCTCCGCCAAGGGTGCCATGCAGACCACGCCACTCCACGCCGTAGCGAAGACCGGCCGCAAATTCGCGCACCACCAAATCGACATCAACCTCCATCATGCGGGGAAAAAGCCCATCCTGAACCAATTCCTGGGAGGCATGGGAGCCCTGGGCCTGATGATAGCTCACCACCCCCTCGATGGGACGGGCCCAGGCCCGACCCGCCAGGATCACGCCCACCTGCAGTGGATCAGCAATCCCATACCAAGCGCCGGAATCAATGTTCCGCCGACCGACCACCAGGGACGTTTCCGTCAACGCCGCACCAGACCAACGGATCCGCTCTCCGGAGGCCGGTACGACCGCCGCCGCCAGTCCCACGGTCAGGGACAGGAGCCATAAAACGCGTTGGGAGAATCCCATAGGATACAGTGTAGCCCGATAGGGGTGAAACGCCAGCCCAGGATTGACCCCGAAATCGCTTCGTTAACCTTTTTGCCCCCTCCGGGTCCGGCTGTGGATGTTCCACACCGGCGCCGCGCGGGACAACCCAGGACTCCAGGGCGCCACCCCGGATGATCCGCAACCCCGGCCGACCGTCGCCCCGGCGATGGAATGCCTGGAGTCACCATGGCCAAGCAACTTACCCAGATTCAGGCCGTCGACGACGTCCTCCTTGCCACCGAACTCGAATTGATTCTCGGCAAGGACCTGCAGGCCGTCGAGGCCGCCCTCGTCGCCAGCCTGGATGCGTCCAAGAACGCCTTCGCGCCCCGCACCATCGTCACCGGCTTCGTCGTCGGTCACCACAATGATGACGTCGTCATCGACATCGGCTACAAGTCCGAAGGCGTCGTGCCCTCCGAGGAGTTCGTCGAGGCCGAGCGCCAGGTCGGCTCCAAGGTTCAGGTGATGATCGTCGAGACCAAGCCCACCGGCGGTCTCGTCCTCTCCAAGCGTCAGGCGGACCTCCAGATCGGCTGGAACCAGGTTCTGGCCGGCAACAAGGAAGGCGATCGCGTCAAGGGCAAGGTCATCCGTAAAATCAAGGGCGGTCTGCTCGTCGACATCGGCGTCCCCGTGTTCCTCCCCGCTTCCCAGGTCGACCTGCGTCGTGCCCCGGATGTCGGCGAGTACATCGGCCAGGAAGTCGAAGCCGAGATCATCAAGATCGACATCGAGCGGAAGAACATCGTCGTCTCCCGCCGCAAGGTCCTCGAAGAGGAGCGCAAGAAGAACCGCGAGAGCCTGGTCAAGCAGCTCCAGGTTGGCGATCTGCGCGAAGGCGTGGTCAAGAACGTCACCGACTTCGGTGCCTTCATCGACCTCGGCGGCCTCGACGGCCTGCTGCACATCACCGACATGTCCTGGGGCCGCGTGTCCCATCCGACCGAAGTGGTGCACATCGGTCAGAAGATCGAGGTCGTGGTCCTGGACTACGACGCCGAGCGCAACCGCATCAGCCTGGGCCTCAAGCAGAAGACCCGCAACCCGTGGGAAGACATCGGCGAGCGCTACCCCATCGGCAGCACGCACTCCGGCGAGGTCGTCAACCTGATGACCTACGGCGCGTTCATCCGCCTGGAAGACGGCATCGAAGGCCTCGTCCACGTCTCCGAGATGAGCTGGACCCGCCAGGTCAGCCACCCGAACGAGATCCTGAAGGTTGGCGAGAAGGTCACCGCCATGATCCTCGAGATCGACCACGAGAAGCAGGAAATCAGCCTCGGCATGAAGCAGGCCGAGCAGAACCCCTGGGAAAACATCAAGGACAAGTTCCCGGTTGGCGCCAAGGTCAGCGGCAAGGTCAAGAACATGACCAACTACGGCGCGTTCATCGAGATCGCTCCGGGCATCGAAGGCCTGCTGCATGTCAACGACATCAGCTGGACCAAGAAGGTCGCCAATCCCGCCACCGAGTTCACCAAGGACCAGGATGTGGATTGCGTGGTCCTCGAGATCGACCGCGAGCGCCAGCGCATCAGCCTGGGCATGAAGCAGCTCACCGAGGATCCCTGGACCAAGGAAATCCCTGCCAAGCTGCAGAAGAACACCGTCCTCGACGGCAAGGTGACCAAGGTCACCAACTTCGGCGTGTTCGTCGAGATCCTCGACGGCCTCGAAGGCCTGCTCCACGTCAGCGAGATGGGCGGCGTCGATCCCGCCACCCTCCAGCCGGCCCAGGAGATCAAGGTCAAGGTCCTCAATGTCGAGGCAGACACCCGCAAGATCGGTCTGTCGATGAAGGGCGTTTGATGGATTGTCCGTGATCCGGTGGCCACCGCCGGATCACGGACACCATCAGCAACCATGAAAAAAGCCCCGGCCATCTGGCCGGGGCTTTTTTCATGGACCTGCTTCGGCTACCGCATCACACCAAGCGCACCGTCACGCGGTTAGCGCTCTGGAGGACTTCGAGGTCATGACCGAGATGGCTGAGGAATTGTTCGCGCAATTCCTCAGCAAAATCCCGGGCGCGCAATGGATCGGGGTCACCGCTGGGATCGAAGAATTCGAATCGGTCGGAACCCCCGCAAGCGTGCAGGTAGTGCATCAGGCGTTCAAGGGTGGCAGGCAAGGCGACGGTCGTCATAGGCTCCTCCGTGCTTCTTGTGTTCAGTCTGAGAAACGGGCCGGGCCAGGGCAAGTGCCTGATCCGGCAACACCCTGGCATCAGGATCGGTATACCGCCCGGGAACTTGATCTCACCATGAAAAAACCCTGGGGAGAGCTCCCCAGGGTTGATCATCAACGACCACCGAGGTCGCTCAGGCGGCCAGGGCAGCCTTGGCGCGCTCGATCACATCTTTGAAGGCTTCCGGCTGGTGGATGGCGAGCTCAGAGAGCTGCTTGCGATCCAGGCGGATATCGGCCTTCTGGAGACCGGAGATCAGGCGGCTGTAGGTGATGCCGTAGTTGCGGCAGCCGGTGCTGATACGACGGATCCACAGGGAGCGGAAATTCCGCTTCTTCTGCTTGCGGCTGGCGAAGGCCTGGACGTCGGCGCGGCGCAGGGCCTCACAGATGACGCGGTACATCTTGTGCCGGCCGCTGTGGTAGCCACGGGCGAGCTTCTTGATGCGCTTGATCATCTTGTGGCGGGCGGCGCCATTGGTTGCACGCATGGTGTGCTGCTTTCTTCAAAAGACCGGCGCGGGAAGCGTCGGTGAGGCCTGGGGCCTACTTGGTGGATGGTTTGATCAGGCCTGGCCGGCGAGCAGCGCGAACTTGGCGCGCTGGCTGATGCCCCACGAGGTGCTCGTGGTGGACTTGCCGAGGTTGCGCAGGCGCTTGGGGCTGCGGTGGGTCAGCAGGTGGCGAACGCCGCACTGGGTACGCATGACCTTGCCGGTCGGCGTGATGCGGATGCGGCGCTTGCTGGCCTTGTGGCTCTTCATCTTGGGCATGGGATAAATCCTAGAGGGGCGGAGAGGTTATTAAATAAACGTCCCGCGCAAGTCTGGACTTGCGCGGGACCATGGACGACGGATCGAGGAATCAGCCCGAACCGAGGATTTTGGCCTCGCCATTGGCGGTGCCGGTGTCGGAGTAGTAATACTTCGGACGCATGATCGGGATGCCCTTGCCGCCACGAGCCTCGCAGCGCTCGTAGACGATCTGAGCTGCGATGCCAACGACCCGGGACATACCAAACAGGGTCGTGTAGTATTCAGGCTTATCGAGACCACAGGTGACCAACAGAGCCCCCGAAACACTATCGACGTTGGGGTAGGGATTGCTGATCTTGGGGTTGGCCTTCAGAATTGGCGGCACCACTTCGGCCTGGATCTTGACCATTTTGAACAGCGGAGCATCCGGGCAGATCTCCTCGCCGACCTTGCGCAGCAGGCGGGCCCGGGGGTCTTCAACGCGCAGGACGGCGTGGCCGAAACCGAACACCACTTCCTTGCGGTCCAGCTTGCCCTGGATCAAGCTGCGGACTTCCTCGGCATTGATATGCAGAGAGCCGACCGTGTTGACGCATTCCTTGATAAACTCCAGGCATTCCTGGTTGGCGCGGCCGTGGAGGGGCCCCGCCAGACCGGCCATGGCGGCGGTCATGGATTCATACATATCGGCCTTGCCGGAGGCCACGGCCTTGCCGGTGAAGGTCGACAGGTTGCCGCCGCCGTGGTCGAGATGGGCAATCTCAAAGACGCGCATCAGCTTGACCAAGCGGTCGTTATCCACGCCCTTGTTACCGGGAACGCCCAGCATGTGGACGAAATTCTCCATGTAGCCGAGGTCTTTGCGGGGCGGGATGGGGTCGCCCCAGCCTTCGCGAATACGGAACATGGCGGCCGTGACCGTCGGGATCTTGGCGATCAGGTCGATGCAGTCCTTGCGGTAATCCGCATCATTCTGCGAAAACATGCCAAGGGTGTTGATGCCATGGATAAACCACTTCATCGGGTGGCCGTAACGGGGCAGGCTCTTCATGCTCTGAAAAACGCCGGCCTCAACGTCAGAACGGGACAGGAGCTCACGGCGGAAACCCGACAGCTGCTCGGGGTTGGGCCACTGCTTATACAGCAGCAGATAGATAACTTCCTCGGGCTCGCGCTCACCGATCGCCTCCACCGGGTTTCCGACGTAGAAGAGGCCCTTATCGGCCTCGACCTGACTGGTGGTGCAATACCCGACCGGTACCCCACGCAGGCCGGATTCGAGGTGGTCCTTGGTCAGCTCGAGCAGTTTCTCGTCGCTGGGCTTGGCGGCTTCAGCCATCGTCGTATTCCCCCGTCAGTGCACATTGCACCGGAATGTTTTGGGCACCAACCGGCGCCGGTCATGAACCCTGACAGAGACGACGACCGGCGCAAGAAGTCGTCTCAGGGGCGCATCTGTTGATGCACCATGCACCGCACAATGTCTCCTCCCACCATGCCGTGTGCAAAATCATACCTCCGGCTGTCGATTGTCCGGCCCCGCCCCCGCCCATGGTGTCCAGACTCATGTCCGACGAACTGCTCAAACTCCACCGTCTGTCGCTTAACCGGCCCGGCGAACACCTTTTTGCCGTCCTGGCCGAAACCATCCCCGGACTGACCCGGAGTCAGGCCCGCCAGGCGATTGTCGCCGGCCTGGTCAGCCTGGACGGCATCCCCATCCGTGAAGCGAAGACCCCCCTCCCAGAGCGGGTCAAGGTCGCCGTCGACTTGCGCCACGGCATCCGCCGAATCCTCAATGCCCAATTGAAGGGAGATGGGGCGCCCAAGGGCAAGCCTTTTGAAATCCTTTACGAAGACCAGTACCTGGTGGTGGTCGACAAGGCCGCCGGTGTCCTGTCCGCCCCCATCCCCTCCAAGGGTACTGGCGAGAAGACCACCCGCGAGCACCTGCCAGCGTTCATCCGCCGAGCCATGACCAAACGTGGCCGCGAAGTGGGCTACATCGGCATCGTCCATCGTCTCGATAAGGAGACGAGTGGCTGCATCGTCTTCGCCCTGACCCGTGAGGCCCAGCGTCTGCTCTCCGAGCAGTTCGCCGGTCACGCCGCCGGTCGGACCTACCGTGCGATCGTCTTCAACGGCCCCCGCAATGACGAGGACGAACTGCACCAGCGCATCGGTCGCGGGGATGATGGGCGTCGGTCGATGGTCGAAGAGGATACCCCTGGCAAGGATACGGTGACCCGGTTCAAGGTGGTCCAGCGTCATCCGAAGGGCACGGAACTGGAGGTCGATCTCGAGACCGGCCGCACCCACCAAATCCGCGTCGCCTTCAGCGATATCGGCTGCCCGGTGGCTGGCGACCGGGTGTATGGCTGGCGGCCCCGCGGCGACCAGTTGCCGCCGCCCCGGGCCCCCCGCCTGATGCTGCACGCCCACCGGTTGGTCTTTGACCACCCTATGACCGGTAAGCGGGTCGAGGTCCAGGCGCCGATTCCGCAGGAATTCGCGGATTTCGTCCAGGCTTTGGCCTAAGAAAACCCCTATGCTGGCCTGGTTCGGAACCGCCCTGGCCCTGAATCTGGTGGGCTGCCTGATGGTGGCGAGCGCGGCCCATGACCCGGCGGCCACCCTGGGCCTCGGGCCGGAAGCCCGGGCCCAGCTGATCTGGACCGTGATCGGCCTGACCGGGGGTTTAGTGGCCGCCCGCATCCCCCTCGCCTGGTGGAAAACCCTGGCAGTCCCCGCCTATGTTGCCGCCCTGGTGGTGGTGCTGGCGATGATGATGCTGGCCGGGACTTCCCTAGTCCCCCTGCGCAAGGGCCAGGCCAACTGGCTGGTCCTTGGGTCGTTTCAGATCCAGCCCGTCGAGTTCATTAAAATTGCCGTGCTTTTGGGGGTGGCACGACTGATCTCGGCACCGGGATTCGAGTGCCGTTGGCTGACCCATGTACTGGTGGCCCTGGCCATCGCCGCCGTTCCGGCAGCCCTGATCGCCCGAGAGGACCTCGGCAGCGCCCTGACCTTCCCGGCGGTGGTGGTGGGGATGTTGGTCGTGGGGGGCATGCGTCTGCGGCACCTCGGACTGCTCGTAGTTGCGGGCCTCGTCATCATCGGCGCTGGAATAGCCGCCCTCCCGAGAGAAGGCCCCAAGGCCTACCAGTTCCGTCGCATCGAGGCCTGGCTCGATCCCGAGCGCTATGCCCTGACGGAGGGCTACCAGACGGCCCGCAGCATATCGGCCATCGGTTCAGGGCGGGTGTTGGGCAAAGGCTGGCGGGAAGGTGACCAGACCCGCCTGGGACTGATCCCAGAAAAACACACCGACCTCATTAGCGCCGTGGTCGGGGAAGAATGGGGATTCGCCGGGATCGTGCTGATCCTCATCGGGTATGGGAGCTTGGCGTGGATCGGGTTAGCCATGGTCAGCTCCCTGCGGGATCCCTACCCACGATACCTGGTGACCGGGGTGGTATGCCTGATCACCGGCCAAGCGTCCATCAATCTTGCCGTGGCCCTGGGCATGATGCCGGTGACCGGCGTCACCCTGCCCTTAATGAGCTACGGCGGTTCCAGCCTGATCGCCACCTGGGGAGCCTTAGGCATCGCCGTTTCCGCGACCCGGGTCAGCCCCCGGGAGGCCCTTTCCTGAGGGCGATCTGGGCCCGGATTTCCGCGACCAAATGACGTAGGCGAGCCTGATGCTCGGGCGAAAGACCTTCGGCCGAAAACCGCCACTGGTCATGGAGGTTCACCGCTTCCTCGACGTTGGAACTGCCACAGCCCGTCTCCGCCAACCATGCCCGCAGGGAGGTTGCCGGGGAACGGGTACCATAGCGGCGTTCAAGGTCCCGGATCAGGTCCCACAAGGCGGAGTCCTGACCAGGCTTGGTCCAGTTCGTCGATGCGCGGCCCTGGTGGCGAAGCCAACGGCTCCCCCGCACCTGCCGCCAGCCGATCCAGGCCAGTACCGCAATGCCGACTACAAGAACCACCAAACGCCAGTCGCCCCCCTCGGCCCGCCAGCGCTGGAATCGGTAGACCACCCACGACCAGGCATCCTGCACGGGCTCCCACCACGACACGGTCTGCTGTCCTTGCCAATCCGGAGGGGTGGAATCCAACACCTGCCACTGCTGATCGACCCACGCCAAGGCCCAGGCGTGGGCGTGGCGCCCCCTCGCAACCCAGTGACCATCCTGGGACTCGGAACTGAACCCCACGACGTAACGGGCGGGGATCCCGCCAGCGCGCAGGATCAGGACGGTGGAAGCGGCAAAAAATTCGCAGTGGCCCGCCCGTCGACGGGCCAGGAAATCCTCCACCGGGGTCAAGCCGTCCGGGGGTTGGGCCAAATCCAAGGTGTAGCGGCAGTGTTCAGCCAGCCAGTTATGGACCGCCGGAACCAGGGGTGGCTGAAGCGTGGCGAGCACCGCTTGGGCGGCCTCCACATCCCCAAGGGGCACGGTGCTCAGGTCGAGGTCCTCGGGCGTCGGCGAGCTCGGTGGCTCTCCCCCCATGACGGCCTGGTAAATAACCAGGGACGGACCGCCTAGGAGGCGCAGGGTACCCGTCGGATGGGCTTCAACGGTCGCTAGGGCAGGCACCGCAATGGCCCGGGAGTCCAATGGGGCCACGACGGCAATGCGACCGGCGTCTGATCCACGGATGATCGTCAACCGATGAGGATCATGGGGAGCGACAATCACGGGATGGGACGCCCAGGTACGGGAGGACACCTCCCAGGAAATTCCTGTAAATCGGTCAAAGACAGCTTCGGCCAGAAGCCCTGGGGGCCGGCCGGGAGGATATTCGCCCCGAAGGAGGATCTGCGAGGACTGCTGAAGTCGGCCGACGGCCCCAAGGGCCGTGCCATGGCGTATTCCAACTCCATCACCATCCCCCAGACCCCGCTGGAGTTGGGTCTCGAGAAGATCCCACGTCTGCCGTGACACCCCATGGCTGAAATGCGCCGCCCAAGCCACCAGCCCAAGAAACAGGGCCTGGAGGAACCAGCGGACCGGACTGCCGTGGGGATTCCTCCAGGGCCACAGGGCCAAGAGGAGAATCCCGATCCACAGCGGCAGGAACCAGGGTCCCGGATCTGGCAAGGTGATGGCCGAGAACAGTACCACGCCCTGGTAGGCCAAGCCGGGGTGCATGGGCTGAACAGCCCATGCGGGAGGAGGCACCAGGGGTTCCCGGCGCGCCCGAGCCTGCTCGTAAAGACTGAAGGTCGACCACGGCAGGCTGCCGCTGGTACTCCAGGCATGGGCCATGGTGAAAGGCAGAAGAATCAAGGGCAGGAGGTGGAGAAACGTCAGGGCCGTGGCCGAAATGCGGAGGATGCCCTCCCGTTGGGCCTCCTCCCCCCCGGCCTCGGCGCTGAAGAGGTTGCTGGCCACGCCCAGTCCACGATCCGCCAGCAGCAGATAAAAAACCACGCCCAGGAAAAGGACGGCCGTAAAATTCCACAACCGTTCGAAATCCGCCTGGGCAATGGTGAGTCGGAATACCGAGAGACGTGGGGCTTCAAACAGCAGGCCGATCATAAAACCGGCCCAACCGAGGTCCATCTGCCAAGCCCAAAGCACGACCGACGGCAGGAGCCAAGGCCTCATGGACGCCTCCCCAGTTCGGCCAAGCCCTCGGAGAGGCGTCCAGGGATGAGCTGGATCAGGCGGTCCGGGCGTTCAGCGGGATCCTCGATGCTCGGTACCGCACCGGAGGACACCAACAGGACGGTCACGGGCACCCCCTTGGAGCGGAGGATCCGCACCAGACCGCGTCGCGGACCATCCCAGGCGGTCACCACCAGGACCAGCGCCGACAGGGTTTGGACATGGGTGAGAACCAAGCTTTCCAGGGCCGCAAATGCTGCGGGTTTGGGAGTGATGGTCGCCAGGGCCTCCAACATTGGGCTGGCAGGTCCAAGGCCACGTCCGCTGGAAAGGCGGAGAGCCTGATCGCCGACGAACAAGAGATCCAGCAGCACCTCCTGGTCTGGAATCGTGCAGGTAAATGAGGCGGCTACGGCAACCGCATCCTCAAAAGCCTGCACCTCACCAGGATCCCCGGGATCCAGAACCAGGGCATAACGCACCAGTTCCTCATCATGGAACTCCTTGACCACCAGATCACCGGTGCGCGCGGTGGATCGCCAGTGAATGTGCTTCCGGGGATCGCCCCGGCGATAGTCCCGCAGGGCGGCGAAGTCCTCGGCCGCCCCGACCCGGGATGCGAGGGCCTGGCCACCGGGTTGCGGGCGACGAAACCCCGGGAGATCCAAGGGAGGAAGACGATGGCGGGCGGGCAGCACCAACACCGTGGAAGGCGCCGATAACACGCGAAAACCCCGGAAAATCCCCAGGGGATCACTACGAGAGATGAGGCCGCCGGGGATCACGAGGGGACCTCGGCGCCGCGCGGTGACCATGACGGGAAACGAGGCGGTACTCCAGGGTGGCAATGGCGGCACGGGGACCGGCCGACTGGTCGTGCGAACATGCCGCCCCTGGCGAAGCCAGTCGCGGACGGCTCCGATGACCAGGGGAACGGCCCGGAGGTTTTCTCCGTACAGCATGCCACGCTGCCAGCGCGGCGTGTGATTGCGCAGCGTGATGGTTACGGACACGGGTTCGCCACAGGCCGCCAGACGGGGAGCATGACGGCGAAGTGTCAGACGAGGACGGAAGAAAGGCGCCCAGAGCATGGCCATTCCCAGCATGACCAGCAGCACGAGGAATGCCGACAGCCCCAGGGTTTGGGCAGGATTGGCCGTCCCGAGGCTCACCATGAGGCCCGCACACAGCATCGCCCCGGCGGTGGTAAACCGGCGAGAGAACCACCGTGCTGGCCCCTGGATCATGCGGACCGCCAACCACAGGAACCGGGCCAACAGATCCATCAGACTGGCACCGCCACCTGGGCGACCAGGGCCTCGACCACCGACCGGGGGGAGCCTCCCGAAAATTCCGCTCCGGGGTCCAGGACCAAGCGATGGGCGAGGACCGGCACCGCCAGCATCCGAATATCATCGGGGATCACAAAGGTGCGACCACCGAGGAAGGCCAGGGCCTGGGCGGTTTTCATCAGGGCCAAGGAGGCCCGGGGGCTGGCCCCGAGCCGGATCCCCGGGGCATTTCGGGTCGCCGACACCAGATCGACAATATAGCGTCGGACTTCCTCGGTGACGGTGACCTCCTGGACCTGACGCCGGATGGCAAGGAGTTCCTCCAGATCCAGAACCGCCTCGACCCGCTCCAGGGGGTGACCTTCCAACTGATCGCCGAGAAGCCGGACCTCATCCTCGGGGGCAAGGTAGCCAAGTCGCAATTGGACGGCGAAGCGATCCATCTGAGCTTCAGGCAAAGGGTACGTGCCCCGGAACTCCACGGGGTTCTGGGTGGCGATGACGAAGAACGGATCCTCCAAAACCCGCCGTTGCCCCTCGATCGACACCTGCCCCTCCGCCATCGCTTCCAGCAAGGCCGACTGGGTCCTAGGCGAGGCCCGGTTGATTTCGTCCGCGAGCAGCAGGTGGGTGAACACCGGACCGGGATGAAACTCGAAATCCGAGGTCTTTTGGTTAAAGATGGCCACCCCGAGGATGTCTGATGGCAGCAGGTCGGGGGTGAACTGGATGCGGGTGAAGCGGGCAGCACAGGCCCTGGCCAGGGTCTTGGCCAGGGTCGTTTTTCCGGTCCCCGGCACGTCATCGAGCAAGACATGCCCTCCGGAGAGAAATGCCGCCAGCAGGATGCGCACCGGGGCTGCCTGGCCCCGGATCACGGAGGCAACGGCATTTTCAAGATGAAGGAGATTGGCGACGGTCGAAGGCATGGCCTCAGCTTGTCGTCCCCGCCCGAAGACACCAGACGCCCTTGAGCCGGGATCGGACCCTCTACCCTGCCCCGCCTCAATCCCAGGAACCACCTCCAATGGCGAATTTCAAGATCTCGGTCATCAACGGCGACGGCATCGGCCCCGAAGTAGGCGTCGAGGGCCTCAAGGTCCTGCACGCCCTGGGCGCCAAGTGCGGCCATACGTTCAGCACCACCCACTACCTGGCGGGCGGAGCCGCCATCGACGCCACCGGCGTGCCCCTCCCGGATGACACCATCAAGGGCGTCAAGGACAGCCACGCCCTGCTGTTTGGTGCTATTGGCGGCCCGAAGTGGGAGAACATGCCCCACCACCTGAAGCCCGAGGCCGGCTTGCTGAAGCTGCGTAAGGAGCTGGACGCCTGGGCCAACCTCCGTCCTGCCGTGGTGTACGACGAACTGGTGGATGCCTCCACCATCAAGCCAGAGGTCCTGCGCGGCACGGACATTATGGTCCTGCGGGAACTGACCGGCGGCATCTACTTCGGCCAGCCCCGCGGCATCGAAGGCACGGGGCCAACCCGCAAGGGCTTCAACACCGAAGTCTACAGCGAATTTGAAATTGAACGCATCGTCCGCATGGCGTTTCAGATTGCCCTCGGCCGTAAGAAGAAGGTGTGTTCCGTCGACAAGGCCAACGTCCTGGAGTCCAGCCAGGTGTGGCGCGAAGTCGCCATCCGGGTTGGCAAGGAGTTCCCCCAGGTCGCCCTGTCGCACATGTATGTCGACAATGCGGCCATGCAGCTGATCCGCGATCCGAAGCAGTTCGACGTTATCGTCACTGGGAACATCTTCGGCGACATCCTTTCCGACGAGGCCAGCCAGTTGACGGGCTCCATCGGCATGCTCGCCTCCGCTTCCGTTGGCGGCCCCGTCGGTTTCTTTGAACCGATCCACGGCAGCGCTCCGGACATCGCTGGCCAGCAGAAGGCCAATCCCCTGGCCATGATCGGGACCCTGTCCCTGCTCCTGCGCTACGGCCTGAAGCTGGAGACCGAGGCCAAGCTGATCGAAGCTGCTATCAAGCGGGTTCTGGCCGATGGCCTGCGGACCGGCGACATCAAGCAGCCCGGCTGCCGGATCCTCGGCACCCGGGAAATGGGTGATGCGGTGCTGGAGCGCCTCAAGGCGCTGTGATCCTGACGTCTGGTGTTGGGCGTCCGGCGTCGACCCGGATCGTCGATGACCTCCTGGCCCTGGCGGGTCCGCGTTCTTCCGACGCGGACCTCGCCAGGGCCTTGGCGTTGTGCACGGATCGCTTGGCGCCTTGGAAGCCCCAGCGGCAGGAGGTGGACCACGCCGGGCGACGACTGGTGAACCTCATCGCGGAGCGACCCGGCAATGGGCGGTGGGTCGTGGTCTGTGCCCACCTCGACACCCTGCCCCACACCCCCGGGGCCAACGACAATGCCTCCGGTGTCGCGGTTCTCCTGCACCTGGCGGAGCGTTTCCGCGACGTGCCCCTGTCCGGCCCCGGCCTGCGCCTGGTCATCACCACCGGCGAGGAGGACATGGCGCGGGATCCCCGGGCCGGCAGCAGCGCCCACCTGGACCTGACGGGCGTCATCGCCCTGTTGGCCGTGGATACGGTGGGGTATTACGACGCCCGCTGGGGCACCCAAGCCTGTCCCGCCTGGTGGTGGCGGCCCTGGTTCGGCTGGCGGGGCGACTACCTGGCGCTGGTCGGCCCCCCCAACCAGCAGACCCACCGACGAAATCTCGCCCGGGAAATGACGGCCGATTTGCCTGTACGGGCACTCCGGGCCCCCCTCCGCTGGTCCCTGGCCGGCGACCACGTCACTGCGGCCCGGGCCGGGATCCTCGCCATCCGAATCACTGACACGGACCGTTGGCGAGACCCGGAATACCATCGACGGGGCGATACCTCCGCTCGATTGGACCCTCGCCACCTCGCCCGGGCGGGCGAAGCCGTCACGCGGGGGGTGGCGATGCTGCTGGGCATGACCTTGCGCCCGTCCGCGCACCCCATCTAATCCCCGCGCTATGAGCACCCGCCTTCTCGCTGCCAGCCTCGTCATCGCGGCCGCTTCCCTCACCCTCACGGGCTGCGGTTCCACCCGCGACCTGGACCACAAGTCCATTGAAGCCAAGGAGGCCCAGAAGCGCATCGACGAACTGGAGAAGCTCCTCGCCGACTGCGAGTCCAGCAAGTCCAGCACGGCCATCAAGGATGCCAACGCTGCCGGCACCGGCGACGACCTGAGCACCGACCAGGCCGCCGTGGGCAAGAACGCCAAGGTCAGCACCCGCGGTCGCGAGGTCGTGATCTCCATCGAGAACTCGATCCTCTTCCAGCCCGGCAAGGCCGAACTCAGCAGCCAAGCCAAGGCCACCCTGGCCAAGGTCGCGACCCTGATCAAAGAGAAGTACCCCGGTCACGACGTGCGCGTCGAGGGCCACACGGACGACCAGAAGATCGTTCGCGCCAAGAACGAGTGGGACGACAACTGGGATTTGGCCGGTGGCCGTGCCCGCGTCGTGCTGCATGCCCTGCTCGATCGTGGTCTGCCCGCCAAGAAGATGGGCTTTGCCGGCTACGCCGAGCAGAAGCCCCTGGCCCCAAACAGCAGCGACAGCAACCGGGCCAAGAACCGCCGGGTTGAGATCGTCGTGATCCCGTCCGCCAAGGGCGAGTGATCGTTCGCGGCATCCGTGGCTGATCGCCGCACCGAGCCAGCGCAGGACCTTCGCACGGTCCTCCGCTGGCTTGCGCTGTTATGGGGCATCGAGATCCTCGATGCCGTCCTGACCTGGTTCAGGGGCATCCCCCCCGAGATTCCGCCCCATCATCCGGGGTGGCTCGGTGGGGGATTCCTGGATTTTGCCTATGGGCTGCGGCCCCGGGATTGGGAGGGCAGCTTCGGCATCCTGACGGCCCCCTTCCTGCATGCAGGCTGGGGCCACCTGGCCGCCAATAGCCTGGCCCTGATGCTCCTCCTGTGGGCCGCCCTGGGCTTCAGTCGCCGTCTGACTTGGGCCGCCTGCATCATCAGCAGCCTGACGGCCGGCATCCTGACCTGGCTGATCGCTCCTTCTGGCACCATCCATATCGGGGCCAGCGGGGTGATTTTCGGCCTGGTCGGCTTTCTGTTGGTCAACGGCGTGGTCCGCCGGGGCTGGATGCCCCTGGTGATCGGCGTCGGCGTCTTCCTGCTCTACGGCGGAGCCCTCAGCGGGATGGTGCCCGGCATGGCGGACCCCGGCGTCAGTTGGCAGATGCACCTCGGCGGCTTCCTCGGCGGCGTGATCGCCAGCTGGAACCTCCGCAAAAGCAAAGCCTGATCAGCGGCGGGGCACCGTGGCCCCGACCGCACCGCCGTAGGCCATGACCAGAAACAGCCGCGCATCCTCGGTGGGATGCGGGTTGGCGTAGGCGTGGGTCACATCGGCGTAAAACACCAGGGTATCCCGGGGCGCCAGGCGGTGGACTTCACCGGCCACGGAAATTTCCGCCGTGCCACTGACCAACGCCAGGTATTCGCGGGTGCCGCGCCGATGAGGTGCCGCCTCCTCGCGCCCACCGGGCTTGATGGTCAGTTCGTAAAATTCCGTTGAGTGGTCCAACTCATCAAAGGGGAACAGGGCCCGGGAGGCAAACGCCCCGTCAGCACTCAGGAGGACCTTGGAATCCCCGTGACGCAGCAATACCGGCTGTTCGGTGCGCGGGACCTGGAGGAGGCGGCCAAAGGGCACATTCAGGCCATCGGCGATTTTCCAGAGGACGGTGATGGTCGGCGTTGAACGGCCCTTCTCGATCTGATTGAGCATGGCCTTGCTGACGCCGGCCCGCTCCGCCAGTTTTTCCAGGGAGAGGCCCGCCTCCTGGCGCAGCAGGGCGAGGTTCCTGGCCACCGCCGCCCCCACCACATCGGAATCTAAACGGCTGCGGGGGTCGTCATTGGCCATGTCGGACACCATAGCAGCCGCCAAGGAATGCCAAGGAAACGCCCGCCGGGATCCGCCGGGTGGCCTAAACCCGACCTGATTCTTGGGTATCTGCTGTAACAGGCAAAAACGTCGATCATCCTCTTTTCACGCCATCTATAAAATTGTATCTCGATTTTTTTCATAGAGTTACATGTAACTTGATCATCCCGATCGCATTCATCCATAATACCGTCCAAATGGGGGTAATATGGAAAACTCGGCGGATCATCCTCGGTAACCCCCATGGAATTGATGGTATTTCAATGGGTTATATTCACCATCAAAAAGGTTGTTTACGCATACGATGTGGATGCTATAACAAACCGACGAAACCGCCATGCTTACCCAGCGCACCAAATACGCCCTCAAGGCCCTCCTGCACCTCGCCCGGACCCCCGGCATCGTGCCCGTGGGAGGGATTGCCGAGGCGGAGGGCATCCCGCGCAAGTTCCTGGAACAGGTACTACTCGACCTGCGCCGGGCAGGCCTGATTCATTCCCGTCCCGGCAAGGGCGGCGGCCGCACCCTGGGCCGGCCAGCAGCGGAAATCCCCCTGATTGCCGTGATCCGGGCCATTGAAGGGCCCGCCGCCCCGCTGCCGTGCCTCAGCCACACCGCCTATGCCCGCTGCGGGGACTGCCGGGATGAAGCCTCCTGCCGGGTCCGCCGACTCCTGGGCCATGTCTACGCCGCCACCTACGAGCGCCTGGCCGCCACCACCCTTGCCGATGCCGAGACCATTCCCCATGAGTGACGCCCAACCTCCTCAGGTCACGCCGACCACCTCCGACCTGATCGCCCGGCATCTCCAGGGCCTGCGCTTCGGTGAAGTCGTCATCCACGTACACGACGGACGCATCGTCCAGATTGAACGGACCGACCGCATCCGACCCGCGATACCCCCGGCGGCGACCTGACTCCACCAGGTCACCCCAGCCTACCGGACCACCGAGGCCACGTTTCTCAACCTCCACGCGCGCTCCACGGGACCACCCCCAGGCCGCCCAGGACCACACCATGTCCCTGACCCGACCCATTCCCGCCCTGCTCATCCTGGCTGCCGTCCTTCCGGCCGCCGAGCCTACTGCCGTTCCGACCCTGGAGGAACGGGTCAAGGCCCTCGATCAGCAGGTCCGCCTGCTCCAACGCAAAGCTGAGGTGGCCGAAGAGGTCGCCAAGGCCGCTGACGACAAGCTCAAGGCTGCCGTCAAGCCATCCGATCTGGTCTTCAAATGGAAAGCCGTGATCCAGGCCCGGGCTGTGGCTGGTGCTTCCGCTGACGCCGCCAACGGCGACGGCCAGGACTATTTTGCCAGCACAAACGCCAACGGCAGCGAATCCGAGTCCCTGCGCCTCGGCCTGCGCCGGGCTCGTCTGACCATTGAAGCTCGCTCCAAGGACGACTGGTTCGCCCTGGCGACCATCCGCGCCGACAGCGTGGGCACCAGCGGCACGACCTCGACCGGCGCCGCTGCGGTCGGCCTCTACGCCGCCTACGTCGGCAAGACCTTCAAGCACGGCGACTACGAGCACGACGTGAAACTCGGCGTCGATCAATTCTATAGCAATTGGTCCACCATTTCGGCCAGCACCGGCCTGTTCGCCGGGGATCGCAGCGTAGGCGTCATCACCGGCAACAGTTCCCAACGTGAGGCCGGCCTGAACTACCAGTTCCGCTCGCCCTTCCTGCGCGCTGGGTTCGATATTCAGGATAACTCCAACCTGACTCGTACCGCCACCAACACCCCCAGCAGCGGCAATTACGATCGAAAACCGACGCCGTTCACTTCCCTGCGCATCGAGGGGGCTCCCGGCGCGGATTACCTCCCCGCCCGCAAGCAAGAAAGCTACGTCGGCGCCTTCGGCACCGAGGTGGTATTCGGCCTGGACTACCAGAACAGCGGTCGGACCTACGCCGTGGCCAATGAGGAACGGCAGTTCCACATCTTCGGCCCCGACCTCCTCGTCCACTGGGATAACCTGACGTTCCTCGCGGAATACCGCCTGTCCCACCTCGGACGCTCGGCCACGGCCGGAACCCTGGCCAACTCGGAAGCCGAAAGCCTGGACGGACGCCACTGGAATGCCCAAGCCGGCTACGTCCTGCCCCTGGAAGACCTGCCCTTGAAGATCGAGCCCGCCCTGCGTTTCGCCGTCACCGACTGGGCCACGGACCTGGACGAACGCAGCCAGTGGGGCACCAACGGATCCCGCGACAACAATGCGTACAATCCCAACACCTTCCTGGCTCAAACGAAACTGAAGAAGGGCGAACTCGAAGACGGCTCTACCAGCCTCGGTTCAGGCCGCCAGGTCGATGTCGGCGTCAACCTCTACTGGAACGGCCACGCCAATAAGACCCAGATCAGTTATCAGGCCTGGAAGGCTGAAGAGGGCGAAGGCGTCGCCCGGGCCATCCTCGTCCAGCACCAAGTCCAATTCTAACCACCTCTTCTCGAGCCACCATGAAACATCTCCTCATCGCCACTGCCCTCCTCGCCTTCGGGATCACCCTGAAGGCCGAGGATCCCATCAACCTCCTCAACGTTTCCTATGACCCGACGCGGGAACTCTACGCCGAGTTCAATGCCGCCTTTGCGGCGGACTACCTCAAGAAGACGGGGAAAACCGTCAAGATCGACCAGTCCCATGGCGGTTCCGGCAAACAGGCTCGGGCGGTTATCGACGGCCTGAAGGCCGATGTCGTGACCCTGGCCCTGGCGGGCGACATCGACTCCATCGCCGACAAGGGCCGTCAGTTGCCCAAGGACTGGCAGTCCCGCCTGCCCCTCAACAGCACGCCCTACTCCAGCACCATCGTTTTCCTGGTCCGCAAGGGAAACCCCAAGGGCCTCAAAGACTGGGGTGACCTAGTAAAGCCCGGTATCGAAGTCATCACCCCCAATCCCAAGACCTCCGGCGGCGCCCGCTGGAACTACCTGGCCGCCTGGGGCTGGGCCAAGAAGGCCAACGGCGGCAGTGACGAAAAGGCCCAGGCCTTCGTGAAAGACCTGTTCGCCCACGTCCCGGTCCTCGACACGGGCGCCCGGGGGGCGGGCACCACCTTCGTTCAGCGGGGCATCGGTGATGTCCTCCTGGCCTGGGAAAATGAGGCCTACCTGGCCGTCAAGGAAACCCCCGACGCAGTTGAATTCGTCACCCCCTCCCTGTCGATCCTGGCGGAACCGCCCGTGGCCCTGGTCGACAAGGTGGTGGACCGCAAGGGCACCCGCGAGGTGGCGGAAGCCTACCTGAAGTTCCTTTATACCCCGGAAGCCCAGGACCTCATCGGCAAGCACTTCTACCGGCCGACCGACCCGTCGGCGGTGGCCAAATACGGCGACCGCTTCAAGAAGCTCGACCTCGTGACCATCGCCGATTTTGGTGGCTGGGCCCAGGTCCAGAAGCTCCACTTCGCCGACGGCGGCATCTTCGACAAGATCACCATCAAGTGATCCACCGGGAACGGGAGGAAGGTTACCCTTCCTCCTGTTCCCATTCTGAAACTGCTTAGCATCCCACCCTCCATGCATTTCCGTTCCCACTCCGTGCTGCCCGGCTTCGGCCCGACCCTGGGCATCACCGTGCTCTATCTGAGCCTGATTGTGCTCATCCCCCTCGGGGCCCTGGTCCTCAAGACCTCGGAACTGACCTGGACGGTGTTCTGGTCGACGGTCACGGACCCGCGGGTGCTGGCCTCCTACCGTCTCAGTTTTGGGGCCGCCGCCATCGCCGCCCTGATCAACGCCGTGTTCGGCGTGATCGTGGCCTGGGTGTTGGTGCGCTACCGCTTCCCGGGTAAGGCCCTGATCGACGCTCTTGTGGACCTGCCCTTCGCCCTGCCCACCGCCGTGGCTGGGATCGCCCTCACGGCCCTCTACGCCCCCAACGGCTGGCTAGGCCAACTACTCACCCCCCTCGGCATCAAAGTCGCCTACGATTGGAAGGGCGTGGTGGTGGCCCTGACCTTCATCGGCCTGCCCTTCGTTGTCCGCACCGTTCAGCCGATTTTGGAAGAACTCGGCAAGGATGTTGAGGAGGCCGCCGTCAGCCTCGGTGCCAACCGCTGGCAAACCATCACCCGGGTGATCCTCCCGGAACTGTGGCCGGCCATCCTGACCGGCTTCGCCCTGGCCTTCGCCCGAGCCGTCGGTGAGTATGGCTCGGTGGTGTTCATCAGCGGCAACCTCCCGATGAAGACCGAAATCACCCCCCTCCTGATCATCACCAAGTTGGAGCAGTACGAATACGCCCAGGCCACGGCCATTGCCGTCGTCATGTTGGTGGTCTCCTTCATCCTCCTCCTGCTCATTAACCTGCTGCAACACTGGATCTCCCGGAGGCGCGCGTGAACTCTCCTGTCGCGGACAAACCGCACCTCACGGAACCCGCCTGGGTTCGCCGGATTTTGATCGGGATCGTCTTGGGCTTCCTTGGCCTGTTCCTGTTCCTGCCTTTGACCGTCGTTTTCGTCGAGGCCTTTCGCGCGGGCCTTGGTGTTTGGTGGGCAGCCGTCTCCGACCCCGTGGCCTGGCATGCCATCCGCCTGAGCGTGACCGTGACCATCCTGTGCGTGGTCCTGAACGGTCTGTTCGGCCTGTGTGCCGCCTGGGCCATCACCCGCTTCCGCTTCGTCGGCAAGGGTTTCCTGATCTCGTTGATCGACCTACCCTTCGCCGTCTCGCCGGTCATCAGCGGCTTGATCTTCGTGCTGTTGTTTGGTGCCCAGGGCGTCATGGGTGATTGGCTCAGCGACCGCGACATCCAGATCATCTTCGCCCTGCCCGGCATCCTCCTGGCGACCCTGTTCGTGACCTTTCCCTTCGTCGCCCGGGAACTGATCCCTTTGATGGAGGCCCAAGGCACCGAAGAAGAGGAAGCTGCCCGCGTGCTCGGTGCCAGCGGCTGGACGATCTTCCGCCGCATTACCCTGCCAGCGATTCGTTGGGGTCTGTTGTATGGCTGCATTTTGTGCAGCGCCCGCGCCCTCGGTGAGTTCGGAGCCGTGTCGGTGGTCTCGGGTCACATTCGGGGTCAGACCAACACCCTGCCCCTGCATATCGAGATCCTCTACAACGAATACCAGTTCGCCGCCTCCTTCGCCTGTGCCTCCCTCCTGTCCCTCCTGGCCCTCCTGACCCTGGTCGCCAAACGCTTTGTTGAGTGGCGCATGAACCAGCACCAGTCCCACCTGAAGACCACGCCATGACCATCTCCGTTGATCATTTGACCAAGCGTTTCGGCGGCTTTACGGCCCTCGATGACATCTCGCTGACGATCCCCGACGGCAAACTGACGGCCCTCCTGGGACCCTCGGGTTCAGGCAAAACCACCCTCCTGCGTTGCATCGCCGGTCTGGAGCGGGCCAACGGTGGCACCATCACCATCGACGGGGTCGTTTCCGAGGCCGCCAGCCCGGCGGAGCGAGGGGTCGGGTTCGTCTTTCAGCACTACGCCCTGTTCCGCCACATGACCGTGGCCGAAAACATCGCCTTCGGCCTCGAGGTCCGCCCCAAGGAGTCCCGGCCGTCGAAGGAAGCTATCAGCGCCAAGGTCTGCAAGTTATTGGAACTGGTCCAACTCGATTGGGCCTCGGGGCGCCTACCCCACCAGCTTTCCGGTGGCCAACGCCAACGCATCGCCCTTGCCCGCGCCCTGGCGGTCGAACCGAAATACCTCCTCCTCGACGAACCCTTCGGTGCCCTTGATGCCCAGGTCCGCAAGGAGTTGCGCCGCTGGCTGCGCCGCCTCCACGACGAGGTCCACATCACCACCATCCTCGTTACCCACGATCAAGAGGAGGCCCTGGAGGTCGCCGACCAGGTGGTGGTGTTCAATGGCGGCAAGGTCGAGCAAGTCGGCACTCCGGAGGACGTCTACCACGCCCCCGCCACGCCCTTCGTCCACCAGTTCCTCGGGACCGTCAACGTCCTCTCGCGCGAGGGCGTCCACACCTACGTCCGGCCCCATGACGTGTCCCTCTCCCACACGGCCGATGACGACCACCCGCTGGTGGCAACGATCGTGGCCATCAACGCCGCTGGCCCCGTGGTCCGGGTAGACCTCCGCTACGCCGACACCTCATTGGAGGCCGTCATCCCCCACGCCGAACGAGCCCGCCTCGAGCTGGTCGCCGGCGGCACCGTTCACATTGGCTTTTCCCGCAGCGCCAAGTTCGACCCCACCCCCGACTACGCCATCTAGAAGGAGCCTTCCCATGACCCTTTTCGCCGACAACAGCCTCTCCATCGGTCGTACCCCCCTGGTGCGCCTGAACCGCGTCGCCCCCGGCGGAGCCACGGTCTATGCCAAGATCGAAGGCCGTAATCCCGCCTATTCGGTGAAGTGCCGCATCGGTGCCGCCCTCATTTGGGATGCGGAGAAGCGCGGCGTCCTCAAGCCCGGCGTCGAAATCGTCGAGCCGACCTCCGGCAACACCGGCATCGCCCTGGCCTACGTCGCTGCCTCCCGCGGGTACAAGATCACCCTGGTCATGCCCGAGACCATGAGTGTCGAGCGCCGCAAGGTCCTCAAGGCCTTCGGCGCCACCATCGTTCTCACGGAAGGCCCCAAAGGCATGAAGGGCGCCATCGCCAAGGCGACCGAAATCCGCGACAGTGATCCCGCCCGTTACTGGATGCCCCAGCAGTTTGAGAACCCCGCCAATCCCGCCATCCACGAGGCCACCACCGGCCCCGAGATTTGGGAAGACACCAACGGCGGCATCGATGTGTTGGTCAGTGGCGTCGGTACCGGCGGTACCATCACCGGCGTGTCGCGCTTCATCAAGCACACCAAGGGTAAGAAGATCCTGTCGGTGGCGGTTGAGCCGGTCGAAAGCCCGGTCATCACCCAGAAACTGGCCGGCCAGGAACTCAAGCCCACGCCCCACAAAATCCAGGGCATCGGCGCCGGCTTCATCCCCGGCACCCTCGACCTGTCGATCGTCGACCGGGTGGAGCAGGTGACCTCCGCCGAAGCCATCGCCTTCGCCCGCCGTCTGGCCTCCGAAGAAGGTCTCCTCAGCGGCGTGTCCTGCGGTGCCGCCGCCTTCGTCGCCGCCAAGCTGGCGGCGGATCCGGCCTTCGCCGGCAAGACCATCGTCGTCGTCCTCCCGGATGCTGGCGAGCGTTACCTGACTGGCCCGCTGTTTGACGGCATCGTCACCGGCCTCGAAACCGCCAAGGCCGGCGACACCATTTAACGGGAACGCGACCTACCAAGTCGCCGTCAAAAGGAGCGCGGCCTAGGAGGTCGCAT
>CAIUVD010000171.1 GCA_903902515.1 uncultured Planctomycetota bacterium | reverse complement strand
CTCCAGGGCGCGGGAATAATCCCCATCCTCCAACAAGCCGATCGCCATCTGGCTGTAGCAGGCCGCGGCCTCCTTGCCGTCCCCGAGGAATTCCAGACAGGAGCCCAGTTTAGCGAAGGCAGCCTTGTCCTTGCTGTCATAGGCCAAGGCCCGGCGGTAGAGCCGGGCCGCCAATTCGTACTTCTGCTGTTCGTGCCAATAGTCGGCGTGGGCTAGGATATCCTCCCGATTCAGGGCGCAGATGACGCCTCGCTCCAGGAGTTCCTCAAGCACCTGGTAGACCTCTAACCGAGGCACCACGGCATCACGCACGATGTCATCGATGGTCCGGATGGCATCCACCAGGGGGGCCACGGCCATGCCGGGATAGTCGGCTCCCGCCTCGGCAAGGGCCTGATCCATCCCGGCGGCAACTCCCAGGACATAGGTACCCTGGGGCAGTTTCTCGTGGATCCGCGTCCACTCGTCCATCCGCCGGGCGGCCTCCATGAGGAGAGTATTGGTATTGAAGTGTAAGCCGAGTTCGGCGTGCTTCTGAACCAGGGCCGTGGCTTCGGGCTCATCGGGCGAGGCGTCCAGGAAGACGAAATCCGCCGCTTCCCAGGTGCAGACATCGTGGAGGTATTCCTCCGCCTGCAGTTGCCGCGCCTGACGGACCTGCTCATCGCTGACATGATGATTGGAGATCAGGGCCTCGACCACCTGGCTTTCACTGCCGGAGGCCGACAGGGTGGCAGCGGCCTCGGCGTCCAATTGCCCATCCATGATCATGCGGCTGAGGATCGCCTGGCGCTCACCCCCATCCCGGGCGCTAACGCCGATGATCTGTCCCTCGCGGAACATCACATCGCATTTTCCATCGGACCGGGCAAGTCGCAGAACCCCCGTCGCCTGGATGCGGGTCAGGGTCTGCACGACCTCGGGAAGACTGAGAGTGCGAAGATTGCCGGCGAAGCCCATGGGGAGACGGTAGGTAGGCCAGGACGGGGGTCAAACAGGGGCTGGCACCGGCGTGGGCCAGTGGATCCTCGGGTCATGGAGCCTGACGCCCGCGATCCGACCTGGCGCTACCCCTGGCCCGCCGGAGTCCGCATGGCCGAGGATCTGGCCAGCCTGCAGGAGTGGAGGGGACTTCGGGTTCTGGAACTGGGGTGCGGCCAAGGGCTGGTCGGCCAGGCGGCCTTGGCGGCCGGCGCCAGCCAGGTGACCTTCACCGACATCAGTGAAGAGCCCCTGGACCACCTGAAGATCCGCCTGGGCTCAAATTCCTGCGCCCGGATGGTCCTCCATGCCTGGGGAGAACCGGTGCCAGACTGCCCCTACGACGTGGTCGTCGGGGGCGATATCCTCTACCGTCCGGCGTATTTCGACCGCTTGGTCCATTCGATTCACCAGGCCCTCAAGCCCGGTGGAGAGGCCCTGTTGGGCGATCCCCGCACGGAATTGGAACCGGAGCTTGGCGCCATGCTTCGGGCCCAAGGCTTCAGCGTCCGTACCGAGCGGCGAGCAGGCCCGTACACCCTCCTGCGGGCCCAGCGGGCGCGGTAGGGCAGACCCGACCGCGGGATCTCAGTCCTTCTCCGCCACCGTGTCGATGACTTTTCCCCGCCGGGGAAACGTCGCCTGATCATCCGCCCGGGGGCGCATGCCCGGGAAGGGAGAGGCACCACCGCCAAAGGGCGAAGCACCACCGAACATTTTCCCCATGCTGCGCTTGACCACGCTGGCCACGAGGGCATTCCCCAGGCTACCGAGGGCTGTCTGGACCGGCGGCAACAGCAGCAACAGACCAGGAATATCGGAAATCAGGCCGGGAATGGCGATGAGCACGCCGCCGAGGGCCCCCACCACATGCCGACCGGCCTTGCCCGCCAAAAGGGCCGGGATGACCTGGGCCACATGGTATTTGACGATCCGGCCGCCGACGATGGCCATGGCCACGATCCACACCGCCGGGATCCACCAGCCGCCAGAGCCGATCGATTCCGCAAAATGCGTATTGAGCAAACGCGCGGTGACGATGTAGGCCCAGGCTTCAAGGCACAGCCAAGACAAGACGGCCAGCAGGCCTAGGCATCCAAGAGCTTTCATGGTCAACGACTTCCTGTCTCGATCTTGTTGATACCCAGGGCGCTACATTGATCGATCAGTTCCACAATCCGGTCATAGGCGACACCGGATTCTTGACGGATCGATACCACCATCCGGGCGGCGCCACCGGGCGAGGTGCGGGAACGGTTGGCTAGGGCCTCCAATTCCGACAGCACCTGGTCCTGGGCCATGGGCTGGCCATCCAGAACGAACCCAGCCCCCTCGGCCCGGACCACCAGAATATGGACCGGCACCGGTTCCCGGTCCTTGCAGCCACCGGCGATCAAGGCCAGGGTGGCCAACAACAGCAGCCCAAGCTTCACGACTTGGGAGCTTCCGGAGCGTCACCGCGCTTGACCGCACCCTCTGGGGTGGGGGGAGGCAACGGCTTCGCCGGCTCCTCGGTGACATCGTTCATGCCTTTTTTAAATTCTTTGATGCTCCCCCCCAAGCCGCGCATCATGCTTGGCAATTTGTGGCCAAACAGCAGCAGCATGATGAGGAGAATGGCCAGCCATTCCATGCCGGCCGGCATGCCGAAGGCGGGGACAAGGATGGGCTGGGGAGACATAAAACCTCGTAAGGAAGGGCTGGGAAGCATAGGATGG
>CAIUVD010000170.1 GCA_903902515.1 uncultured Planctomycetota bacterium | reverse complement strand
GTGGATGTATCGACAAAGAACTCAGGTCGGTGGTGATCGAGGATCACGGCCGGTCCTGTTCCTTCCCCGTTCATACTGGGATCGCCGGTGGCAGCCGAGGCGGTCAAGGACGCGCAGCGCCGCCGTAGGCGGGCGTGGCCGCAGGCCACGATCCTTGACGGGCTCGGATGCCACCACCGTGTCCCAGGAGGGACGAGGAAGGTGATTGGGTCGAGTTGTCCGGCGAAAGAGCGTCGGGCAGGCGGCCCGGGGTGGTCAACGGTGCCAGCGTCTCGCTCCCTTCAGCATGCGGCCGAGGACAGGATCCCCGCACCAGCCAGCTAATCGGACTGCAACCGGTTGCCCGGGCTGGCTTCGCCAGCGGTCCCAGAAGGAAATCGGTACCATCAGACGCCTACACAGACCGACGGGGCAAGGCCCAGTCCATTCGAGGCTGTTCTGATGGGCGGTTCACCATGAAGAAAATGACCAGCCTCCGCGCACATGCAGGCCAGGGAGGGCTCAAGGCCCAAGCCCCTTTCGACGCTCTCGGCGGCCGGTCAAAGGGATTGGTTCTTAAAGAGAATCTCCTCGCGGAAGGGTTCGTTGGCCTTCAAGACATGGTAGGTGGCTTTCGCGATCAAGTGGGCCGTGATCGAGTAGGCGATGATCTTCTTGGCCCGGCCGTTGTGGGTTTTGGCGTGACGCTCGAAGTAGGATTTGAAGCGTGGGTAGAAGGGCACAGCCTTCACGGCGGCCTGGGTGAAGGCCCACTTGAGGTAGGGATTGCCCGATTTGTCGTTACGGCCTTTGCGGCGCATGGTCGAGGAATCGGCGCAGCCCGGCACGACCCGGCAGTACGAGCAGAACTTCCGATGGTCCTCAAATCGTGCGATATTCCCCACCTCATAGAGGATGGTCATCCCGAGGATGCGTCCGATACCAGGTATCGTGTTGAGCAGGGCATATTCGGGACGTTCGACAGCCATATCTTCCAATTGTTTCTCGACGAGGGCGATTTGCTGAGTGAACAACGCCGCGTGTTCGACCTCCAGGAGCGCCTTCATGCGCACAAGCGGGTGATTGAGCAGGCCATGGACCTCCTCTTCATCCATAGCCTTCAAATCCCCAAGCCCGATCTCGCAGATACCGTGCTGATTCAGGAGCAATCGCAGACGGCGATACTCCGTCGCCCGCATCGCAACCAGATCCCAGCGGTGACGCAGGAGATCACGAATCGGACGATCGTCGGGAGGATAGATGTAGGCGGGAGGAACCATACCGGCCCGCAGGAGCCGCGCCAAGGTGACCGCATCGCGACGGTCAGTCTTGACCTTCGCACTGCTGATGGCCGCCAAACCTGCGGTATGCGCTAGCGTGACGGGAATAGCCGCCGCCTGCAAGCCATCGACGAGCCAGTACCAGTTGTAAGTGCTCTCCACCACCGCCTGCATCTTGCCCTCATAGGGCTTCAATACCCGGCGGATATCATCAAGGCGATTGGGGAGCTTGACGTTGAGAAGCACGGCCTGGCAATCATCGAGCACCGCTACCTGGGACTGACGAGAACCCAGATCGATGCCACAGTGGAAGGAATAGGACATGGGAACCTCCGAGGGTTGGCTCCCAGCTGATCGAGTCCGGTCGCTCAGTCAGCACCGGACCCCGACTGGTCGAGGACAGGGCCGATATCCTGCAGGCCACCAG
>CAIUVD010000169.1 GCA_903902515.1 uncultured Planctomycetota bacterium | reverse complement strand
CCACGCAATAATGACCTTCTGCTGACCGTCGTTGGCACGTTGGGCAGACGGGCCTTGTTTTACGGTGAGCGGGTGTGCTTCCAGAGAAGTGTGGCGTTCATAAGGCCGAATCAGGAGATCGTTCGGCCGCGCTATCTGTTTCACGCCATGGCCGACCAACCGTTTCAAAAGCAATTATTCCGCCGGTGCAATATCACCGCCCAGGCCGGGCTATACCTTGGTGAACTTGGACAGGTAGTTGTTCCGGTCCCGCCATTCACGGAGCAGGATAAGGTCTGTTCCATTCTCGATTCATTTGACAGTACCATTGAGAAAACCGAAGCCCTGATCGCCAAATATCAGCTGATCAAAGCCGGGCTGATGCAATCGTTTTTCATGTCGCCGGATGCCACGGCTCGATGGACTCCCATGACGCTAAACGATCTATTTGAGAACATCATCGACTACCGTGGAAAGACGCCTGCAAAAACAGTATCGGGCATCCCATTAATCACGGCAAAGAATGTACGCGTCGGATACATTGACCCAGAACCAAGGGAATTCATTGCGGAAAGTGATTATTCCACCTGGATGACAAGGGGGATTCCCAGAAAAGGGGACATTCTCTTTACCACAGAGGCCCCGCTTGGAAATGTTGCAGAAATCCCAACGAAAGAGAAACTCGCATTTGCTCAACGTGTGATTATCCTGCAATCAAAGAGCATTTATATTCCATCCTTTGTTAAGCACCTTCTGATGTCACCGTTGGTCCAAGATTCTTTCCAGCGGAACGCTTCGGGGTCAACCGCTCTTGGCATTAAACAGTCAACCTTTCGTCGCGTTACTATTCTGGCCACTGAGGACAGGGACGAGCAGCAAGCAATTGCAGACAAGCTGGATTCCATCGATGCCTTTCTCAGAATTGAGCTCTTGTCTCTGGAAAAATTAAAGAAGATCAAGATTGGTCTTATGGTCGAATTGTTTTCAGGGGCCGGTGCATGAGCGAGTACACCCACGTCGAACGTCCCTTCCTCGATCACCTCGCCCGTCTGGGCTGGACGGTGATCGATCAGGGAGGCGGCGTGCCCACCGACGCGACCGCCAGCCTGCGCGACCACTTTCGCGAGTGGCTGCTGCCGGGGGTGTTCCGCGACGCGATGCGGGCGATCAACCTGACTGCCGATGGCCGGTCGTGGTTGACCGATGCCCAGCTCGACGACCTCCGCAGCCAGATCTTGCGCCAACCCAACCGCACCCTGCTGGAAGCCAACGAGGCGGTGCAAGCCCTGCTATTCAAGGCCCAGGTCGAGTGTAACGATTTGACCGGTGAGGTCGATCCAGTGGTGCGGTTGATCGACTTCCGCCATCCCGAGAGCAATACCTTCCACGCCATCAACCAGTTCCGCGTCGACACGCCGGGCTGCGTAAAGTCCTGCATCATCCCAGACATCGTCCTGTTCGTTAATGGCATCCCCCTGGTGATCGTCGAGGCCAAGATCGGCGGGCCGACCTGCGCCAATCCCCTGTACGAGGCATTCGTCCAGTTGCAGCGCTACCGCGATGCACGCCCTGAGACCGCTGCCGCCGGTCTGCGCGAAGGTGAACCGCGCCTCTTTCATCCCAACTTGCTGCTGATCCGCACCTGCGGCGAACAGGCCGAGTTCGGTACTATTTCAGCGCAAGAGGGGCACTTCGCCTCGTGGGAGGCGATTCCGGGTTCTGCGCCCCAGTTGGTGCGCGCGGCATCAAGCGACCCGTATGGCCCGCGTTCGCAGGAAGAACTCATCCACGGCATGCTGCGCAAGGAGGTGTTGCTCGACCTGCTGCGCACCAGCACTGTGTTCATGGACACCGACAGCGGCCGTCGAGTGAAGGTGACTGCCCGCTACCAGCAGTACCGTGCCGCCTGTAAAATCCGCGAGCGCCTGCGCCGCGGCCGTACCCAGCAGGAACGCAGTGGCGTGGTCTGGCACACCCAGGGCTCGGGCAAGTCGCTGACCATGGTTTTCGTCGCTCGGATGCTGCGGACATCTCACGACCTTCACGACTGGAAAGTCGTTCTGGTCAACGACCGCAGTGATCTGGAGGAGCAGTTGGCCGACACTGCCGCCCTGATTGGCGGCAAGGTGCGGGTGATTAGTTCCACCGTCGATCTGCGCGAGCACCTGGGCAATGACATCAGCGATGTCAGCCTGGTTATGGTCCACAAATTCCAGGACCGGCCCGAGGAACTGCCCACCCGCGTGGCCGAGGCGTTGGCGGAATACCGCGCCGTGCCAACCGCCGACACCTTTGGTGTGGTCAACCGCTCGCCACGCATCCTGCTCATGGTGGACGAGGCCCATCGCACCCAGGGCTCCGACCTGGGCAACAACCTCTTTGAGGCCTTCCCCGAGGCCACCCGCATTGCCTTCACCGGCACTCCGCTGATCACCGAACGCCACGCTGGCAAACGCACGATTAAGCGCTTCGGGGACTACATCGACAAGTACAAGTTGCTCGATGCGGTGCATGACGGCGCCACCTTGCAGATCCTCTACGAGGGCAAGACCGCCGACACGGCGCTGAACGAGAAGGCCGACTTCGACCAGAAGTTCGAGGATCTGTTCCGCGACCGCAGCGAGGCGGAGTTGCTCGCCATCAAAAAGAAGTACGGCGCAACCGGCGACATTTTGGAGGCTGAAAACCGCATTCAGGCCATCGCTCGCGATCTGGTCGCCCACTACATCGACCACATCCTGCCCAACGGCTTCAAGGCCCAGGTGGTGTGCCACTCCAAGCTGGCGGCGGTACGCTACCAGCGCTGCATCCGTACCGCCCTGGCTGAGCGCCTGGAACGAGAACGAATGCAGGTCGCACCGGATCAAGCCCTGATCGCCCGCATCGCTTTCCTTAAGGCGGTGATGGTGGTATCGGCTGATGCCACCAACGAGCCGGCCGTGATCACCCAGTCTCGCAAGGAAGCCCAGGCCTGGAATGCGGTTGAGAATTTCACCAAGCCCTTTGACCAAACAGATCCCGACAAGTCACTGACCGGCATCGCCTTCCTGGTGGTCTGCGACATGCTGCTGACTGGCTTCGACGCACCGGTCGAGCAAGTCATGTACATCGATAAGCGCCTGACCGAGCACAACCTCCTGCAGGCCATCGCGCGAGTGAACCGCACCGCCAACGGCAAGAAGCGAGGCTATGTCGTTGACTACATTGGTCTGACCAGCCACCTGACCTCAGCCCTGTCGATCTACACCCGCGAGGATGAGCAGCAGGAACTGGAGGGTTTTACCAAGATCAGCGACGAGGTGCCGGTACTGGAGGAGCGTAGCGAGCGTTTGGTGCAGCTTTTCGAGCAGGCTGGAGTGAAGGGCGTTCGAGCTTTCGTCGCCGGCCGTCCGGCCACGGCCGAGGAGGAGATTGCGGTGGTGCATGCTGCGGTCGGTGCCCTGAAGGACATTCGGCTGCGCGCTGACTTCGAAGTCTTCCTCAAGAAGTTCCTCGCCAGCCTGGATGTGGTGCTGCCCCATGAGGCGGCCCAGCCCTTCCGCGTGCCAGCCCGGCGCTTCGGCTACCTGCTGCGCATGGCCAAGGAGCGCTACAAGGACGATTCGCTGCAGTTGGGAGATGCCGGCGAGAAGGTGCGTCGCCTCATCAATGAGCACCTAATCAGCCTGGGCATTGACCCCAAGGTGCCGCCGATCGAGCTATTCGCGGACGACTTTCTGAGTCAGGTTGCCGCCCACGCCCAGGGCAGCACCGAGGCCAAGGCCAGCGAGATGGAACACGCCATCCGCCGGCACTGCACCATCCACCTCGACGAGGACCCGGCGTTCTACAAGCGCCTGAGTGAAAAACTTGAGCAGGTGCTGGAGCGCCACCGCCAGAACTGGGATGACCTGAGCGAGGAGCTGACGGCCCTGCGCCACGAGATCCTGGCCGGACGGCGCGAGCCGGTGGCCGGACTGGATCGCGAGACCAGTACATTCTACGAACACATCGCCACCTTGACCTTTGGTCAGCCCGAGGTGCCAGATGCTCACCGCGAAGCGATGAAACAGTTAATGCGCCGGGTAGTTGAGCTTCTGCAAGAGACCATCGGCATTATCGATTTCTGGAACAAGCCAGGCGAACAGCGCCGCCTGCGTGGAACGTTGACCGATGCCCTGCTGATGTCGGCCATCCCGCCGGTGTTCGAGCACCGCGAGCGCCTGGCGGTGGAGATCCTGAAGCTGGCCAAGAACCGCCACGAGGAGCTGCTCAAATGATGGCCCGCCGTGTTGCCGACATCGACTATGTGCTGGAGCGCAGCGATAGCCGCCGCACTGCCGACATTGTCATCGAACGCGATGGCAAGGTGCAGGTTCGTGTCCCGCGCCATCTGCCCAATGATCGGGTTGATGAGCTAATTGAAACTAAGCGTCTGTGGATCTACAAGGCCCTGGCCGAGTGGCGCGACCTGAACGCCACCCGGATTGTGCGTGCCTACCGCAACGGCGAGGGATTCCTCTACCTGGGCCGCTCGTACCGCCTGAGCTTGGTCAGTGATCAGGACGAAGCGTTGACCCTGCGGGAGGGCCGGTTCCGCCTGCGCCGTGACCTGGTCGAATCGGGGGACATTCCAAGCGCTCAGGCCGCCTTCCGCGACTTCTACATCGTCCGCGGCCAGGAACGCCTGGCCAGGCGGGTGGCCTACTTTGCCCCCAAAGTGGGCGTTAAGCCCGGCGCGGTGACCGTCGCGGACCTCGGCAACCGCTGGGCTACCAACACCGCCACCGGTCGCCTGCGCTTCCACTGGAAGTGTCTAATGGCCCCAGCCACCATCATCGACTACATCGCAGTCCACGAACTCTGCCACGCCCACCACCGCGACCACACCGACGCCTTCTGGAACGAAGTCGACAAGGTACTGCCGGATTGGCAGGAGCGGAAGGCGTGGCTGCGCCTGCATGGCGCGGCGATGGAGGTTTGAAGGTGCCAAATAGCGTCAGATCAGTCATAGGATTGAATTTGGGTTAACTATGCGAGATCTTCACACTCACCTCAATGGGAGTATCCCTTTGGATTTCGTGCTCACTAATTGGGAGCATCGACTTAATGTTCGTGAACAAAACGCCTTAAGACAACATAGCGCACTTTGTCATAAATCGCTCGCCGAATTTATTTCAATATGGCCAATTCTTCGAAGTCTGGTTCGTTCCGAACAGGATCTTCGATTAATCGTCAAAGCGGCCATTGAATCAATGGTAGGAACGGGAATAACCCACGTCGAAT
>CAIUVD010000168.1 GCA_903902515.1 uncultured Planctomycetota bacterium | reverse complement strand
TTTTACACCGAGCGATGGGGTAAATACCAGGGCCAACTGGGAGCAGAATTGGAGACAAGCCCCTAAAAAGGCGAACCCTGAAAACAATAAAGCCCTGGTAATCAATGATTACCAGGGCTTTATCTTGGTCGGACCGACAAGATTCGAACTTGCGACCTCTACAACCCCAATGTAGCGCTCTAATCCAGGCTGAGCTACGGTCCGTTTGTGTGAGGGGAGGTTTGTAAGCAGGGTCCCGGGATCGTCAAGACGAAGTCCGGGGCCCGCCGAGGGAATCATGCGCTTCGTAAAATCCAGAACGTCTGGTGTCATGGGGGAGATGGCCTATGGTCCTCGCCATGGGTTTTCAGGGACAACTCGGGGCCGTCCAATTGGCCGACCTTTTCCAGACCTTTGCCATGAACCGGCAGACGGGCTCTTTGAGCGTCGCCGGGGAGGGAGGAACGGTCCACATCTATTTCGAACAGGGGCAGATCTGCCTGTGTTCCGCAAAACCCATCGACGGCATGCCGTTCCTGTTGGGAAGCCTGGTACGTAAGGGCATCATCCCTCCGGATCAACAGCGCAGCCTGATGGAACACCTGAGCGCCTCGCACCAGCCCGTGCGGGACCTGATCATCAACACCGGGCTTCTGACCCCGTCCGATCTCGATGACATCTGCACCTGGTGCATTGAGGAAGTGGTATGCCCGCTTTTTGAGTTGGAGCAGGCGGAGTTTACCTTTACCGATGGCAATCCCCTCGACGAATTGCTGGGAGCGGATGTCATTGAAATGGGTGAGGGCCGGATCTCGACCGCCGCCCTGGTGATGGAGGCCACTCGCCGCAAGGATGAGTGGAAGCACATTCGCACCATCATCCCCGACAGTGACGTTTTGTATGTGGTGGATAATGATGGCCGGGCCAAGCTCCGGGATTTGTCCACCGATCCGGAAATGATGAAGGTGCTCCGGTATCTCGACGGTCGGCGCAGCCTGGATGCCATTAGTGAAATCATCGGCGCCACCCGCTTCGATGTCCACGCCATCGTCGCCCAGATGGTCGCCGCCGGGGTGGCCCGGGCACGCAATACCGAAGATGTGGTCAGCGATGCCTTGGCCATGAAAATGGCCAATGATCTAGGGAAAGCCCGGGATCTCTTAGAAAATGCCCTGAAACAGTCCCGCGCCCCTGAAATTCTTCGGCCCCTGGCCGAAGTGAGCGCTGACCTGGGTCAGGCTGCCCGGGCCGTGGAACTGTACCTCGAATTGATTCAGCGATCCCAGGATGCCGGCGACCTTGAGGCGGCCATCGCGGACCTGGATACGGTCCTGAATCTCTCCCCCGACGATCCGGAATTGCACTTCGAGCGCGCCCAGGTTCGGGCTGAACTCGGGGAGCTGGAATCTGCCGCCGCCGGGTATGTGGCTGCCGCCCAGGCCTTTCTGGGAACGCGCGACATCGACCGAGCCCTCGATGCCTGCCACCGGGCGAAGAACCTCCTACCGCGAGCCCCAGAGCCCCATCGTTTCCTGGCCAAGGCGTATCTTCTTGACGGCCAGACGGAAAATGCCGTCGTCGAGTACAAGGCCCTGTGGCATGCCCTGCTAACCGCCCATAGGCCTAGCAAGGCTCTGGAGCACCTGAAGGTCCTCCTGGAGCAGGACTGCAAGTTCCCAGCCATCAAGAACCAGGTGTTGTCCCACGCGCAGAACAGTGAGGTGGTGAAAACCCACAAGGCGATGCGCGTCTTGGCCTATTCGGTGATCACGGTGGTCGTCGGAGCCTCGTTGGTCGCCGGCTGGACGTATTACCAGCGGGTGGTGGTCAAAGACCAGGGGAAATCCGGCATCCAGGACATCAAATCCCGGCTGGCCGGGCAGCAGGCCGACCTGCAACATCCCGGGATCCTGGCCGAAATCGACAAACTCCGCTCCCGCTATGGGACCGATCCTGATGTCGGGCCCGAGCTCGACCGCCTGGCGGATCTGGTGCGGCGGGACTTCGAAAGCCGGGCGGAGGGTCAACTGACCCAAGGCCGGACCCTCCTTGATGGCGGCAAGTTTGACCTCGCGGAAACGGCCTTCACCGAACTGCGGGACCGCTTTCCCGGAACCCAGGCCGGGACCGGGGCCTCGTCCCTGATCGAAAAGGTTCGCCAGGGTCGGATCGTCACCGAGGTGCAGAAGGAGACCTCGGAAGCGGAACGCCGGTGGGAGACCTACGATTGGGATGGCGCCATCGCCATCCTGGAAAAAGTTCTGCTGCGGCGTGACCTGCCGAGTGACCTGCGCACGTCCTTGATCCAGCAAATCGGGAGCTGGGGCGCCCAGAATCACAGCGCCCGGGACCTGATGGTGCGAGCCCGCGCCATCGAAGCCCAGGGCGACCTGGGGGCAGCCCTGTCGGCGTGGAGAAGGGCCTCTGCTGGCGAGGGCGAGCAAGCCGAAACCGCCAAAGATCAGACCCGTCGAGTTGAACTCGCCCTCGCCCAGGCCATGGGTCGGGCCATTCAAGAACGCGCCGGCCTCGGTGATCCGGCGGCCTTCACCGCCCTCGATGACCTGCGACGCCTCGCCCAGGACGCGGCCAACCAGCAAGTCCGCGCCTATGTGACGAAGCTCGACATCCCGTTCCTCCTCGAAGCCGACCATCACCTCGTGACCCTGACCATTCGTCGGCCCGGGGCTGCCGATCAGGTGGTGCAGGCCCCGGCCAAGACCATCGGCCCCTGGCAACATCGGATCAGCTACCACCCGGACGAAGTCGTACTGGTGGCCTTCCAACGGGTCGGATTCGCCAACGAGATCCTGCAAGTCCAGGCCACCAATCGCAAAGCTGGGGCATCCGTCAGCCTGGCCCGGGGACCACGGTGGAAGATCGATCTGCCCGGTCCAGCCACCACCGCGCCGGTTTTTGCCGGCAAGCTCGTCCTGATCTCTACGGGCCATGGGACGGTCGAAATTGCGGATCCCCAGACCGGTGCGGCCCGCAGCATTGCCTTTCCCGATGCCGTGACGGAATTCAAAGCCCCACCGCACGTGTGGGGAAACCGGGCCTATGTGGTGGTCGAAGACGGGATCACGGCCCTCGACATCAATGCCGGGACCCGCCTGTGGTCGTGGGAATCTCCGGAACATCGCCTCAATGGCACCTTATGGATTCAGGAACATGAACTGATCCAGGGTCAGATGCTGCTGCTTGCGGGCCTGGCCCGGGGCGGACTGATGCCGATGGGCGTCGATGGTGAAGGCCGAGCCACCGCCTACCCGCCGGTCGACTGCGAAGGGGACCTCACCGGATCCCCCATCGCCCTTCATCTTGGCACCCGCACGGTGGCCTACGTCCCGGCGGCGAATCAGTTGCTGGCCTTCGATATCTCCGCCACCACCGAAACCACGCCGCCCCAGCGGCTATTTTCCGTTCGGACCCGGGGCGATCTCAATGGTCGCCCGGTGCCGGCCACGATCCTCGGTCGGCCGGCCCTCCTGGTATCGGATTCCTCGGGGCAGGTGATCGCCATCGATCTGGCCCTCGACATCAGCGACTCCCGGCGCGTGATTTGCAGCTGGCCCATCGATGGCACCGGTCTCTCAACCCCGGTCATTGACGGCAAACAGGCCTTTGTGACCACCGCTGAAGGTCGGGTATACGGCCTTGATCTGACCCGGCCCAGCGTGGTCGGATGGCGATTCCCCGCCAAGGGGAGCCTGGGCGAAATGCCGGGCTTGGCGGCGGTGGGCCGTAAGGGCGTCTATGCCGCCGGAGCCAACGGCATTCTGTCGTCGATCGACCGGGTCACCGGACGGGAACGCTGGCACGCGGATCTGGGCGGCAGCGCCCAGGGCGGGGTGCTGGCCCGGGACGGGCTGGTACTGGTGGCGGTCCGCAACGGCCAATTCATGGCGTTTGATGAGGGAGAGGACTGACCGAGGGCAACGGGCTCCGATTGTCCGCCCGGGCACCAGACTACCGTGAGACCCGTGCCAACCCGCCCGGAATTTCCCTGGAGGCCCATCGGGCTGGCACTGCTCCTGGTCGGGGTCACCGTCTGGAGCCTCGTGACCGCCCCCCGGACCCGCCTGGTCGGGTCGGCCCGGGTCTATGCGGGGACGGTCCTGCCGGCCCCGGTGGAGCAGGGCTCCGCCTCCTGGGATATGGATCTTCGCCTGGATCCGGCCGTCCGACCTCCCGGACCTGCCTGGAGCCTGCACGAGGGCCGGCGCCCCGAGGACGGCTACCACCTGCGGTGGCTTCCAGACCGGGGGATCCTCCAGGTCCACCGCGCTCTGCCGCACCCGGCCCTGCTTGGGTCAGCCCGGTTGCAGCGGTCCCCCGCCACCATCTCGTTCCGGCGGCGCGGTGGCGAATTGAGTGTCATCGCCGATGGCCGGACGGTCTTGCGGTGCTTGGATCCGATGCCGGGGCCACCGGCTCTTCTTGGCGTCCGGGAGCAATTCTGGGGCTGTCAGTGCACCACGGGCGGCGACCTCCGCGAAAGCCTATTGACCGTGCAGACGGCCCCCCTGGCGGTTCCCCGGTGGGGATCCGATGGCGACCCCGGGACCGCCCCTGAGGAAATCCTGCGCCGACGGGGGGATCATGCCCTGCTCCGGGTCCGAGCGGCCCTGGCGGCGGTCACTGCCAACCTGCCCGCAGCTCCCGAGCGCCTTGGTGCCGCCAACGCGGCCCTGGGAGTTGCCCGTAACGACCTGGCCACCCTGTGGGGTCATCCACCCCAGGTCCCGGACCTGCTGGGAGTGACCGAGGCCGAACGCAGCCGAGGCACCTCGGTGGAGGACCGGGTACGTCTCTCCCAATGGCTGGCCCTCGCCCGCATCCAATGGTGGCTGGGGCAGGAGCGGGTCCCGCGCAAGCGGATCCTGGCCACCGAGGATCCCTTTGCCCACCTGACCCTGGCCCGGGAGGCCCTCGACGACCTCATGGATCTGGGACAACGGGCCACCAACCCGGAATACCCCGGCATGCTGCTCGGCCTGATTCCCCGGCTGACCACCCTCGCGTGCGCCGTTCCTGACCGCGCTGAGGACCCCCGCCAGGTGGCCGAGCGACGGCGGCGTTGGCTGGATCTGCTGGCGACCGCCGCCGAGGCCACCACCACCATTGCCGAAGCCGATCTCGGCGATGATGACCTGCGCCTGCTGACCTTGGTTCGCCAGGCCTGTGTGGCCTTGAGCCGCCCCCGGTCGGTCCGGTCTGCCCAAGCCCTCCCCGTCGATGCCCCGGACTGGGTGAAAGTACGCTGGCGCCTTTTAGCCGGCGATGCCCCGCAGCGGGATGACCTGCCGCCCCTTCCTGCTGGATCCTCGGGCCTCGCCCCGGCCATCACCCTGTTACTCGGCAATCCAGACTTGGCCCGGGCCCAGGCCTCGGCGGACTGCCGTCAGGATCTGGCTGCCCGGCAACGGGCCCTGGCCAAGGGCCAGGAAGGGCGCCAGGAAGCCCACCTCCTGGAGGACCGGGCCGCCCGCCTGGGGGATGACCCGGCCCTTAGCCAACGGGACCGGGCCATCGGATTGACCCTGGTCGCCCTAGCCATCGGGCCCAGCCGTCCCGCCCTGTTGATTGCCGCCCGGGAACGGCTGGCCCCCCATACGGTCCTGCTCACCCGGCGCCAACACCTGTCCAAGGATCCCTCCCTGGCCATGGCCACCGCCGAAGAGCCGGTCTTGGCCGAACAAGACCCCCTGGCCTGGGCCATCCTGAAAGTCCTGCTGCGCCGCCACCCGGAACTCGTGCCCACGGACGATGACCTCCAAGCCCGGATCCTGACGACCCTGCGTCCGCCGGACGAATACGCCAACCTGCTGTCCGGAAAAAGCGAGGCCACCGCGGGCATCTGGCTGGTGCGCCTCCCCCCGGCGGAGGCCTTAGCCGCGGCCCTGGCCGCCCAGGAGGCCCAGGTCACCCCGTTGAGCCTGGGTGCGCTTCCCGACTGGTCCTTGCTGGACGAGGTGCCTAACCTAGGCTTGCCCCTCCACCTGCTGAAGCCTCGCGAGGACCAGGCACCGGGCGAACTGGATACGCCCTAACTCCTGTCCTGCCCCCTATCGGATCCGTCATGCCCGCCCCCCGCCCCACTGTCGCCATCGTTGGCCGTCCCAACGTCGGCAAGTCCTCCTTGTTCAACCGCCTGGTCGGTGAACCAGTGGCAATCGTCGATCCCACCCCGGGCGTGACCCGCGACCGCCTGTTCCACGAGGTCCGCCGCGACGGCCACCGCTTCGACCTGATCGATACCGGCGGCATCGGCATCGTCGATGAAGCCAAGTTGGAGAAGGACGTCTACGGCCAGGTCGACCGCGCCATCGGCTCGGCCGACCGCATCATCTTCCTGTGCGACGGCCGCGAGGGCGTCAGCCATCTCGACCGCGAGATCGCCCAGAAGCTGCGCCCCCTCAAGGACAAGGTGCTGCTGGTCGTCAACAAGATCGACCACGACACCCTCGAAAACGAGATCCATCCCTTCGTCCGCCTCGGCCTGGGCGAACCCCTGGCCGTCAGCGCCGCCCAGGCCCTGGGTCTGTCGGATCTGGTGGAGCGGGTCTGCGAGGGCCTCGAAAACGCCCTCGACGACGAAACTCCGGACATCAGCGATGGCCGGATCAAGATCTGCCTGGCCGGGCGCCGCAACGTCGGCAAGTCCTCCCTGACCAATGCCATCTGCGAAGAGGAGCGGGTCATCGTCGCCGACTTCGCCGGCACCACCCGCGATGCCGTCGACATCCCCATCGACCGCATCCAGGGCAAGTTCACGGTCATCGACACCGCGGGCCTGCGCAAGAAGGGCCAGATCGACGAGGACATCGAGTTCTACGCCGCCTGCCGAACCGAGCGCGCCATCCGTCGGGCCCACGTCGTGATTCTGGTTTTGGATGCCAGCGACGACCTCGGGCAGGTCGACAAGAAACTCGCCCACTTCTGCGAAGTTGAGGGCAAGCCGACCATCATCGTCATCAACAAGTGGGACTTGGCCGAGGCCGGCGGCGCCAAGCGCAGCGAATACCACACCTGGCTCCAGGACCGTCTGCCGGGCCTGCGCTACGCCCCGGTGGTGTTCACCTGCGCCCTCACGGGCTTCAACACCCACGAGATCCTGCGCCTGGCCGCCGAAATGTACGACGAAACCCTCCAGCGCGTGCCGACCCACGAGGTCAACGAACTGATCGAAGCCGCTGTCCAGCGCCGCCGCCCGCGCAAGGTCGGCCCCCAGCCGACCAAGATCTACTACGGCACCCAGTCCGCCGACACGCCCCCGACCTTCGTATTTTTCGTCAACCGCACGGACTGGGTCGAATCGGGCTATAGCCGCTACCTCGAATCCTTCCTGCGCGAACGCCTGCCCTTCAAGCGCATCCCCCTGCGGATCCTCTTCAAGAGCCGCGAGAGCCAGTACCACGAAGGTCTCGACCGCAACGTGGTCGTCGAAGGCCGCAACAAGGCCGACCGGCAGGTCGCCCTGGTCGTGCCCCTGGCCGCCCGCAAGGGCCGTAAGAGCCGCTACGACGCCAAATACACGCCCCTCGATGACGCCAGCCAGCCGGCCACGGAGGGCCACGGCTTCGATACCCACGAGGACGGCGATGACTGAGGCAAGGTCCGGGGTCCGGGGTCCGGGGTCCGGGGGCGCGCGGTGTTCGTGGCCGTCACCGTCGTTTCCGGCATCGCGCTGGTCATGCTGTGGGCCCTGCTGCCCGAGACGCGGCCGAAGTCC
>CAIUVD010000167.1 GCA_903902515.1 uncultured Planctomycetota bacterium | reverse complement strand
GCCATTTCTACATATTTATTCAGTCTAGAATGAGGACATGAATGCCATCATCGCCAACCCAGTCCTACGAGGTTTCCATCCGGATCCGTCGTTTTGCCGGGTCGGCGAGGACTACTACCTCGCTACCTCGACCTTCGAATGGTTTCCTGGAGTCCAGATCCACCACAGTCGGGATCTCGTGCATTGGCGCCTGGTGGCGCGTCCCCTCGCCCGGTTGACTCAATTAGACCTGCGGGGGATCGCCCCGAGCGGTGGCATCTGGGCTCCGGCGTTGAGCTGGGCGGATGGTCGGTTCTGGCTGGTGACCACCATCGTCCGCACGGCCAACCACGATCAGGAGAACATCCTGGTGACCGCCCCGACCATCGAAGGGCCGTGGTCTGATCCGATCCGCCTCAACCGCCTGGGATTCGATCCCTCCCTCTTCCATGCGCAGGATGGGCGGAAGTACCTGGTCCAGATGGCCCTCGATCCGCATCGCCGGCAGGATTTCTTCAAAGGCATTTATTTAACCGAGTATGACCCGGTGTCGGAAGCGTTGATCGGCCCGACGCGACGGATCTTCCACCGTTGCCTGGGCGGCACCGAGGGTCCGCACCTGTTCCAGCGGGAAGGCTGGTACTACCTGATTGTGGCCGAAGGTGGCACGGGATGGGGCCACGCGGTCACCGTGGCCCGCTCCCGGGATCTCTGGGGGCCCTATGGGGCCGATCCTGCTTCTCCCCTGCTCACCAGTCGTGGTGATCCGACGTTGCCCCTGCAGAAGGCCGGACATGGCTCCCTGGTGGAAGCGGGTGACGGCTCTTGGTGGATGGCCCACCTGTGTAGTCGGCCGATGGAGGTGGCCGGGGCGGCGGTTCCGCGCCGCTGCATCCTGGGCCGTGAAACCGCCCTCCAGCGGGTGGTCTGGACGGAGGACGGTTGGCTCAGGTTGGAGGGCGGTGGCACCGCTCCGGCACGGCATTTTCAGGCACCCGACCTTCCACCCCATCCCTTTCCGGCCGAGCCGGATCTCGACGATTTCGATGAAGCCACCCTGGCCGCCCCGTGGCAGACCCTGCGGTGCCCTGCCGATCCCATCTGGTTGAGTTTGTCGGAGCGCCCCGGTCATTTGCGTTTGCGCGGCCGGGAATCCCTCCGTTCCCGGTTTGCGGTGAGCCTGGTCGCGCGGCGTCTGCAATCCCTGCAGGTCACGGTCGACACCTGTCTTGAGATCACCCCCCGGTCACCGTGGCACATGGCTGGGCTCACGGCCTTCTACGCCGACGACAACTACCTGGCCCTGCTGGTCAGTCGGGGCGACGACGGTCGCCGACGTTTGGTGCTGTTCCGCCGCTCCAATGGCGAGGAGGCCCAACTGCTGGAGGGAGATGGCATCATCATCCCGGAGGAAGGATCCATCCGTCTGCGGCTGAGCCTCCGTGGCCGCTGGCTGACGTGGGCGTGGGCCGCCGCCGACGGCCCATGGCAGGACGTGCCCATCGTCAGTGATGCCTCGGAACTCTCCGACGATGTGGCCTGCGGTGGCTGGGGTTTTACCGGTACTTTCGTCGGTGTGTGTGCGTTGGACTTGGCCGGCGATGGGTGTTACGCGGACTTCGATTGGTTCCGTTACCGTGAGGAGGCATCATGAATCTGCTGCGCGTTGCAAGAAATCCGTCACCTTCCGGCGCGAGAGCCATCATGGTCATGTATCGAGCCCTCCTGGTCCTTCTGGTTATGGCTGGGGTCACCCTCGGCGCTGAACGGAAACCCCAAACCAAGTCGGGGCCCCCAACCGGTACCTTCACCTCCTTTGAACAAGATTCCGACCTCTCGTCATGGGTTCTGGCCGGAGCGGGGACCTTCGGCCGGGACGATTCTGTAGCCAAGGATGGCGCTAGCGCTTTGCAGTGGCGCTATCAGGCCGGGGATCGTCTGCGGCTTGAAGCCTGCTCTTCATTCAAGGACCCCATGCCCTGGATGAAGGTATGGGTCTACAACCCGGTGCCGCGCGATGGGGCCCTGACCATCCGGGTTGGTACGTCGGCCGAGCTGGATCGCAATGATCCGGTCTATCGCTATGCGTTTCATCTCGGCTTCCGGGGATGGCGAGCCTTATGGATCAGTCGCATGGATCGCCACCCCGTCCGGCCGCGGCTCCCGGGCGATCCACCGCCGGACGTCCTCGAAATGCTGCCGCCGGCCTCCGTTCCAGGTGGGGAAGTTTTCTTCGACAACCTGGAGTTGGGGAGCGGTCGGCCCTTCGCCATCACCACCGATGAACAGTTTCCCTCGTTAGAGCCGAAGGAGGACACCCGCGAGTACCGCATCCTCCAGCGCACCCGTGACCCGGCACAACTGGTGCCGATTTCAGCGGAGGACCGGGCGGATTTTGCCATCATCGCCAAGCGCATTGACGACTTCCTGTTTCCCTCGGACGTCGATTACGCCGCATTGCCCGTCGACGATCCCCTGCGGATCCGCTACGAGAATCTGTCGGCGGCCATCAAGAATCCCACCGAGGCTTACGATCGTTTAGCGCTGCAGCGTCACGAGGGGGGACGCCTGACGGGCAAACCCATTTACGGTGACAATGATCGGATGAAGCCGAAATTCACGGACTTCTATCGCGATTGGATTTTGATGCTGGCGGATGTGCGCCTGCGCGGGAATGAGGAGACCCGCGGGAAGATGCTCGACATGCTGGAGCATTTTCACGACCAGGGATTTGCCAGCGGCTCCGGGGCCGGGAGCCTGGGCATCGGCCATCTGCGCATGGATGGTTGGGCTTTTGCGTCCTACAGTCTGCGGGCGGATCTGGCCCGGATGGGGCGGCTCGACGACCAGATCGCGACCATGAAATGGCGCACCCTGTTTGGCCTGGTGTACGAATACAACCCGGTGGACTTGACCTACAGCTACGAGACCGACTACATCCGTGGCTCGATGCTCTTCCAGCTCCTGGCCGTGCTGATGATGCCTGACTCGCCGGAGAAACTCCTCGACATGCGCTGTTTCGTCCGCTTTGCCGAGGCGGTCATGCAGCCTCGCTCGGGCCTGCGGGGGGGCATGAAGCCGGATCATGTGATCTACCACCACAACACGGCCTACTTGGCCGCCTATGGGGGCGGAGCCATCAATATCATGGCGGAGATTGCCTATTTCCTCCACGGGACCCGCTTCGCCCTGGATGCTCCGACCCGCGCCTCCATCGCCGCTTCCCTGGATGCCTACCAGGTGTCGTCTAACCGCTATTCCGTGCACCTGGGCCTGTGCGGTCGCATGCCCGAGCGCAGCGAACCGCTCTTGGAACTGATCGGCACCTTCGCCTACCTGGGGCTCACCGGGGACCGGGCCATGGGGGAGTCGTTCCTCCGTCATTGGGACCCGCGGGATCCCCAAGTGGCGGCGATCATTCCGAACTGTCTCAATTCCATCAACTATTTCACGACCCTGGGGCAGATGAACCTGATCCGAACCGCCGCCCGGGAGTTCCCCAAGGCCGGCTGGCAGCCCCGTGCAACACCCCAGGGTGCGTGGGTCTTCCCCTATGGCTCCTACGCCGTCCTACGCCGGGCGGACTGGATGGTGTCGGTCCGTGCCTTCAGTCGCCAGGCCTTCAATTATGAGTACGGCATTGATGGCGAGCCGCAAAATCTGTGGGGCAAGTACGCGAATTTCGGCACGACGCTTATCTATGGCAAGGGTGGGGCGGTTGGCAGTGGGCTGGATACGGCCCGTGGCTGGGATTGGAGCCGCTGGCCCGGTGCCACCGCCATCAATCTCCCCTTGGGGAAACTCGAAGCGGCCAAACACCACGTTTATGGCACCGAGGCCTTCGTGGGTGGCCTTGCGGCCGAGGATGGCATCGGCCTCTTCGCTGCCCGCCTGAAGGATCCCACCGACGAGCACCCGCTACGCGCCGACAAGTCCTGGTTTCTCTTCGGCGATCAGGTGGTCTGTCTTGGCAGCGGCATCACCACCGAGGAATCCCAACATCCTGCGGAGACGACCCTGTTTCAGACCACCCTCGGGGATCGACCCCAGCAGCCGATGTGGATCGGATCGCCTTCCCCCATCACCGAGGCGGAATGGCAGGGACCGGTCCTCAAGGCCGGAAGCCTGTGGCTCGTCGATCCCCTGGGGAATGGCTACACCCTGCCGGATGCCCGGAACCTGCAGGTCCGGCGCGGTCGGCAGGAATCCAAGACCCCCCTGGGCGTCGCCTCGGAAGGTCCCGTAGCGGTGGCGTGGTTAGACCACGGCCTCCAACCGGCCGGGGCGTCCTATCACTACGTCATCCATCCCCAGCAATCGCCCAAGGAAGTGGCCCGCCGCCTAGAGCATCCGGACTACGCCGTGCTGCGGCACGACTCCCAGGCCCATGTCGTCCAGCATCAGGGCGGCCGCCTCATCGGCTATGTCCTGTTCGATTCTGCCGTGACGTTTGAGGACGGGATCATCCGCTCGGTCGATACCCCCTGTCTGGTGGTGGATCGTCGGCTCGATAACCAGCATCATCGGTTGAGCGTTGCCGATCCGGACCTGCGCATGGGTCGGACGCCAACCTATGCCAGCCGGGCCATAACTCCCCACGAGATCGTTCCCAGTCAGGCCCACACGTTGCAGATCATCCTTCGCGGGCGGTGGAACCTGGCCGGGCCGGTGCTGCCGGGCGTGCGGGTGGAGGATGGCCCAGAGGCTGGGACCACCATCCTGCTCGTTGAGACCATCGACGGCCGGACCCGGACCATCGACCTCGCTCTGATACACCCCTGATCCGCACGGGAAAAACCATGAACGCGCCGTCAATGGCCCCACGACCCCTGCGCTGGGGAATACTCGGCTGCGGCAACATCGCCGCCACGGTGGCTCGCGACCTCCGCCTGGTCCCCGATCAGGTCATCACCGCCGTGGCCAGCGCCACCCCCGGCAAGGCGGCCGCCTTTGCCGCTATCCATGGGGTGGCCACGGCCCTCACGCGGTATGAAGACCTGGTGGTCCGCGACGAGGTGGACGTGGTCTACATTGCGACCTCCCATGAACGGCATTTCGACAATGCGCGGCTGGCGTTGGCGGCCGGCAAGGCGGTTTTGTGTGAAAAGCCGTTGACGATCAACGCTCGTCAGGCCCGGGAATTGGCGGACCTCGCCCAACGTCAGGGGGTGTTCTTGATGGAGGCCTGGTGGACGCGCTTCTTCCCGATCATCGACCTGCTGTTGGCGGATCTTGCCGCCGGGGTCATTGGGCCGGTTCGGCTATTGCAGGCGGATTTCGGCATCCGGTCTTCCTGGGCCCCCGACCACCGCATGGTGGATCCGGCCCGGGCGGCAGGTGCGTTGTTGGATCTCGGCGTGTATCCGGTGTCGTTTGCGCACCTGGTGTATGGCGCTGCCCCGACGGCGGTCAGTGGTCAGATGCGGGCGACGGATCGGGGCGTCGATGCCCAGTCATCCCTCCTGCTGTCGTTTCCCGCGGGGGGTCAGGCGGTGCTGACCTCGGCCATCGATGTTCAGGTGCCCCACCAAGCCCGGCTCTATGGCCCGGAAGGCGCCATCGTGGTCGACGACTTCTTCCACCCCTCGGCCTACACCATCCATCCCCGCGGTGGCCCCGCGCGACGGATTGAACGTCCCTTTCCCGGGTCCGGCTACCAGTTTGAGATCGCGGAAGTTGCGGCGTGTCTGGGTGATGGCCGACGGGAAAGCATTCGTCGTCCCCTGGCGGATACCCTGGCGGTCATGGCGACCATGGATGCCGTCCGGGATTCCTGGGGCTTACGCTACCCCGGAGAGTGAAGCCCCCGCCGTTGGCGCGGGGGCAAGGAGGTACCTTAGAACTCCTGGCCCAGTCGCCGCCGCACCAATTCCCGTTGGGCGCCGCTGGCGATGACCCGGATCATGGTCTCGCCGTCGGGCAGGTGGAGGGCGGTGAGTCGTTCGCACACCGCGGCCACTTCGGTTTCCGCGTCGAGGTAGGTCCGCAGGGTATCCCACAGGTCGGCGGTATCGTTCGCCAGGTAGGTGGCGCACCACGTCAGACCCTCTTTATAGACCATCCGGCTGGCTAGGCGTTTGGCGAGGATGGCGATGCGGTGGGCCCGGGGGATGCGCTCCAGCAGGCGTTTTCCGTACTTTTCCACCAGGATCGGCGGGCAGTGACCCTCCAGGTGGCGGCTCCAGGTGGCGGCCAGGGCCTTGTGGTCAAGGTGGGCCTCGATCAACGGTTCGATCAGGCCGCTGACGCGGTTGATCTCGGCCGAGAGTTGTTGGGAGAGATCCGACAGCCGGGCCTTGCCGCCCCGGCGTTTCCAGGCGGCGATCAGGGCCTTGGCCTCGGCCTCGGCCCGGGCGTGGATGATGGCCACCACCTGTTTGACGTAGGTCGGCTTCATGGCCAGGAACTCAGCATCCTCGACCACCAGACCGGCCAAAACTTCGTAGGAGGAGCAAATCACGCCGCCCTTGTTGGCGCTGCTATCCTTGATGTCGAGGACCCCGGCGTCCTCCAGTTTCTGGCGGGCCAGGGGCGAGAGGAAGATGTTGGCACCTTCGACGATGGCCTTGGCCGAGGGCGTGCCGTGGTGGAGGAACTCGGCCCAGTTGTCGTCGTTGATGGTCCTTGGCCGACCGCCACAGGGCACGAACAGGTCGGCGACGACCGTGTTGTGGAGGCTGTTGCGCAACAGCTCCCCGGCCCGGTCGGTGGCGGGCACCACCTTGCCGGTTTTGCCGAGTTTCGCCGTGTCGAAGCGGGCGATGCCCTGGCCGTCTTGGACGAGACGCAGCAGTTCCCGCCAGTCGAGCCCGGCGGGGTCGAGGGCCGAGCCGGTGCCGTCGGCGATGGCCACCACCCGGCAGCGTTTGCCGTGTTCTCGGTGGAGGATCCGCAGGAGATTGCCGCCGACATCGCCGTCGGGACCACCGGTGATCTTGACCGTGTAGGCATCCTTGGGGCCGATCCCGACCTGGGGCAGGGCGAGGCTGATCCAACGGAAGATGCCTTCGGAAGTGACGCCGTACTCCTTGTGGTTGATGCCGCTGCCGGGCTTGCTGCTCATCAGGGTCGCGGCGTGGGGCAGGCCCCGGGATTTGGCGCGGTTGGCGACCCAGGTGATGCGGGCCGGGGTCATGTTTTCGTCGGGGCCAAGGAACACGAGGTCGTGGGGGCGGGGCCCGCCGTGGGGCCCGATGATCTCAGGCACCTGTTCGGCCGGCAGGAGGAGGTCGATGAGGCTGTCCGTGACCTGCTGGACGGCGGCATCCGCATCGCCGCCAGGGGGAATCAGGGCGATGCATTTGCTGCCGCCCTCGGGGATGTCCTTGTTCTTCAGCTGTTGGGCCCACGCGAGGTCGTAGACCTCGTTGAGGACGCCGTCCCGGGCCCGGGCGAAGTGGGCGGCGTTCTTCGGGAGCAGCAGGCGCAGGCCACCCCGAGCCGAGGGCCGGAAGCGGACCTGGAAGCCCCGGGCGTGGGGACCACTGAACACAAACATGCCGTAGGGCCGGTGGGGGAAGCGGTTGGTCGGCAGGATCTCGGGATCGACGCGGAACGACAGGCCCAGGCGGCCTGGCCGGAAGGCGTTGGTGGCCTGGATGGCGGCGGCGAACCGCAGCATGGTTTCCAAGACCAGGGCATGGGCCGGGATTTCCACGGCGTGGGCGGCGTCGAGGGCGGCGGCGTAGGCGCGGTTCCACGTGGCGGGCTTGGTGGTGGCCCCGGGCCGGAAACGGTCGGCGATCAGCCGGGGGATGGCCTTGGCCACATCCGGGCGGGCGAGGATCGCGTCCTCGGCGGTCTCCTGGATGTCGAGGTAGGGATGGTCAGGCCCGATCAGGGCATGGGCCACCCCGGTGGCGGCCCGCAGCAGGGCCAAATCGTGGAGTTCGCAGCTGCCGTCGGCGTAGCGAGCCGCCAGGCGGTCGCGCACATGGTCGCGGACCGCCAGCAGATCGGCCTGGACCGCCGCCAGGGCCTTGGCCTTCAGGACGGCCCCGTTTTGGGTCACGTAAATCGTGGCAATCAGGGCCTTGCCTTCGGCCCCGGGGACGGCCGGTACCCAGTCGAGGTAGCCGCGCTCCAGACGCAATTTATGGCGGGTGGCGACCGCCGCGATGTGCTCCAGCAGGGGCCACATGTTGACCGCCCCGGCGGCCAGCAGGATCCGGGTGGTCGCATCGATTTCGTCGGCCTCCTGGTAGAGGTCCTCCGGGCCCGTCAGGCGGGACCAGGCCCGGACGTGGCGCACCACCCGGTCCGGGCGCGAGCGGGACAGGTAGCCCTGGTCCACGGCATCCAGGTAGCGGGCCCCCTGGAGGGAGCAGTCGGCCTTGGGCCCGCACACCGCCGACAGGATGGACTGTCGGTGGGCCGCGAGGTCGAAGCCGACCGTGACCTTGCCCGCGCCGTAGCCGAAGGCGTAGAGGAACAGTTGGTCGTCCCGACTGGCGTGCAGTTCGATGCGGGTGATGGTCTGGTTGGCCGCCGTCGGATGGCTGGCCACCAGGGGGATGACCTCGGCCAGGGGGTGGCGGTCGGGGCGGCCGAAGACCAGCAGTTTGCCGTGGGCGGGATCATCGATGACCGTCAGGCGGCCATCATTGCTGCGGCGCAAGCTGTGGATGGTTTCGACGTGGAGGACCTGTTCCTCGGGGGTCGTGACCTGAAAATAGTGGCCGGGCATGGCGGCCCGGTACCAGTCCACGGTGGCGGCCAAATCGTGGCCGAGGGCGGTTTGGACCCGTCCAAGCAGGTCGTGGGCTGCGCTGATGCGGGCAGTTTCGGTGTGCGGCATGGTGGGACTTCCTGCTGGAGTATACCCATCATGGTGCCGGAACGCCAACGCCGAACACCGATTGCTCAAAAAAAACCCGCCCGATCCTCCTTACCCACTTTCGAAGGACCGTCCCATGGGTGAGTTACACGAACGTCTTACGGTGATTGCTGACAAGGTGGCCGCCTTTGCCAAGGTGGTCGACGTGGCCGGCAAACGGATTCAGATCAGCCGTCTTGAGGCCCGGATGTCGGACGGCGACTTCTGGAATGACCAGGCCCGGGCCCAACAGCAGGTCGGGGAATTGAAGATGCTCAAGGGCATCGTCGACCCCTACACCGACCTCGACAGTGCGGCCAAGGACGCGGCGGAATTGGCGGAAATGGCCGAGGCCGAGAACGACGCCGCCAGCCTCGCGGAACTCGATGCCGAGCACGCCCGCCTGACGGCGGCCTACGATCAGCTCGAACTGGCCATGGCCCTCTCGGGTCGCTACGACCGGGCCGACGTCTACATGACCATCCATCCCGGAGCCGGGGGCATCGAAAGCTGCGACTGGGCCGAGATCCTCTACCGTATGTACACCAACTACTGCCAAAAGGCGGGGTACGCGGTGGAGCTGCTGGACATGCTGCCCGGCGAAGGCGCGGGCCTTAAGTCCTGCACCATGCGGATCCGCGGCGCCAATGCCTACGGCTTCCTCAAGGCCGAGATGGGCACCCACCGTCTGGTCCGCATCAGCCCCTTCGACGCCAACGCCCGCCGTCAGACCAGTTTTGCCGCCGTCGAAATCACCCCCGAGGTGGATGAGGTCGGGGACGTGGTCCTCGACGACAAGGACCTGCGCATCGACACCTACCGGGCCAGCGGTGCCGGTGGTCAGCACGTCAATAAAACCGACTCGGCGGTCCGCATCACCCACATCCCCACCGGATTGTTCGTGGCCGTGCAGTCCGAGCGATCCCAGCAGCAGAACAAGTCCGTGGCGATGAAGATGCTGGTGGCCAAGGTCCAGCAGATGAAGGAAATGGAGCGTCTCGACGAACTCCAGGACATGAAGGGCGAACGCGGCACCATCGGCTGGGGCCACCAAATCCGCTCCTACGTCATGATGCCCTATCAAATGGTGAAGGACCTGCGGACGGGCCACAGCACCAGCCAGATTCAAGCCGTCCTCGACGGCGATCTCCAGCCCTTCGTCGACGCCTACCTGCGCTGGGTCCTGGCCGGTCGCCCGGATCGCAAGGCCCAGGGCGGCGAGGACTGACGGGTCTGTCGGACCGTCCAGGGACGGTTCTGTGGACGGTTCTATGGACGGTTCTGTGGACTGTTCCTGGGACCGCGCGCCGCTGGCGCGCTCGCCTAACCTTCGATGCGCGCCAGCGGCACGCGGTCCCGGGTGACAGCCCTGTTTGCTAGGGCTGGTGTGGTGATGACGAGACTTCAACATCCTACCCATGACCCCTCCGCCGGACCTGGGACCGCGCGCCGCTGGCGCCCTCGCTTCGCCGGCATCCCAGCACCCCGGTTGGCGCAGCCGAGGCTACCTCCCCCATTTTGACGCAGCTGACACCTGGCAGTCCATTACCTATCGTTTGGCAGACGCGATGCCTCGCCACGCCATCGAAGCCATGGAACGCCAGTTGAAGACCGTACCGGACCCAGACCGCCATAAGGAACGCCGTCGGCACCTCGAAGCCTGGGCCGATGCGGGGCATGGCACCTGTCTTTTGCGCCGTCCAGACGTTGCCCAGATCCTGTGGGACAATTGGCAACGCTTCGCTGGGGAACGCTATGATATGGGCCCCTGGGTTATCATGCCCAACCATGTCCACCTCCTTATCCGGACCCATGGGGGTTCGCCCCTGGAGAACATCCTGAGATCCTGGAAATCTTTCACGGCGAAACGGATTATGGAGGTTGCGAGCGTTCCGGCCCCGGTGTGGCATCATGATTATTGGGACCGCTTTATCCGTGATGAAGGCCATTGGTTGTCCACCAAAGCCTACATCGAAAACAATCCGGTTACCGCCGGTTTGGTGAGCCACGCTGCCGATTGGCCCTGGAGCTCCGTCTCGTGGGGTCAGGGTCGAGTCCGGGACCGCGCGCCGCTGGCGCGCTTTGAGGATGCGGAATTTCACGAAGAGCGCGCCAGCGGCGCGCGGTCCCAGAAATCGAGCCACCCATGCGGTGGCTGATCATCCTGGTGGTGATTGGCTTTGGCTGTGCCTGGCTGACGGCCCGGGGACTGGACCAGGGGGTGGCGGTCCTGGATGAGGCCGTGGCCCTGCGCGAGCGGGAACGGCAACGGGTGGAACGGACGTTTGCCCAGGTGGCCGAGGAAGGCCGCCAGGTGGCGGCCCATGCGGCCGAGGAAGGTCGTCAGGTGGCGGCCCAGGTGGATGAGGTCGTTCAGGCGGTGGTGCCGCCCCCGCCTCCGTCCAAACCGGTGATTCCGGCGGCTCCGGTGCCCACGGCGGACCTCATCGGACAGACTCCCGATGTGGTCGAGCGTCGACTGGGCAGCCCCACGGGGCGCACCCGGCCCGGCAATGGGACCGAGGAATGGTGGTATGACCGGCGAGTGGTGGTGTTCCGCGACCGGCGGGTCATCCACATCCGCTAAGCCGCCGGACTGCCGCGTCCTGGGGCTTTCCCTGCCCCCCGGCCCTTGGCATGCTGCTACCCTTCCTCCGGGTGCTCCATGGCCAATGAACGCATCGCCAGCCTCTACCATCAACTGCACTCGCTGGTCCTGGCGGATCTGCACTGGCAGTACGGCACCCGCCATGAGCTGGGGGCCTACGTCAGTTCCACGGCTGAGGCCGGGACGGTTATTGGCACCACCTACCTGGAGATGAAGGGCGAAAAACCCCGCTCCTTCGAGCCCTCCGTGACCATCGCCCACCTCGGGGCGGCCCGGTTCACCATCAACCTCGCCTGTTCCTGCGGATTCGTGCGCAAGGGCGCCAAGCCCGGGGCCCTGTGTCAGCACGTGTGGGCGGTGGCCCGGGACCTGTCCCACCGGCTTGAACACCGTCACTGGGCTGGACTGGGGGCGGTGCGCGAACTGGTCGGTATCAGCGCCGATGAGGAGGCCCTGGCCGCCCTCGAAGCCGTGGAACGCGAAGTTACGGCGGCGGAGGGCGAGGCCCGTCGCCGGACACCGATGGCCAAGGAGGCTCCCCGCCGCCTGGTGTGGCTGGTGGATATCAGCAATTACGCACCCCTGGTGCCCGCGGTTCAGACCGCCACCCGGGCTGGCTGGGGCAAGGCCAAGCCAACCCGGGAATTGGCGCCCCTGCTGGCCCTCGACTTGACGGATGCGGACCGGGCCCTGCTGGCGAGCATGACCGGCCGCTCGGACCACCTGCTGAAAAGTTACGGTCTGTGGGGTCGCCTGGCGGGTCTTGATCATGTGATCGACCAGAGTGGCCGGGCCATCGAGGTCACGACGGGTACCGCTAGTCTGCGCTTGGAGGAGGAACCCGAAGGCTTCCGCCTGCTGTGCCCGGAGCTCAAGGGCCGCGAGGGCTGGGACCTTCTCCATGGCGACGATGCGGTGCTGGCCCAGGGCCCCGGGGCCCTGCTGGTTTTGGCGGCGACACCGGGCCAGGCCGCCGCTCTCAAGCGCATCACCCGCCAGCCGGTGATCATCCCGGCCCAGATCGCCAAGGCCCCCCGGGTCCATGAAATCGCCAGTCGCCTCGGCATCGCCCCCCCGGGGGCCATGGACAGCCGCGAGCAACCAGCCCACACCGAACCCACGATTTTCGTCGAGCGCACCGGCCCGACCCTGAATGTCGAGTTCCAGGTCCAGCCCCTGGCCCTCGGGCCGACCTATGCCATCGGCCAGGGCCCGCCCCTCGTCAGCCTGGCCCAGGAGGGGGCGTGGATCCACGCCCGCCGGGATCCCGCCGCCGAACACGCCGCCGCCCGGGCTTTAGCGGAACGCCTCCACCTGGCCACCGAGGACCGGGTGGAATACCGCTGGATGCTCGGAGCGGCCAAGAGCCTCGAACTGATCGCCGACCTGGCGGAAACTGGCCTCACGCCGCGCTGGAAGGGCACGCCCCTGGCCATTCACGAGGTTTCCAGCGCCAGCCTGTCCCTGGAGATCCGCCGCCGCACCGACTGGCTGGAACTCAAGGGCGGCCTGACCGTGGACGGCCACACCGTCGAACTGGCCCGGGTCCTCCAGGCCCTCAAGGAGAAACGCGGCTGGGTGGCGGTTGGCCACGACCGCCTGCTGCGCCTCCATGACGACCTCAAACGCCGCCTGGAACTGCTCGCCGCCGCCACCGACGAGGCCGGTGAGCAAGCCTCCGCCCTGGCCGCCCCCCTGGTGGCTGAAGCCATCGACGGCTTGGCCGGGCCGGTCCAGACCGACGAAGCCTGGCGGGCCCTGGCGGAGCGCCTGACCACCGCCGGGAACGTCGATACCACCTTGCCCGCCGGCCTGACCGCGACCCTGCGTACCTACCAGCACGAGGGCTACGCCTGGTTGTGTCGCCTCGCCCACTGGGGCGCTGGGGCCGTTTTGGCTGATGACATGGGGTTGGGTAAAACCCTCCAGGCCATCGCCATCATGCTGCGCCGGGCCGCTGAAGGTCCGATTCTGGTGGTCTGCCCGACCTCCGTCGAATCCAATTGGGATGATGAACTGGCCCGCTTCGCCCCCGGTCTGGTGGTCCGCAGTTTACGCCAGGAGCGCGACCTGCCGGAACCCAAACCCGGCGAGGTGGTGATCGTCAGTTACCAGATGGCGACCCGGGCCGTCGACCGCCTCAAGGCCATCACCTGGGGCACCCTGGTCCTCGACGAGGCCCAAATGGTCAAGAACGCCGCCGCCAAGCGCAGCGCCGCCCTGGCCGAACTCAACGCTCACTGGCGCCTCGCTCTGACCGGCACGCCGGTCGAAAACCGCCTGAGCGAGTTGTGGGCGATCATGGCCCTGGTGACCCCGGGCCTGCTCGGCACCTGGGAGGGCTTCCGCGACCGTTTCGCCCGGCCCATCGAGGGCAGTCAGGACACGGACGCCGGGGCCAAACTGCGCCTCCGCCTGGCCCCGTTCATCCTCCGCCGGACCAAGGAGCAGGTGCTCACGGAGCTGCCGCCCAAGACCGAGATTGTCCAGCACATCGAGCCCAGCGACGCCGAGCGCAAATTGATCGAGGCGGAACGCAGCCGGGCCCTGGCGGAACTGGAAGCCGGGGCGGGTAAGGACGCCCACGGCAACCAGCGCATCGCCATCCTCGCCGCCCTCACTCGCCTGCGCCAGTTGGCCTGCGCGCCCCAGTTGTTGGTCGAGGACAGCCCCGTCCCGTCGACCAAACTCACGGTCTTGCGGGAACTGGTCCAGAGCCTCAAGGACGAGGGCCACCAGGTGCTGGTGTTCAGCCAGTTCACCAGCCTCCTGAACCTTATTGAGGACGACTGGGAGGACGCTGGCCTGACCTGGCTGCGCCTCGACGGCAGCACCCCCCAGGCCGAGCGCAAGAACCTCGTCAAACGCTTCCAGAACGGCGAAGCCGACGCCTTCCTGCTGTCCCTCAAGGCCGGTGGTACGGGCCTCAATCTGACGGCCGCCAGTTACGTCATCCATTGCGATCCCTGGTGGAACCCGGCCACGGAAGACCAAGCCAGCGACCGCGCCCACCGCATGGGCCAGACCAAGCCGGTGACCATCTACCGCCTGGTGATGAAGCCCTCCGTCGAGGAAAAAATCCTGGCCCTCCACCAGACCAAGCGCGACCTCATCGACGCCGTCCTGGCCGGGACGGACCAGGCCGCGACCCTCAGCGAGGATGACCTGATGGGGCTGATCCGCAGTGCGGCGGGGTAGTCCGACGGCCGTGGGGTGGCCTGTTGGCCCATGTAGGGATGTTCCTGGCAGGGAGCGAGACCTGCCAGGTGGCCCCGCCGGGATCGCGGGCGTCTCGCCCGCTTTCGATGTCTTTCGATGGCGCGTACCTTCGTGTTCCCCCTTTGGCCTTGCGGTGATGGAGGCGCCTGCCTGACGGTGGCCTGGCACCTTGGCCACTTTGACCGAGCGGCCTACGGTGGCCTAGCCCCTTTCGACATGCACTGCCAAAGCTCGCGTGGCAGGTTGCCGTAGACCAACGCAAGAGGTCATCTGAAGGAATCCATCGAGAGATGTGGATTCTCTGGTGGTCGCCGTAGATTTCCTCGTAATTTATCGTGATAAACGACAACTTACTCATAAGCCCGGCACAGATCCGTACGGGCGGAATTACCGCATACGG
>CAIUVD010000166.1 GCA_903902515.1 uncultured Planctomycetota bacterium | reverse complement strand
GGCCGATGCCGGTGATGGTTCGAATTCCGCGCACGATCAAACCCCGCAGGACCCCGGACCCCGGACCCCGGACCCCGGACCCTCGACCATGCAGGCCTGGCTACAAGCCACCCGTCCCAAAACCCTGCCCGCCGCCGTCGCCCCGGTGGCGGTGGGGGTGGCGTTGGCCTCGACCCAGGTGGCCGTGCGGTGGGATCTTGCCGTAGGCTGTCTGTTGGGGGCGCTGCTGATCCAAATCGGCACCAACTTCGCCAATGACGCTTTTGATGGTCTCAAGGGCACGGACGCCTACCGCATCGGGCCCCAGCGGGCGGTGGCGGCGGGGTTGATCTCGGCCCGGGCCATGCTCGTGGCGACGGGGGCGGTGCTGGCGCTGGCGTTCGTCGTAGGGTTGTGGCTGGCCCAGGTCGGGGGCTGGCCGGTGCTGGTGCTGGGACTCATCAGCCTGGTCTGCGCCATCGCCTACACCGCCGGACCCCTGCCCCTGGCCTATGTCGGCCTGGGGGATCTCTTCGTGCTGCTGTTTTTCGGGTGGTTCGCGGTGCTGGGCACGGCCTGGGTCCAGGTGGCGCCGGTGGCGGATCACCTCGATCACACGTTTCTGGGCCTGCCGATTCCCTGGTGGCTGATTGCCACCGCCATCGGCCTTCAAGCCACGGCCATCATTTGCGTCAACAACCTGCGGGACATCGCCACCGATGCCCCGGCGGGCAAGCGGACCCTGTGCGTACGGATGGGGGACGGCCCCAGCCGCAGTTATTACGGGGCTCTTCATGGGGCCGCCGCCCTATGCCTGTTGGCGGCGGCCGGTTTCCTGGAGGAGCCGACCCAGAAATACCTGGTCCTGATCGCCGTGGTGGCGGCGGGGGGCGGAGTCCTGCTGACCAAGGGGGTCTTCAAGGCCCAGGGGCCGGCCCTCAATCCATTTCTTGGCAAAAGCGCGGCCCTTGAGCTGCTGACGGCGGCCCTGTTGGCGGGGTTGGTGGGTCGGTGGGGCTGACGGCGGTCCGCCGGGATCTGCGCCTGCGGACGGTGACCACCGCCCGAGGCGGGATCACCGTCCGCAGGGTGTGGGAGGTTCGCCTGACCATCGACGGTTCCACCGGACGGGGCGAGGCGGCGCCCTTGCCGGGATTCGGCGGGGAAAGCCCGGAAGCCTGTGCTGCCGTCTTGGCCCGGTTGGCGGAGATTCCCGACGCCGCCTGGGCCGCCTGGGAAGGCCGTGGCCCCCTGCCGGGCGAGGCCCTGCTGGCGGCCACGCCCTGCGCCCGCTTCGCCGTCGAGGGGGCGCTGATCGAACGCCTGGCCCACCGGGCCCGTCAGCCGGTGGTGGCCTGGCTGGGGGGCAGTGTCCTCCACCTGCCGGTCAACGCCCTGGTCGATGATGCGGAGGACGCCCGCCGGGCCGCCGATGCGGGGTTTCCCGTCGTCAAAGCCAAAATCGGCGGTGATCCGGCCCTCGCCCATACCCGGGCTCACGCCCTGGCGGCGGTCGGCGTGCCCCTGCGCCTGGATGCCAACGGCACCTGGGATGCGGCGGCCGTCCTCGCGGCGGACCTGCCGCCCCTCGAATTGCTGGAGCAACCCCTGCCGGGCATCGCTGGCCACGCCGACCTGCGGGCCCCGGGCAGGCCGATCGGCCTTGATGAGGCCATCCGCACCCCCGCCGACCTGCGGGCGGCCGTCGGCCAGGCCGAGGTGATCGTCCTTAAGCCGCAGTTTCTTGGCGGGTGGGGTCCGTTCAGCGCCATGGCCGGCCTGGCCCGCCGCCTGGGGTTCGAGGTGGTGGCCACCACCGTCCTTGAAGGAGCCCTCGGCCGGGCGGCGGCCACCCACTACGCGGCGGCGGCCGGGCTGACGACCCGGGCCCACGGTCTGGCCACCGGAAACCGGCTGGCAGAGGACCTCTCGGAGCGGCCCCTGATGCCCGTCCGGGGCCGGATCCACCTCCGTGATGAACCCGGTTGGGGTGTCTGACGCAGCCGGTCCCTTCCTTTCCGTCGGCATCCCGTATCACCCCCGCCCCATGTCTGCCCAGCCCCCTACTCAGATCGAGCGTCGCCAGGACGTCCGCAATATCGCCATCATCGCCCACGTTGACCACGGCAAGACGACCCTGGTCGATGCGCTGCTCAAGCAGGGTGGGGCGTTCCACGCCAAGCAGGTCGTCGAAGACTGCGCGATGGACTCCAACGATCAGGAGCGCGAGCGCGGCATTACCATCCTGGCCAAGAACTGCGCCGTGCAGTTCGGCGACATTCGCGTCAACATCGTGGATACCCCGGGCCACGCGGATTTCGGCGGCGAAGTCGAACGCGTGCTGCGTATGGCCGACGGCGCCCTGGTGCTGGTGGACGCCTTTGAAGGCTGCCTGCCCCAGACGCGGTTTGTTTTGCGAAAAGCTATTCAAACCGGCCTGAAGCTGATCCTGGTCGTCAACAAGATCGACAAGCCGAACTGCGAGCCGGAAGTCATCGCCGACAAGATTTTCGACCTGATGGTCGAACTCGGCGCGGAAGACTGGCAGCTCGACTTCCCGGTGGTCTTCGGCTCGGGCCGCATGGGCTACATGGAAACCACCCTGGAGGCCGGCCGCGCCCGCCTGACCAGCGGTGACGGCACCCTCAAGCCCCTGTTCGACCTCATTGTGTCGGACATCCCCGGCCCGCCGATCAAGCCCAACGCCCCCCTGCAGCTCCAGGTCGCCAACCTCGACCACAACGATTTCGTTGGCCGCATGGGCATTGGCCGCATTTTCGCCGGCTCGATCAAGGCCGGCCAGTCGGTGTGCGTGGTGTCGGGCCCCGATGGCGTGCCCCACAAGGGCCGCGTGCTTCAGCTCCAGCGATTCAGCGGCATGGGCCGCCAGGAAATCACCGAGGCCAAGGCCGGTGACATCGTGATCGTCACCGGTCTCGAACAGGTGACCATCAGCGACACCATCTGCGACCCCGAGAATCCCCAGCCCCTGGCCCCGATTCCGATCGACGAGCCGACCATCAAGATGACCTTCGGCGTGAATACCTCGCCGATCACGGGCACCGAGGGCAAGCCCCTCCAGTCCCGCGACCTGAAGAATCGCCTGATCCGTGAAGCCCAGAAGAACGTCGCCATGCGCTGGGCCGAAACCGACGCTCCCGACGTGTTCGAAGTCAGCGGTCGTGGCGTGCTCCACCTGTCGGTGCTGATCGAGGCGATCCGCCGCGAAGGTAGCGAAATCCAGGTCGGCCCGCCCCGCGTGATCTTCAAGACCGACGAGCACGGCAACCGCATCGAGCCGATCGAATTGGCCGTGGTCGACGTGCCGGAAGTCCACGCCAGCAAGGTCATGAACCTGATGCTGACGCGCCGCGCCGAAGTCCTGGTCATGGAGGCCAAGGGCGCCTACCAGCACCTGGAGTTCAGCATTCCCTCGCGCGGCCTCCTCGGCCTGCGCAATGCGATGCTGTCCGCGACCCAGGGTGAGGCCATCCTCAACACCATGTTCCTGGAATACGGGCCTTACCGCGGCGAAATCGAGAAGCGCGTCAATGGCGCGATCATCGCCCAGGGTCCCGGCGAGGTCGTGGCCTTTGCCCTCTTCATGCTCCAGGACCGGGGCAAATTCTTCGTCAACGTCAACGAGCCCCTGTACGAGGGCCAGGTCGTGGGCGAGAACGCCAAGGACAGCGACATGGTCGTGAACCTGACCAAGGGCAAGAAGCTGACCAACATCCGCTCCTCGGGCGCCGACGAAGCCATCCGCATCGTCCCCCCGCACAAGCACTCCCTGGAAGAAGCCTTGGAGTACATCAAGGCGGATGAACTCGTCGAAGTCACCCCCAAGAGCATCCGTCTGCGGAAGCTGTGGCTGACGGAAAACGACCGCAAGCGCTACGGCAAGGGCTGAACAAACCCATAACGTGCCAATAGAAGCACCCCTGGCCATTGGGTCAGGGGTGCTTCATTGGCAGACCCCGTGCGAGCGGTTGCCACCCGTCCCCGCCGTTCTACCCTGGCCCACGCATCCCGGGAGGTCGCATGTTCGGTGGTTCCAAGGCAGTCATTGGTCTGGATGTCGGCAGCTACAGCGTGAAAGCGGTGGCTCTCCAGTCCAACCGCGACCGCGTCACCCTGCAAGGTTATGCCCAGGCCCGGGTCGAAAATCAGGATGTCGGGGAGGTCATTCGCAAGGTCTTGGCGCAATTGGGCGTCAAAAGCCGACGGGTGGTCAGTGCCGTGTCCGGCCGGAGCGTCATCGTGCGCCAGGTCGACACACCGAAGTTGCAGGGCGATGCCCTGAAGCAGCACATCACCTACGAGGCCGATAAATACATCCCCTTCGGCACCGACGAAGTCATCATCGATTGTCAGCCCATGCCGCCGCGCCCGGGTGGCGATGCCAATACCCAGCCCGTCATGCTGGTGGCGGTCCGCAAGGGCCTGATCAGCGAACACCTGGCGACCCTCCGCTCGGCCGGCATGACCCCGGAAGTCATCGATGTCGACGTCTTCGCCGTGGCCAATGCCTTCGAATTGTTCGGCCCAGCCCTGCCGCCCGAAGTCGAACGCAAGGCCGCCGCCGTGATCGACATCGGTGCCAGCAAATCCAACATCGCGATCCTCCAGGCCGAGCGCGTGCTGTTCACCCGCGAGGTCTACCTGGCGGGCAACGAAATCAGCGACGCCATCGCCCGAACCCTCAATTACGAGGCCGAGGACGCCGATGCCGTCAAGCTGGCCCCTGGTGACGCCCTCGACGCCATCATCGATGCCGCCATGCCCGCCTTCGAAGACCTGGCGAATGAGATCCGCCTGTCCTTCGATTACGTGGAAGGCCAGTTCGATACGGAAGTATCGAGCGTCATCCTGACCGGCGGTTCGGCCCAGCTGCCCTCGGTGGCGGCGATCCTTGGCAACATCCTGACCCGCCCCGTCCATGTCTTCGACCCCCTGGCGGGCATCGATCTCGTACCCTCGAAGTACGACATCCACGGCTTGGATGCCAACAGCCCCGGCCTGACGGTCGCCCTGGGCCTGGCGGCCCACGCCCTGGGCCACGATTCCAAGAGCCTGGGCGGGCCCCAAAGCCTCAACTGGCAGCCCCGCAGCCGGGGCGGCGAGGTCATCGCGGGTTCCCAGGCCAACGAAGGGCAGGTCGAGGAGAGCTACGCCGAGGAAACCGTGCAGGAAACGGCAGAAACCGTGCCGACCCAGGCTCCTGCCACGGCGTCTTTCCAGTCCAAGCCGGCGACGTCTTCATTCCGGGGCTCCACGTCCTTCGCTCCGCCCTCCGTGACGCCGACTCCGGCCTACGTCCTTCCGCCGCCCCCGGGATCGATTCCCGCCGCAGCGCCGATCGACCAGCTGGACGATCTGGACGACGATGGCTCGCCAGCAACCGCCAGCGGCAAGTTCAAGCATACCAGCAGCAGCCTGCTGGTGGTGCTCGACGAAGACGAGGACGGCGTGCCCTCGGAACGCCACGGCCGTCACTCGGCCTCCATCACCCGCAACAAGCCGGCGACCGGTACCTTCACGCCCGGGGTCTTCAAAGAGGACTCGGATCCGAACGGTCTGCCAGAACTCCCCGAGTTGCCGAAACGGCCCTAGTCGATGCTTCCGTATACCCCGTCGGCCGTGGCCGACGCCCTCCTCGGCCTCCTCGACCAGGCTGCAGCCGAGCGCGGTCGTGCGACCCTGGCAATTCCCGGCGGTCGCAGTCCCGGTCCGGTGTTAACGGCCCTGGCCGAGCGCCTGGACCCCTTCGTCCGCAACCGCCTGCACCTGCTGTGGGTTGATGAGCGGGCGGTGCCCGTGGGTCATCCCGATCGCAACGACCTGCCGACCCTGGCGGCTTGGAAAGCCGGAGGCCCCCTCCCGGCGGCGGTGCATGTCATGCCGGCCGAGGCCGACGACCTGGAGGCCGCCGCATCAGCCTACGCCGCGACCCTCAAGGCCGCGACCGCCGGGGACGTGCTGGATGTCGTGTTGCTGGGCATCGGAGAGGACGGGCACGTGGCCAGCCTGTTCCCCCACCATCCGGGACTTCAGGAACTCGACCCCGTGTTTGCCGTCACCGACAGCCCCAAGCCGCCGGCCCGCCGTCTGAGCCTCTCCTTGCCGGTCCTGACCGAAGCCCGGTCCCGGTTCATTCTCGGTCTGGGCGCTGCCAAGGGCGCCGTGTATGCCGCCGCCCGCCAAGGCCCGGATCGAGCCCTGCCGGTCAGCCTGCTGCCGCGCGGGGGTACCACCTGGTACCTCGACGACGCGGCGGTGGCCGCCGTCACAGGATGATCAGGAGCTGATCGAGGCGCATCCGGAGGAACATCGCCCGGGCCCGGGGGGCCAAGTTGGTGATCATCACCCGGCCCGGTCCAGCGGCGGCGGCGAGGCGCACCAGCCAGCCGATCAGCACCGAGTTGACCTGGCCAATGGCCGAGGCATCGACGGTGATGCGGGTGGAAGGCGCACCACAGAGGTCACCGACCTCATCCCGCGGGAGGGCCGGGTGGTCCGCCGCATCCGCCGCGAGAATGATCGTGAGATCGTCCTCCGCGCGCTGGAGCTGGTACGGCATATCGATGAGGGCGGCGATGGTCATGGCATCCTCTCCAGTCTGGTGCCAGTGTCGGTCGTCGCGGTTTGCGACTTGAGCACCAATTTCACCAAGACCTTACGCGCCTGGCGTGCCAGTTGTCGACGCGGCGGCTTTCCGCAGCTGGGCCACCGGCCACGGCGGCGCGGCAGGCCCATGGCCATAACGGGCTTCCAGATGCCTCTGAAGGTCCGGGCCCAGGTCGATGCCGGTGCGCCGGGTAAGGCCCTGGGCGAGGTCCGTGAGGGTCGTCCGGCGGGTGACCCGAAGGCCGAGCTCCCGGGCCAGGGCGATCAGGGCCTCATCCTCGGGAGCCAGGGGACGACGCCCCAAGCGGGTCGGGGAAGAGCGCCACCCCCACCAACCGCCCACCAGGGCCACGGCCAGGGTGACCGCGAAGACCCACCACACCCAAGACCCGGCCGTCACCTGGGATGCCACTGGCGGAGGTACCGGATCCCCGGCATGCACGGCCGGGGGTGGAGTCATGGGAGGCCGCGGCGGCGGCGGTAGCGGTGGCAACGGTGGCAGCGGGAGGGGTGCCGCCGCCGCCACGGCCGCCACCTGGGCCGTCGTGGTAGCCCGACGGACCGCCGCCGGGGTCGGATCCCAACGCCGCCAACGTTGGGTACGATCCGCCACTTCGACCCAGGCATGGGCATGGAGAGCCCGGAAAGTCACCCCCCGGGAATCCCGTTCATCGCTGGCAAACCCGATCACCACCCGGGCCGGATGTCCGGCCCGGCGCAGCAGCAGGGTGGCCGCCGAGGCGAAGTACTGGCAATGGCCCCGCCGCAGGGCCGCCTCGGGGGCGAACAAAAACTGCTGAAGGGCCCCGCCGACCCCGGGAGCCGGTTCCGGCAACCCGGTCAGGGCATAGGTGCAGCGGGCCCCCAGCACCGCCGTAATCGCAGCGGCCGCTGCCTCCGGGTCCCAGCGCCCCCACGCCCGGTCCTCAATCGTGGCCCAGGGCAGCCGCGACAGGTCCGCCGGATAGCGCAGGGCGAGGGCCCGGGCGTCATCCGTGACCGGCTCCCCCAGGCCCTCGTCACGCCCAACGGCGTAATGCTGATCCCCCCGGCCCAAGCCCGGGCGGTAGACGTTGCCATCCTCATCCCTCTGCAGGAGGTCGAGGCTACACCAGGTACTGCCATCGGGCCGCCACACGGCATCGCCGCCGCCGGCCTGGCGCCACAGGCGATCGGGGGTCTCGGGGGCTGGTCCGGCGCTCCAGGGCACGGTGGAGCCCTCGCGGGAACGCCAGCGCAGGCGCGACTCCACCAGTTCGACCACCGGCAGGGCCTGAGCCCGCAGATAGACCGGGCCGGGGGGCAGGGATGAGGTGGTCTCCAGTCGGGCCAGGATCAGCGGATCCGTCAGCAAATCCCGCTGGCTACCGATGGTCAGGGTGGCCGCCAAGCCGGTCGCCGTCCGAGGCGGATCACGCCAATCCAAGCGGCGGATGGGCTGCTCGGCCACCGCCCGTTCCGCCAGGGGCAGGCCCACCGCCAGACCCACGACGCACGCCACCAGCACCGGGCCCGCCACCCAGCGAAGCCACGCTCCGTTGCGCCCCCCGGGCCGCCGGGACCGCCGATCCGTGACCTCCCAGGCCTCGACCGCCAGGGCCATCAGCAGGACCACCGCCAGGGCGGCCACCCCTCCGCGCCCAGGGACCCGGCCATCCCCATGCCCGAGGTAGAACGCTGAGGCCGCCGCCATGGTCAACAGGGCACCGGTGGCCGTGGGCTGGCCGAGGACCACCGCCGTCAGGGCCACCGCCAGGGGCAGCGCCGACGGCACCAGCACCACCGCCAACCCGCCCCCCACCAGGGTCACCAGGTCGCGCACCAATCCCGCCTGGGGATGGCGCCACCGCTGGCACGCGGCGGCCGCGACCACCACCACCGCCAATAACGGCAGGGCCCGGCCGGGGACACCGTGGAAGGCCACCGTCCAGATGGTGGCCGCCATCAGCAGCAAGAGCGGAGCGATCACAGACCCTCCCTCCCGGCCCGAGCCAAGACCTCGCCACCGAGGCGCAGGATCCCGGGCTCCTCGCAGGTCGGGTCATCGCTGAGGACCACCGCCCCGGGAGGCAAGGGCCGGGACGGGGCCTCGCCCGCCTGGACCATCGCCAGGACTTCGAGCAAATGCCCGAGGTCCCCCGCCACCGGCTCGCCGGCCAGAACCAGGAACGGCTGACCGCCGCCCTCCGCCAGCCGGTGGAGGACCGTCGCCGCCAGGGTCACGCGGGCTTCCAGGCCGATGGCCCGCTGATCAAGGACCACCGCCACTTCATGACCCTGGGGAGCTTCGCGTTCAGCCACCACCAATCGGCCGGTGCGGGCGGTGGCCCGCCAGTGGACGGCCCGGGGATGATCGCCGGGGCGGTACGGCCGCAGGTGGGCGAGGTCCTCGCCGTGGGAGCGGCGGATCCGGCCCCCGGCCGAGACATGAACCGCCAGGCGTTCCCGGGCCCGACGGCGCAGGCGACCAGCGGCGGGCAGGACGAGGATTTCGACCGAATCCCCCGCCGTCCGACGGGCCTCCACCAGACCGAAAGGCAGGCGGGTAATCAGGACTAGGCCTGGAAGCGTCATCAGACCCCGACGAGCGAAGCGCAGATTCCAAGCCGGGCGGACGGTGGGGAATTCCCGCGGGGCCAGGCGATGAACGACCTCCGACCGGCGGCGCAGGGGATCCCAGGCCTCGAGGTTCAGGGCGGGAAGCGGGCCGGGGCCGGTGATGATGGCGGCAGCAGCCACCTCCTGACGGGCAGTGACCGTGGAGGGCAGACGCCAGATGGCAGCCACGCGACCCAGACCGATCACCGACCAAGCCCAGGCCACCGCGACCGCTGCCACCAACACCCCACCAAGGGGCGTGATCACGGGCTCCGGCAGCCATTTCCCGGGCCACCAGGAGGTCGAGAGGGCCACCACGCCAAGGGCCAGGACCGTAGCCCCGAGGGGCGTCAACCGGGCCCGATCACGAATCGATGCCCGCCGAGATCGGGATCCGGCAGCACCGGAAAGGTCAGCTTCCTCACCGCGTTTTTTCGGACCCAACGGCCGAAGGCGGCTCATCGCGGAACCGGCAGCCCCTCGATCACGGTTTCGATGACCGTCGCCGGGGCGACCCCAGGCCGTACCGCCAAGCGGTGGGCCAGGCACGGAATGGCCAGGGCCTGGATATCCTCGGGAATCACAAAATCGCGACCGGCCAGCAACGCCTTGGCCTGGGCGGCGCGCTGCAGGCCAAGACCCGCCCGGGGACTGGCCCCCTGGACCACCCTGCGGGCCCCACGCGTCGCGCGGACGATGGCCAGCAGGTAATGGCGGACCCGCTCATCCAGGCGCACCACGGCGCAGGAGGCCCGCAGGGCATCCAGGCGGGCCGGTTCCGCCACCGGCCGCAGACGGTCGAGGGCCCGGGCCGCGCCGTCGTGGCGGTACAGGTCGAACTCGGCCTCAGTGGCCGGATAGCCAAGGGACGAACAGACCAGGAAGCGATCCCGCTGGCTATCCGGCAGGGGATAGGTGCCGACTTGGTCGTGGGGATTCTGGGTGGCGATGCAGAAAAACCGTGACGGCAAGGCCTTCGCTTCACCCTCGATCGTCACCTGGTTTTCCGACAGGGCTTCCAGGAGGGCCGCCTGGGTCCGAGGGGGCGTACGATTGAGCTCGTCCGCCAGCAGGACCTCGGTGAACACCGGACCCGGGTGGAAGCGGAAGCGTCGCTCATGCTCGTCCCAGATGGACACGCCCGTGACATCGGAGGGCATCAGGTCGGGGGTGCATTGCAGGCGGCGAAAGGTGCCCCCGGTGGCGGCGGCAAAAGCCCGGGCGAGGGTCGTCTTGCCGACCCCGGGGATGTCTTCAACCAAGGCGTGGCCCCGGGCCAACCAGGCGATCACCAGCAGCTCAATGGCGGCAACAGGACCGCGATAAACCGTGGCGAGCTCGGTGACCAGGGTCGTGGGTTTCATGGCGCAGGCTTGGTCTCTGCGGGGACGGCAAAGCCCTCGGCCAGGGCCCGGCGCATCAATTCCCGTTCCCGGCGGGCCTTGATCTCGATCCGCTCGGCGGTCGGAGCATCGAATACGACCCGGCTGGGCTGTTCGGCAATCATCTTGGCCGCCGCCGCCGCATCGATGGCAATGCGGTGGACATCCCCCGCCAGGTCGCGGTTCATCAACAGTTGGCCCAGGGCCCCCTGGCCAGTCTGGAGGGCGGTGAGGATGGTCCGGGTCGAGGACGCCGCCGCCGCCAGGTCGCGGGCGAGGTCGGTCAATGCCGGGGTGGTGGCGGTCAGCAGGGCATCGGCCCGGGCCGCCGTGGCTTCCAGGGACGCCGAGGCCTTGGCCGCGTGGCTCAGGATCACCCCACCGTCCTGCTCGACCTGGGTCAGCAGGCGGTCGGCCCGTTCCAGCAGGGGCCCGGTGCGGGCAGCCGCGGCGGCGCTGACCGTCGTGAGGTCGGCGCTGGCCTTTTCCAGGTTGGTGAGGATCGCCTCCATGCGGGCGCCCTGGGCATCAAGACGGGCAGCAACACTGGCCGCATGCTCGGCCAGATCGGCAGCGTTCTTGACCAGACGCTTGGCATCGGCCCGGGTGTCCGGGGCCAGCAGGTCGTCGGCGGCCGTTAGCAAGCCCTCGGCCCGGCTGGCGGCCTTTTCCAAAAATCCGGGCCCGACCACCAGCCGAGCACTGCCATCCTTGACCATGATCTGGCCCGTGGGGCTGGGAGCCGCCGCCAGGGCCAGGAAGGCATCGCCAAACAGACCGCTGGAACTCAACTTGGCCTGCACGTCCGCCGGCAGGTCGATACCCACCGGCAATTCCAGGGTCGCCCGGATCGGTCCCGGGCTGGTGGCCAGTTCGCCGATCGGCACCGCCGACACAGCAATCACCTTGCCCACGGCGATGCCGCTGAGGGTCACGGGGGAATCCACCCGCAATCCCGCCGCATCCACCAGGAACGCGGTGATTTCCCACCGCCGCTCCAACTGCACCTTGTCGGCAGCCAGGACCATACCGATGACCGAAAACAAACCGGCCAGGACCAACAGGCCGACCTTCACTTCAAGACGAGGGGACGCAGACATGGATGCGGGAAGATAGGGAGGAAGGGGAGGGGTCTAGGGAAGAGTCAGGGGTCCTTCGGGTCCGGGGTCCGGGGTCCGGGGTCCTTCGGGTCCGGGGTCCGGGGTCCGGGGTCCGGGGTCAAAGACAGGATCGGTGCGTCGGGTCGGGAACTCCCGGGTAATCCCACGGCCAT
>CAIUVD010000165.1 GCA_903902515.1 uncultured Planctomycetota bacterium | reverse complement strand
CCCAGAACCAGGGCTGGTCCTGGGTATTGCCGAGGGCGCCGTTGACCGTGCCGCCGGGGAAACGACGCCCCAGCGTGTCCGAGAAATACTGGCCCGAGTTGACATTGGTGCCGAAACCATTGATGGATGCCAGCCCCTTGGGGTTGTGGCCCGAGAACCAAAAGAGTTGCCGCCAGCCGGCTGCGACCAGTTCGTCGTCCTTCAGCAGGCGACCGGCCTGGACCAGGAAGGCGGCGTTGCCAATTTGATGGAATTGGCGGCCCATGCGGCCCGAGAAATTCGCCCAGGCCAAGTTGCCGCTCCGTTGGCGCAGAGGATTTTTTTGCTCTGGCTCCAGGACCATGACCTTCATGGGCGTGAAGCCGAAGGGATCCAGACGGCCTAGGGCCAGCAGGTAATCTCGGGCATAGCTGCCCACGGCAGTGCGCCAGGCCGCGTTTCGCGAATGCGTGGGGTGGGCGGCGATGAGCTGGAATAGGCCCTGATAGATCCAGGGGGTGATCATCACCTCCTGTTCAGGTTTTTCGCCGTGGGGATTGGCCGTGGTCTGGGGGTCGCGCCGGAACCAGCCCTTGGCCTGCGCCGTGTCGTCACCGACGAACTCCTGCTGCTGGAGCGACAGCAGGCGGTCGGCGCCTTCGGCGGCGAGATCCAGAAACCGCGTCTCCCGGGTCATGCGGTGCATGGCCACGTTCAGCCAGATCCAGGCCCCCAGGCTGTACTTGGTGGGAAAAGCTCCGAAGCGCTCGCCGATGCGCCGGTGTCCCAGGCGGGCCAGGGCCTCAACCCGGGCGAAGAACTCCGGATCACGCTCGCGAAACAGGGAGGTGGCGTAGGCCGGGCCGATCAGCAGCGAGGCCGCGATGACTTCGGGATTGGCGTCGTTGTACTCTTCGGTCGCGCCTTTGACGTCATTCCAATCCACCAGACGCTTCTCATCTCCGGAGTAGAACCGATTATCGTAGCTGTGCTGCTGGTGGTCCTGGCTGCTTAGGATCCAGCGCAGGGTGCCGTCTTTTTCAAGGAACGACAGGGCGCCGTCGAGACCCCACCGCACTTGTTGGTAGATCCAATCGCCGCGATCCCACGTAGGGTTGGTATCCTGTAAAGCGCAGTACTGGGCCACCACCAGCGAGCAGGAAGCGTAGGTGCGTCCATCGTCGCCATCGCCCCAGGCCCGGCCGATGTACTTGTAGCGGCTGGTGCCGTCCGCATCCACGACGCGGGCGTGTTCCCAGTTCACCAGGCGCTCGTCGCCCAGGTTGCCCACCACGCTGTCCTCGCCCATGCGCCGCATACCGAAGTAGTGCCAGGCGGACGCCTGCAGCAGGTCATCCCAGCGGTGCGGGGCGATGATGAAAGTGCCAGGGCCGGTCTGGTCGCCAATGCGGATGCGATAGGTGCCCGGGGTGCGAAAGGCGGTGAAATTCCCCTGGCGCCAGCCTCGGTCGATGGGGCGCAGCTCCCCCGCGAACACCTCCTGACCGTCCGCGGCCCGCTCGATGAGGAACCGCTCGGCGGTCAGGGCGGTGGTCACCACTTTGGGATGATCTGGTTCGTATCCGTGCTGGGCGTACCAGATTCCTACGTCTGCCGCATCCCACCATTTTGGTGGTTCGACGGCGGGTAGCCCACCCAGCAGGGGGACAAGCAGCAGGTAGCGGAACATGGGGATCCTTTTCACGGTTTCCGCGATGTGCGAAACGCTTCGTCATGGTCGACACGACCAATGCGCAGGATCAGCCAGGCGAGGGGATGGAGGCAGGCGGCGATGAGGAACCAGGCGGTATAGCTATGCTCGCTTACCAACCTGCCGACGGTCTGGTTCATCACCACCCCACCGACGGTACTGCCGGCGGCGACGACACCGAAGGCGGTGGCCACCATCCACTGGGGCACCCGGTCGACCAGCAGGGCACTGATGTTGGCTAGCCACATCAGGTGTGCGAACACGACCAGCATCGCTACCCCAATGCACATTCCCAGGGATGGCGCAAATGGCAGGAGGGCCGATAGAGGGGGCAGGAAAGCGCACAGCAGCATCGCACGCATTCTCGCCGTCGGCGAAGGGCAGCCGCGGCGGATGTACCACGCCGACAGCAGGCCGCCCGCCAGGCATCCGATGTCCGCAGCCAGAAACACGACCCAAGTGATCCCGAGATCGGCCTGGGCCACCGCTCGGTCCTTGGTGAGGTACTTGGCGAACCAGAACTGGTAAAAATACCACACGGGATCGGTGAGCATGCGACCAACCAGGAGCAACCAAACATCGCGACGGGCCAGCACCTCCAGCCACCGGCGTCCCTCACCCTGATGGTTCTCGTTTGGAGCGTCAGGAGGGCAGGTCGGAATTGACGCAATCAGCTCACGTTCGCCGGGAGTGATACGTGGATGCTCACTGGGCCGGCGATACAGCCACAGCCAGGGCACCACCCAGGCCAAGCCAGCAGCGCCGGTGACCAGGAACGCCATCCCCCAATTGGAACCGCCGCTACTGAGGGCGATAATGAGCATGGGGGCGATCGTTGCCCCGAGGGTCGCCCCCATGGTGTACAGGCCGATGGCAAAGGCCCGCTCCTTGGGGGTGATCCATTCCGAAACCGCTTTGGTGCTGGCCGGCCAGTTACCGGCCTCGCCCAGACCCAGCAATACGCGGCACCAGGCCAAGCTGGTGAATGAATGAGCCCACGCATGGGCCATGGTGGCCAGGGACCACCACGTAACGTACAACGCCAGCCCCCAGCGCACGCCGATGCGATCGATGAGACGACCGGAGACGAGCAATGACACCGTATAGGCAATCAGGAATCCACTGGTGATATGGCCATAATCGACGTCACTCAGGCCAAGATCCGTCTGAATAACGGAAGCCAGCAAAGAGAGGACCTGTCGGTCAAGGTAGTTGAGGACGGCCGCCAGGAACAACATGCCGACGATCACCCAGCGCAAAGAGGGGATGGTCCTCATCAAACCATTTTAGATGGGCAAGTGCGGCCTAACCAGTGCTCTGAGACGGTGACCAGGTGTCCTGAACCGGTGATCCGAAGGCGTGCGGCCCGCAAGGTTGACGGACGGTTACGCCCCATGACCTCGGCTGGGGCATGATGCTGAATGGAGTCCCCAGAAGCGGACTATCAGCAGTGGCAGGGTCATCCACACGAGGTTGGTATCGACGCAGGCGGCTACCAGATGATGGTGAGGTTGGCCATGCCGCGAGTCTGAACCTTACTTTTCCGGAAGGCTGCCGTGGCAAGTCTGGAAGCGGAGTGGTCCCCCGGTGGTCATGATCCGTGGCATGACCACCCCCACCACGCTCCCTTCCTTCCTTGATCAGCTGGACCGCGTCCGCGCCGTGATGAGCGCCCAGGCCAACATCCTCCAGCAGGTGGCCGCCATCTATGCCGATGCCATTGCCTCCGGTGGCGTCGTGCATGTGTATGCCAACGGCCATTCCCGCCTGGCGGTCGAGGAAATGTGCATCCGCATGGGTGCGCTGACGGGCTTTCACCCGATCCTCCAGGTCGGCATCACGACCTTCACTGACGTCATTGGTCCCAATGGTATTCGCTTGTGCCAGACCTTGGAGAAAGTTGAAGGCCTGGGTGCTCAGCTGCTGAATGAATACGATATCGCCCCCGGCGAACCCCTGGTGGTCATTACTGCCACGGGCACCACTGCCGCTGCCGTGGACATCGCCCGGGAATGGGTGCGGCGCTATCCTGAAAATCCGATCATCGGTCTGTGTTCCCGGGAGCAGTCCACCAAGGCGGCCCCCAAGCACAGCTCGGGCGAGAACCTCCACCAGATCATCGATCGGGCCAAGCGCGGCTTCTTGATCGACAACGCCATGCCCCTGGGCGATACCTCGGTGATCGTCAAGGGCACCACCGACACCTACCCCATCTGCCCGGTTTCGTCGCTCGGTGCCATCACCGTGGTCCAGTGCCTCAATGAGCTGACCCTGCGGGAACTCGACCGTCGCGGGATCGCCCACCACGTCCTGCGAAACATGCACCTCAAGAACACCGCTGATACCTACGACCTGTGGATCCGGGATCAGCGTGCCCGTTACGCTCGGATCCTTAACAACCCCGCCGCCGTTCGTCCGGTGAAGTGACATGTACCACTACCAGAAAAACATCCCGGTCGTCCCGCCCTATGATGTGATTGTGGTAGGCGCTGGTTCCGCAGGAGCCACCGCCGCCATCGCCGCTGGGCGTGCCGGGGCCCGGACCCTGCTTCTTGAACGCCTGCCGTTCCTCGGCGGTACTTCCACCGCCGTCCTCGATACCTTCTATGGTTTCTATACGCCCGGCTCGCGTTCGATTCGGGTGGTGAGCGGTATCTCGGATGATGTGATGACCGGCCTGCGCCGCTACGACAGCTGGCTGGAGCGGCCCAATACCCACGGTGCCGGTACCGGGGTGACCTACCACCCTGAATACCTGAAGGTGGTGTGGGAGGAATTGATCGCCACCGCCAAGGTCGACGTGCTGCTCAATACCCAGGTGATCGATGTTGAGGCCCAGGACGGCCGCGTCAGCGGCTTGGTGGTGTCGACTCGTACCGGCCTGCGCCGGTACAGCGCCAAGGTCGTGATTGATGCCTCGGGTGATGCGGATATCTGCCACTTTGCGGGGATTTCCTATGAGCTGGCCGGGACCGTCGATCCCGCCCAAACCCTGACCACCACCTTCAAGTTGGTGAATGTCGACATCCCCCGGCGGAAGAGCGTCTCCAAAAAGGAGTTCCACGCCCTGATGGCGGCCGCGGCGGAAAGCGGTCTATACCGCCTGCCGCGCAAGGAAGGCAGCGATCACATCACCCCAGTGGACCACATGACGGCCACCATCATGACCCGCTTGCCCTCCTACCGGACCCAGGACGGCAAGGTCATCAACGCCACCGATCCCGAGCTGCTGTCCGCCGCCGAGATCGAGGGCCGTCGACAGGCCATCGAATACATCCGCTTCCTCCGCGACAAGGTTCCCGGGTACGAAAAGGCGCAGTTGTCCACCTTTGGTACCCAGATTGGCGTTCGCGAAACCCGACGAGTCTTTGGTCGGTATCGCCTCACCCGTGAGGACGTGATGCAGGCCAAACAGTTCGATGATCAGATCGCCCTGTGCGGCGCACCGATTGAGGACCACCACGGCGGGGCCGATACCGCCTGGGGCTATTTGCCTGATGGTCAGTGCGTGGGGGTGCCCTTCGGTACCCTGGTGCCGAAGGATGGGCAGAATGTGTTGGTGGCCGGACGCTGTTTCTCCGCCACCCATGACGCCCATGCCGCCGTCCGCTCCATGGCTCAGACCATGGCCATGGGCCAGGCAGCTGGAACCGCGGCGGCGATGGCGGCGACTCGGGATGGTCTCATTGCCTCGGTGCGGGTGACAGACCTTCAGGACCAATTACGTCGCGACGGCGCGATTCTCGGGTTATGAGTCGCGCCCGTCCCATCTGGGTGGGCTTTGACCTCGGCGGCACCCGCATCAAAGGCGGGGCCATCGATGCTCACGGCAAGGTCGTGGCCCGGGATGTCGAAGCCACCAGTCCTGGCCAGTCCACCAGGGACCTTGAACGACAGTTGGATGCCCTCATCGGTCGGCTGGTGGAAACTTCCGGCGGGACCCTCGCCGGTATCGGGGCCTCAATTACCGGGCCGGTGGATCCCGAACGCGGGTGCCTGTATCTGCCGGGGAAAATCAGCGGTTTGGCCAAGCACCCCACTGTACCTTACCTCCGCAAACGGTGGAACGTTCCGGTCATCGCCGACAACGATGGGCGCATGGCCACCTTCGGAGAATGGCGCGCCGGAGCCGGTAAAGGCGTCGATAACTTGCTGGTGCTGACCATGGGCACCGGCATTGGTTCGGGCGTGGTGCTGGATGGCCGCCTGCTGACGGATCGGCATTTCCAGCGCGGAACCCAATGCGGCCATTTGGTCATTCAGGTTAATGGCGCTCGTTGCCTGACCGGGGCCCGGGGCACCGGCGAAAGTCTGGCTTCCGTCACTGCCCTGGTCCAGGACGTTCGTGGAGCCCTGGCCCGGGGGCTGCCCCTTTGGTTGCCCAAGGATGCCACCCCTGCGACCCTCGGTTTTCCTGACATCGTCGCGGCGGTGCGTCACCGCGACCCGTTGATGACCGAAATATTTGATGCTTGGCTGGACCGTTTCGCCGTGGTCCTGCTCAACGCGTATTATGCCTACGTCCCGGACCTGATTCTGCTGGCTGGGGGTCCGACCAAGGCAGCCCCGGTGTTTCTCCGCAAGCTGCAACAACGGGTGAATACCGACGCCTTCCGCGTGCCCCTCGGCTATAAAATTCCCATTCGCGTCGCCCACCTGGGGGAGGAGGCCGGCTGGATCGGCGCCGCTCTCATGATGCAGGAAAACCCACGTCCATGAATCCCCTGCTTACTGACCGCGTCTGTCTGATCGCTGGCACCACCGGTATCGGCGGTGCCAGCGCTCGCCGCTTTGCTCAGGAGGGGGCCAAGATCGTCGCCGTGGGACGTTCGCCCACCAACGCCGCCGCCCTCGGCGCTGACCTCGACACCCTCGGTGCTGAGCACCTGATGATCGCCGAGGACTTGGCCAACCCGGATGCTGAGCAGCGGGTCCTGGCGGCGGCCCTGGCCCGATTTGGCCGGGTGGATGTGTTGTTCCATGTTGCCGGCATCAGTGGCCGCAGCTTCGGCGATGGGCCCTTGGCGGACTGCAGCGATGCCGGTTGGGACACGGTCATGGCCATCAACCTCCGGGCGATGATGCGCCTCAACCGCGCCTGCATCCAACATTGGCGTGGGACCGGCCGCCCTGGGGTGATTCTCAATATGGCGAGTGTGCTGGGGTATTCTTTTGTGCCTGACCATTTTCAGACCGTCGGCTATGCCGCCGCCAAGGCCGCGATCATCGGCATGTCCCAGCATGCGGCGGGAACCTATGCTCGGGATGGCATCCGCATCAATGTCATCGCCCCGGCCCTGGTCGATACGCCCATGGCAAGCCGGGCGACCACCAATCCGGCAATCCTCGACCTGCTGAAGCGCAAACAGCCCCTGACCGGCAAGCCCCTGACCGATGACGACTGTGCCCGCGCTGCCCTGTACCTGTGCAGCGACCTGTCTGCGGGCGTCACCGGCATCGTCCATGCGGTCGATGCTGGCTGGTGCGTCTGCGGCTGACCCACCACCCATCTGAACCCGAAAGCACCGATCATGATCGAATGGAAGAATCTGACCTCCAGCGAGGTCCCTCAACTCGATAAGCGCCTGCCGGTGATCATTCCCGTCGGCCTGGTGGAAGCCCACGGTCCCCACTTGGGCCTGAGTCTCGACTTCGACACCGCTGACTATTTCGCCCGCCGCCTGGCCCAGGCCACCGGCGCCATCCTCGCCCCGGTCCTGCCCTACGGATTTGCCGACGAAATGGCGGAATACGAAGGTACCATCGGCCTGACCGCCGATACGGCCATCGCGGTGTTCACCGATCTGGTCTGCCATTTCTGCCGCCACGGTTTCAAGAATATCCTGATCTTGAGCGGCCACGGTGCCAACCAGGTGGCGTTTAACGTCGCCATTCAACGCATCTGGGAGCGCCATCCCGATGCCCACGTGGCGTACTGGAATTACTGGACGGAATCGGGTTACAACAAAATTGCCCACGCCGATCAGGGCGAGACGGAAATCGCCCTGGCGGTGGGCACCCGGGTGACCATGGACCTGGCGGTCGACTATAAGGTTGAGAAGCCCTGGTACCGCATTCGGTCCCGGGCCGCCATTTGCCCCGGCACTGGCGGCATCAATGGCTACCCATCGAAGGCCACCAAAGAAGCGGGCGCCAAAGTGTGCGACGACATCGTGGCGATCCTGGCCGGGAAACTGGCGACGATTGTTAAGCAGGAAACCGCCTCATGACCAATCACGATCTGGCCGACCTGTTGCGCCGTTCACGGATTTTGTCCGCAGCAGTGATCGAAGATCCCGCCCACGCCGTGCCCCTGGCCAAGGCACTGCTGGCCGGCGGACTGGCGGTGATGGAGGTAACCTACCGCAATCCTCACGCCTCGGAGTGCATCCGCCGCATTCGCGCTGAAGTGCCGGGGATGACCATCGGCGCGGGTACCTTGCTGACCCCGGCCCAGATCGACGAGGCCCGGGCCGCCGGGGCCGCCTTTGGAGTCACGCCGGGCTTCAATCCCAGCATCGTTCGTCATGCGGTGGACCAGGGTTTCGCTCTGGCTCCGGGTGTACTGACCCCGGGGGAGATGGAGCAATCCCTCGCCCTGGGTGCGCCGGTGGTCAAGTTCTTCCCCGCGGCGGCGGCTGGCGGGGTGGGATTTCTCAAGGCTATCGCCGCGCCCTACGCCCATACGGCCTTGCGTATCGTGCCCCTGGGGGGAATTAGCGAGGCGAACCTCCACGAGTACCTCGCCCTGCCCCTGGTCATCGCCGTTGGTGGTTCGTGGTTGACGGACCGACGTCTGGCCGCCACAGGGCAGTGGGAGGCGATTACCGCCCTCACCCGCCGGTCCATGGCCGTGGCCAACCCGGGGGCGTGATGCGTACGAATCCGTTGGTCGCCATGGAAAACACCCTGTTCGGCGAACCCGCGTTGGATTGGGATGGTCGCTGTGCGGCCATCGCCGCCGCCGGCTTCGATGGGGTCTATGCCACGCCCTATCCCCTCACTGATGGGCATATCGCGGGATTGGCGGACCTGGCCACGGCCCCGACGCGCCATGGCCTGCGCTTGGCCGGGGTCTACGCCAACCACGACCTCGCTTTCCCGCCGGACCATCCCGCCAACGAGCGCACCACCCGATTGATCGCCCAGGTGGAGGGGGTGACGCGGATTGAGCTGAGTTTCAAATGTAGCGACCCGGCGGCCCTGCCCACGGACCTGGACCGAACCATCGAGGCCCGCCTGACCCCACTGCTGGCCCTCGCCGAACGTCGAAGCCTCGATCTGGCCCTGTATCATCATTCATTTTATCCGCTCGAAACTCCGGCCCAGACCCTGGCCCTGATCCAACGCCTGGGTCATCCCCGATTGAAATTATTGTTCGCCACGTCCCACGTCTTCGCGGTGTCACCCATTGCCGCCGTGGCCGAACAATTGAGCGCCGTCGCCCCGCATTTGGTGAGTTTTAATCTGTGCGGTTGCCGCCGCTCGGCCCCAGGCCCCCGGGCCAAAGCCACCCATCTCGCTTGTGACGATGGCGACCTACCCCTGGCCCCGCTGCTGCGAATCCTTGATCAGGCGGAGTATCGCGGGGACATCATCCTTCAGGGCCATGGCTGGGGACATGATGGCCGCCGCTTGCTGGCTCGTTCACGAGCGTGGTTGATGACGATTTGATAGAGCTCTATGAATCGACTAAAACCGTTGGGTCGATTTGAGCGTGATTTTCCTTGGAGCAGATGGTCTAGCCGACCCTTCAGAGATGGTGCGCATTCGCAGCATAGTACGCCTCCGACCTCAAGGACGGTTGCCTGTCTTGTGATTTGCGACTTCAGGGTGCCAATCTGAGATCGTCCCAGCGAAGGTGCACCTCCCCACGCCAGCAACGGTAGCGGTCCGAAACACAAGGGTCCAAGGACGCCGGTCAGCAGGGATTGCGATCACGTAATGAGGTTGGTTGCCACAAACACCGAAGCCCTGGGTTGTCCCAGGGCTTCGGATCCACATACGATTTGGCGGACAGGGGGGGATTCGAACCCCCGAGCGAGTTACCCCGCTGCGCGCTTTCCAAGCGCGTGCCTTCAACCGCTCAGCCACCTGTCCAGGTGTGGCCCGTGATCGGAATCACGGGCCGTTCAACACGACACCCCCAGGAAGGCCTGGGGGTGTTTTTGGTGGCCTCGGTTGGAATCGAACCAACGACACATGGATTTTCAATCCACCGCTCTACCAGCTGAGCTACGAGGCCTTTTGTGCGTCCAAGAGCACCGCCGTTTGGCGGGGTTGGCTTTCTAGAGGGGTATTCGGACTTGGCAAGGGGCCTGTTAGCGGTCCGTGAGGGCGTGCCAGGCGCTGGCTGGGACGGTGGCGCCCCGTGCGGTGCAGGTGCGGCACATGCCGTAGAGTTCCATACGGTGGTGAAGCAGCTGAAATCCATGGGCCTGGGCCACCTCGTTTTGCTGAATTTCCAAGGGTTCGTGGACGAATTCAGTGATCACGCCGCACGACATGCACACCAGATGATCGTGGTGGTTCTTGGTCAGTGCGGATTCGAAACTGGCGGATCCTGAGGAAAAATGCCGTTTATGGGCCACGCCGATCTCAACCAGCAGGTTGATGGTCCGATACACGGTGGCCGCGCTGACGCTGGCGTCGATGGAGCGGACACGATGGTGCAGCTCCTCGGCGGTGACGTGGTCGTTGGAGGCGATGAAGATCTCGACGATGATCTGCCGCTGATTGGTCCAGCGCACTCCGCGCCGCCGGGCTTCGTCGCGGACCTGCTGCATAATTTGGGCCAAGTCAGTCATGGGGAGGAACCTAGGGCCCTGGGGCGGATCGGAAGAGACGAAACCCACGTTGTGCAACACCATGATGAGGGGGCCAAAAGCCCCTTGGCACCGCCTTCGACATCTCCTAGCCTTCCGCCCTCCAACCCATTGAGGGAATCCCATGTCCAAGAAGCCCGTCCGCGTGGCCGTCACCGGTGCCGCCGGTCAGATCTGCTACAGCCTCCTCCCCCGCATTGCCTCCGGTCAGGTATTCGGCGCCGATACACCGGTGATCCTCCAGCTGCTGGAGGTCCCGGTCGAGAAGGCCCAGGCCGCCCTCAAGGGCGTGGCGATGGAACTCGACGACTGCGCGTTTTCCCTGCTCCAGGACATCATCTGCACCGACAAGCAGGACGTGGCCTTTAAGGATGCCAACTGGTGCCTGTTAGTGGGCAGCAAGCCCCGCGGTCCCGGCATGGAACGTGCCGATCTCTTGAAGGACAATGGCAAGATCTTCATCGGCCAGGGTCAGAGCATCGACGCCAACGCCGCCGATGACTGCCGCGTGGCGGTGGTCGGCAATCCCTGCAACACCAACTGCATGATCGCCGCCAATCAGGCGAAGCGCCTGCCCAAGGAGCGCTTCACGGCCATGACCCGGCTGGACCAGAACCGCGCCTACACCCAGATCGCTAAGAAGGCTGGCGTGCCGGTCACGGCCATCCACGACCTGGTCATCTACGGCAACCACAGCCCGACGATGTTCAGCGACTTCTTCAACGCCCGCATCAATGGCAAGCCGGTCATGGAGGTCATCACCGACCACGCCTGGCTGAAGGAAACCCTGCTGCCCACCGTCGGCAAGCGCGGCGCGGCCATCATTGAGGCTCGGGGCGCCTCCAGTGCTTTCAGCGCTGGCAATGCCCTGATCGACCACGTGAAGGCCCTCAGCACTGTCGGTACTACCCTGCACAGCATCGCCGTGTACCAGGACGGGAAGACCTACGGCCTGACGGAGGGCATCTGGGCCAGCGTGCCGGTGCGGACCACGGCTCCCGGGACCTACGAAATCGACCGCTCCTTCTCCCACAACGAGTTCGCCCAGGCCAAAATCAAGGCCACCAATGATGAGCTCGTTGGCGAACGCGAATTCGTCAAGGATATGCTGAAGTAAGTCCTGGATTCCGAGGACGTGACGAAGGGCGAGGTGCTTGGCACCCCGCCCTTCGTCGTTTTCAGTCGTAATGGCTTAATTGCGGACCAGGGGGCAACCGTGGACTGCCAGGCTCTGCCAACTGCGCTCCCGGCTCCACACTTGGCCATCAAGGCGCTCGGCAATCGCCCATAAAAGCGCTTGCCACGGGGTGACGACGATGCTGCGTTCGCGGAGGGCCCGCATGCGAATGGCCGCTTGCTCGTGGTCCCGGGGGATGGTCGGCAGATCGGGCCACGAGGTAAGTACCCAGGCGAGGCGCGTGAATTGACGATCGTCGCGGACCCGGGCCAGCAGGGTTTGGCGAACCCAGCCGAGTAAGAACAACTGGCGGTGGCGGACGTAGCCGCCGAAGTGGTGGACCACGAAGGGATCGGGATCGGTGCGGCTCAAGGCTCGTTGCCAGATATCCACGTCGGGAAGGATCGGATGTGTCTTCATGGCGCGGTTGGGGTGGCGGTGCCGGGCTGGAAGTCGATCGTGCCCAAGAAATCAAGGGCTTTCAATTGCCGACGGTAGGCAATGGCTTCCTGGATAGCGGCATCAACGGCTTCGCGTTTTGACTTAAATCCGCCGAGGCGCATTAAGTCCTCGATGGCGTGAATGTCGACGTCCAGATTGGTGGCCATCACTGCACAATACCTTGTGCGGCACAAGCGCAATCCATGGCGGTTTTGTTGGTCGTTTTGTCGTGCTGGCCATACTCTCCCGTCCCGTTTGCACGTGATCAGGCCACGAAAGGAATTCGCCCATGAGCTTCGCCACCCCCGCCAATCTTGAGATGCTGGAGGGCCAGTACGCCCAGTGGAAGACGGACCCCACCAGCGTTAGCCGGGAGTGGCAGGTGTTCTTCGAAGGTTTCGACCTCGGTTTTGCCCGTCCGGCGCCGATAGAGGAAGGTACTTCCGCTCTCGTAGCTACGGGCCAGAAGCCTCCTGGCCGTGCCGATCAGGAGCGCGTTGAGTACTTGGTGGCCAGTTACCGCGCCATCGGCCATACCATCTGCCAACTCGATCCCCTGGATTTCAACAATCAGGACCACAATCCCGCCCTCGACCTGGAAACCTTCCAGTTGACCGAAGCGGATCTCGACAGCGAGTTTGCCGTCAACCAGTTGCCCGGCATCAGCGGCAGCAAGGCGACCCTGCGGGCGATCATCGACCACCTCAAAGTGACGTACTGCGGCACGATTGGTGTCGAGTACATGCACATCCAGGACCGTGAACGGCGCCTGTGGATGCGCGAAGCGGTGGAGAAGGGCAGCAATCGCCCAGTCCTGACCAGCGACGAGAAGCGCCGGGTGTTGATGAAGCTCAACCAGGCCGAGCTCCTGGAAAACTTCATCCATACCAAGTTCCTTGGTCAGAAGCGTTTCTCTTTGGAAGGTGGCGAAAGCCTGATGCCGGCCATGGATGCCATCATCGAACTGGCCCCGGAACTCGGCATCCAGGAGTTCGTGGTTGGCATGGCCCACCGCGGCCGCCTCAACGTTCTGTGCAACACCCTTAATAAGTCCTACGAGGAGGTTTTTACCGAGTTCGAAGGCAACTACGACCTGCGGGACATCCAGGGCGACGGGGATGTGAAGTACCACCTGGGCTACTCCAGCGACCACATCACGGCCACGGGCAAGACCGTCCACCTGACCCTGACCCCCAATCCCAGCCACCTGGAAGCGGTCAATCCCGTGGTCCTCGGCCGCGTGCGCGGCAAACAGCGCCAGCGCGGAGACAACAAGACCCGCTCCCAGGTCGTGCCCCTGTTGATCCACGGCGACGCCGCCATCGCCGGCCAGGGCCTGGTGATGGAGTGCTTCCAGATGGCGGGCCTCGAAGGCTACCGCGTCGGCGGCACCATCCACATCGTCATCAACAACCAGATCGGCTTCACCACTCTGCCGAATGACTCGCGCAGCACCCGCTACTGCACCGACATTGCCAAAATGATCGATGCTCCGGTGTTCCACGTAAACGGGGACGACCCGGAAGCCGTGGTCCACGTCTGCAAGTTGGCCGCCCGTTACCGCCAAGAGTTCAAGACCGACGTGGTGGTCGATATCGTGTGCTACCGCCGTCACGGTCACAATGAGTCCGACGAGCCCAACTACACCCAGCCGACCATGTATGCCCGTATCAACGGCCATGCCCGGGTTAGTCAGGTCTACACCAAACAGTTGCTGGAACGTGGCGACATCGAGCCCGCCGAGGTCGATGCGATCGCCACCATCATGCAGAACCAACTGCAGGACGCCCTGAACACCATCAAGGTCAAGCCGGCTAAACTGGTGCGTGAGCGTTTCGGTGGTCTGTGGTCGGGGTTGGATAACGGGTACGTCCACGAAGTCGTCGAAACCGGTGTGCCCGCCGCCCGCCTGGAGGCCATCGGCAAGGCCCTCTCCACCTGGCCGTCGGATTTCAATATCCACCCCAAGATTAAGCGCATGGTCGAAGAGCGCGGCAAGACCATTGCCGCCCACAACCGCATCGAGTGGGCCCTCGGTGAATTGCTGGCCTTCGGCAGCCTCCTGCAGGACGGCACGCCGGTACGTCTCTCGGGCCAGGATTGCCGTCGCGGCACCTTCAGCCAGCGCCACAGCTATTGGTACGACATCAACACCCGGGCTCGCCATGCCCCCTTTGACCTCGTTGAGGGGGCCAAGGCTAAGGCCTGCATCTACAACAGTCTCCTCAGCGAAGCGGCCGTTCTGGGCTTCGACTACGGCTACTCCCTGGTCGAGCCCCAGATGCTGATCATCTGGGAAGCCCAGTTCGGTGACTTCGTCAACGGTGCTCAGGTCATCATCGACCAGTTCATCGCCTCGTCGGAATCCAAGTGGGGCCGGGCCAGCGGCCTGGTGATGATGCTGCCCCACGGCCAGGAAGGTGCAGGCCCCGAGCACAGTTCCGCCCGTCCAGAGCGGTTCCTCCAGGCCTGTGCCGAGGACAACCTGCAGGTTGCGTACTGCACCACGGCGGCCCAGCATTTCCACATCCTGCGTCGGCAGACGAAGCGGAAGGTCCGCAAGCCCCTGATCCTCATGACCCCGAAGTCGCACCTCCGCTCCAAGCAGGCGGCCAGCGATTTCGACCAGTTCGTGAATGGCCGGTTCCACGAAATCTTGGCCGACCCGGCGAAACCCGAGGCCACCAAGGTCAAGCGGGTGGTCCTGACCTCGGGCAAGGTGGCCCACGAACTGATGGATCGTCGGACCGAGGAGAAGATGGACCATGTGGCCGTCATCCGCATCGAGCAGCTCTACCCGCTGCATGAGGAGATGCTGAAGGAGGTCCTCAAGCCCTACACCAAGGCCACTGAGTTCGTCTTCTGCCAGGAAGAGCCCCAGAACATGGGCTTCTGGTCCTTCATCGAGCCGTACCTGCGCCGCATCCTCGGCCGCGATGTCCTGTACGCCGGCCGCGAAGCCGCCGCTAGCCCGGCCCCGGGCAGCATGGGCCTGTTCTCCATCGAGCAGGAGGCCCTGATCTCCTCGGCCCTCGGCATCCAGGCCCGCAAGGTCGGCAAGCACCACTGATCCTCACGAAAGCCCAGCACCATGCATAACGTCAAGATCCCCGCCGTCGGCGAATCCATCACCGAAGGCACCCTGTCCCGCTGGTTGGTCAAGGATGGCAGCGTCGTCGCCGTCACGACCCAGCTTTTCGAGCTGGAGACCGACAAGATCAGCACGGCGGTTGAAGCCGGCGTTGCCGGAAAAGTGACCTTTAAGGCCAAGGAGGGCGACGTCCTCGCCATCGGCGCGGTGGTGGCCGTGATCGACCCGTCCGTCAGCGCCCCGGCGGCTGAGGCCCCCAAGGCGGCCCCCGCCGCGGTGGCTCCGGCTGCCAAGGACACCGCGTCCCACTCCCCGGCGGTCAAGAAGGCCCTGGCTGAGACTGGCATCGACGCCTCGAAGATCGCGGGCTCTGGCAAGGATGGCCGCCTCACCAAGGGCGATGTCCTGGCGGCTACCCCGGCCCCTACCGCCGCCCCCGTTGCCGCCCTGGCGGCGGCTCCGGCCCCAGCCGTGGCTCCGGCTCCCGCCCGGGCCGCTTCCGGCGGCACCCGCAAGCGCATGTCGCCCCTGCGCCAGCGCATCGCCCAGCGCCTGGTCCAGGCCCAGTCCACGGCCGCTATCCTGACGACCGTCAACGAGATCGACATGTCGGCGGTCATGGAACTGCGCACCAAGTGGAAGGGTGATTTTGAGAAAAAGCTCGGCGTCGGCCTGGGCTTCATGTCCTTCTTCACCGTCGCCTGCGTCAAGGCCCTGGAGAAGTACCCGCTCATCAACAGCCAGATCGACGGCACCGATATCGTCACCCCTGATGGCATCCACATGGGCATCGCCGTTGGCACCGAGAAGGGCTTGGTGGTGCCGGTCCTGCGCAATGTCCAGGACTTGGGATTTGCTGACATCGAGAAGGCCATCCGTGGTTACGCCCTGAAGGCCAAGGAAGGCAAGCTGGCGCTGGACGACCTCCAGGGCGGCACCTTCACCATCACCAATGGCGGCACCTACGGCAGCCTGATGAGCACGCCGATCATCAACCCGCCCCAGAGCGGCATCCTCGGCATGCACGCCATCAAGGACCGCCCGATCGCCCTCAACGGCCAGGTGGTGATCCGCCCGATGATGTACGTCGCCCTGTCCTACGACCACCGCATCGTCGACGGTTCTGAGGCCGTGGGCTTCCTGGTCCGCGTGAAGGAGCTCATCGAAGCCCCCGAGCGCCTCATCCTCGGCCTGTGATCGGAACCTGACCATGTCCTCCTACGATCTGATCGTCATCGGTGCCGGCCCCGGCGGCTATGTGTGTGCCATCCGTGCGGCCCAGTTGGGCTTCAAGGTGGCCATCATTGAGAAGCGCGGCGACACCAAGCCTCGCCTGGGTGGTACCTGCCTGAACGTCGGCTGCATTCCGTCGAAGGCCCTGCTGGACTCCTCGGAGCATTTCAGCAACGCCACCAAGCATTTTGCTGAACATGGTATCAAGGTCGGCACGCCGGTCATTGATGTCGGCCAGATGCTGAAGCGGAAGGACAAGGTCGTGACGTCCCTCACGGACGGCATCGCCTACCTGATGAAGAAGAACAAGATCGAGGTCGTCGCCGGACGCGGTGAACTGGTCGGCTCCGGCAAGGCCAAGGTCATCGCCGCTGATGGCTCCGTGAAGGAACTGACGGCCAAGCACATCGTCCTGGCCATGGGCAGCGTGCCGATCGAGCTGCCCTTCCTGCCCGTGGATGGTGACCGCATCGTCACCAGCGACCACGCCATCAGCTTCCCTGAGGTGCCCAAGCACCTCATCGTCGTCGGTGGCGGCGTCATCGGCCTGGAGCTGGGCAGCGTGTGGGCCCGTCTGGGCGCCCAGGTCACCGTGGTCGAGTTCCTGCCCCAGATCTGCCCCTTCCTGGACGCCGATGTGGCCAAAGAGCTGCAGAAGGTCCTCACCAAGCAGGGCCTGACTTTTCAGTTGGAGACCAAGGTCACGGGCGCCAAGGTCGAGGGCGGCCAGGTGACCCTCGCGGCCACGGACAAGGACGGCAAGCCCGTCGCCATCACCGGTGACCGCGTGCTGGTGGCCGTGGGCCGTCGGCCCTGCACCGAAGGAGCTGGTCTGGAAGCTGCCGGGGTGGCCCTGACGGAGCGCAAGCGCGTCAAGACGGACCACGACTTCAAGACCAACCTGCCCGGCGTGTACGCTATCGGCGACCTCATCGACGGCCCGATGCTGGCCCACAAGGCCGAGGAAGAGGGCGTGACCCTTGCCGAGGTGCTGGCGGGCCAGGCCAACGTGCTGGACCACCACCTCATTCCGAACGTCGTCTACACCTGGCCGGAAGTGGCCAGCGTGGGCCTGACGGAGGCAGAGGCCAAGAAGCAGGGCAAGGGCTACAAGGTCGGCAAGTTCGCCTTCGTGGGCAACGGCCGGGCCAAGGCCGCCGGTGAGGGTGACGGCTTCGTGAAGATCATCGCTGATGCGAAGACCGACCGCGTGCTGGGCGCCGCCATCATCGGCCCCCGAGCCAGCGACCTGCTGGGCGAGATCACCACCACCATGGTCTACGGTGGTTCCAGCGAAGACATCGCCCGCACCTGCCACAGCCATCCCACGTTCAGCGAGGCCGTGAAGGAGGCTG
>CAIUVD010000164.1 GCA_903902515.1 uncultured Planctomycetota bacterium | reverse complement strand
CGTCGGCAACACCCCGTTGCTCGATGTTTCTTCCCTGGCCGCCCGACCCGGGGTCACGATCCTGGCCAAGTGCGAGGGCAACAACCCGGCCTCCTCCGTAAAGGACCGGGCGGCCCGAGGCATGATTCTCGGGGCGATGCAGCGCGGAACCTTGAAGCCCGGGATGCGCCTCATCGAAGCCACGAGCGGCAACACCGGCATCGCCCTGGCGATGATCGCCCGCGCCGTCGGCATCGAGATGCACTTGGTGATGCCCAATACCCTGACGGTCGAACGGACCCAGACCATGCGGGCCTTCGGGGCCCAGGTCCACCTGATTGATGGCGGCATGGAAGTGGCCCGTGATTACGCCGCAGCCCAGGTAGCCGAAAGCGCCGGCCAACCGGATGCTTTCCTGATGCTGAACCAGTTTGGCAATCCGGATAATCCCCAGGCCCACTACCACAGCACCGGCCCGGAAATCTGGCGGGACACCCAGGGCCAAGTGACGCATTTTATCTCGGCCATGGGCACCACCGGCACGATCATGGGTACCAGCCGGGCCCTCAAGGAACGCAATCCGGCGATCCGCATCATCGGCTGCCAGCCCACCGAGGGCAGCAGCATCCCCGGCATTCGCCGCTGGCCCAAGGCCTACCTGCCGACCATTTTCGAACCCCATCGGGTCGACGAGATTCTGGATATTGCCCAGAAAGATGCCGAAACCATGGCCCGCCGTTTGGCCACCGACATCGGCTTATTCACGGGCCCGTCTTCCGGCGGCGCCTGCTGGGCCGCCCTCCAGGTTGCCCAACGACTGGACCACGGCGTGATCGTCTTCATCGCCTGCGACCGGGGCGACCGCTACTTGTCCAGCGACCTCTTCCGCTGATTTCCCGTCGGGAACAGCCTGACCGTTTCGCCGCCTCGCCCGACCCGTGGGTTGCGGCAGCATCGCTCCATGGCCGTTACCCGTTGCGTCTGTCATCAACGCTGCTTTCGCGACATCGCTCGGCTTACTCGTGTGCATGGCTGGACCGCCGTGAGCCAGATTGGTCACGGCACCCGCGCCGGCACCGGCTGCGGTGCCTGCATCCCCTACCTCGACGCCATCCTCCGTACGGGCCACACGGTTTTTGCCGTCGCGGGCCCAGGGCAGACCCCGCTTCCCTGTGACCCGGATCCCTGGGATCGAGCACCCGCTTGACGACCGGCTGTCCTTCTCTACCTTTCTCGCCCTCACGATAGAAGACCGCATTCCTCGGTAGCTCAGCGGTAGAGCAGGTGACTGTTAATCACTTGGTCGGGGGTCCGAATCCCTCCCGGGGAGCCAGTTAGGACCTAGTCTACGGACTAGGTCATCGTGAAACGAACAGCCGGGGGTCGCAAGACCCCCGGCTGTTCTCTTTTCCAGGCATGGCCCGGATCATAGGCTGGGGAAGGACCACCCCCACGGGTCATCCTTCCCCCTCTGACGACCCTTACTGGCGCTCAAACACTGTCAGGATGCGCTCGGGATCTCCGGGCTCGAGGACCAGGGAGCGGTCTGCCACATGGCGGTACCCCAACTTGGTCGAGCGAATCAGGGCGGATTTCCGCTCCTCCCCGAGGTAGGCCGGGCCCTTGTAGATGATGCAGTGGCCGTGACGGCGCAGGAGCGGGGCCGCTTCGGTCAGGACCTCGACCGCCTGGGCCATGGCGCGACTGGTGACCAACTGGCATTTGCCGCGCAGGTCAGGGGCGGTCCGAGGGGTTTCCAAGCCGCGTAAGTGACGGGCCGTGACCTGGGGACCAACCAGCGTGGCCGCAGCGGCGAGGAAGTCGGCTTTGCGCTTGCGGGCATCGGCGAGCACCCACGGGACCGGATGGGTCCACAGGGCCAAGGGCAAACCGGGATAGCCCCCGCCCGAGCCGAGATCGACGCACGGAGCCCCCTCTGCCAAGTGCTTGAGGCGGGGATCCGCCAGGGCCACCAAGCTGTCGAGGATGTGACCTTTCAGGTAACTGCGGGCGTCGGTGATGCGGGTCAGGTTGAGCCAGCGGTTCACGCCCACGAGGTGGCCATAGATGGCTTCGAGCCGGGGCCGCCGTTCGGGGGCGCCGGTGATGCCAAGGGATTCGCAACGGTCCAAAAACCACGCCCAGTCCGCGTCGGGAAAGGCCAGGGGAGGGTGCTGGGCCGGGTCCACACTGCCGAGGGAGGGATCGTCGCTGACGTCGTTCATACACAGAAGCATGGACCCGGCGGACCGGGCGCAAAGGCGCTTCCCCCGGCGGGTCCCGCCCCACCATCCGTTGGAGATGGACTACCTCGTCATCGCCCGCAAATATCGCCCCCAGACGTTCTCGGATGTGGCCGGGCAGGATGTCGTGGCGCGTACCCTGACCAATGCCATCCGATCAAACCGGGTGGCCCATGCGTATCTCTTCACCGGGCCGCGTGGGGTCGGGAAGACCTCCATGGCCCGGATCTTCGCCAAGGCCCTGGCCTGCGAGCAGGGACCGACCACCGAGCCGTGTGGGGTGTGCCAGCACTGCATGATGATCACCAACGGCAGCCATCCCGACGTGGTCGAGATCGACGCGGCCCGCTTCAACAGTGTCGATGACATCCGGACCCTGGCGGATCAGGCGTCCTTCGCCCCGTCCTTGGCCCGCATGCGTCTCTTCATCCTCGATGAAGTGCACATGCTGTCGAACGCGGCGTGGAACGCGCTGCTCAAGGTTCTGGAAGAACCCCCCGCCCACCTGCGGTTCATTTTTGCCACCACCGAAGTCGACCGGGTGTTGCCGACGGTGCTGTCCCGCTGTCAGCGTTTCGATTTCCGCTCCATCGCCCTCGACGACATCGTCAAACGCTTGCGCTCGATCGCCGAAACCGAGGGCATGGCCCTCTCGGAGCCGGTGCTGTATCGCCTGGCTCGGGCGGCCGGCGGCGGCATGCGCGATGCCCAGACCCTCCTCGACCAGTTGATTGCCGTGTCGGAGAACGGGGTGCGCGAAGAGGACCTGAACCTCCTGCTGGGAGCTGCCCGGGGTGAGGATGTCGAGGCCCTGGTCTCGGCGCTGATCGCTGGCCAAACCGCCCAGGCCCTGGAGCACCTCGAATCCACCAGCCAAGCCGGTGTCGCCCCCGCCAGCCTGCTCGATCAGGTCATCGACCACCTGCGGGGCATGCTGCTGCTCCAGGCCTGCGGCCGCGACAGCCCGGCCCTGCGCCGCCTGGGCCTGCTCACCGAGGCCCTCGAACGCCATGCCAAGGACTGCCCTCCGGAAAAGTCCCTCCGCATCTGTCAGTTGCTGGTGGGCTGCCAACAGGCCCTGCGTCACGGGGTGGATCCCCGCCTGCAATTGGAACTGACCTGCGTCCGGATCTCGCGCCTGGGGCAATTGGCCGGCATCGACGATCTGCTGAAGCGCCTTGAACGCCTCGAATCCGCTGGACCTCCGCGCCCCTGACGGGGCCAGCCCGCCCGGGGACGGGCGCGGCCCCGGTTGCGGTCCCCGCCCTGGACGCCATCACCGCCCGTTGGAGCGGTGTACCCAAGGCCCTATTGACCGCTGGATTGCCCTTGGCGGCGGCAGCCTTCGGGGATGGCCGTCCGACCGCCCTGGACGGCGACACCCTGACCGTCGCCGTCGCCAGCCGCCACGCGGTGGCCCTACGGGATGCCGAACAATTGCGCCTGATCGCCGCCGTCACCGGTTCGGCCCTGGGGCGCAGCATTACCCTCCGCCTGTCCGCCATCGGGGGTGATGGCGAGGAGGTTCTCGACGAGCGTCAGCGGCGGTACCGGGAAGCTGAACGCCATCCCCTGGTCCAGGAACTCCTCAAGCGGTTTGAGGGTGACCTGACCACCCGGGAAATGGTCGATTTCAGCACCTGGCTCGAACGTCTGGCCACCGAACGCCTGGCCGCCCAGGCCCCGATCCGACCCCAAGCCCCCCCCGCCCACACCGCCCGGTCCTTCGAGGATGCCGAGGTCATGGATGCCTGAGATCCTCCGCGTTGGCTCCTACCGGCTCCTGCGCCGCCTGGACAGCGGCGGCATGGGCACCGTGTGGGTGGGCCGATGCGATCCGGGAGGACCGATTCCAGCCGATCAGGATGTGGCCATCAAGGTGGTGCGGCCTGGTGGGCCGGGTGAACGCATTCGCTTCGCCCGTGAAGCCCGTTACCTCCAGGGACTGCATCACCCGGGCATCGTCCGTGTCCTGGATACGGGAGAGGACGAGCAGCAGGCCTGGCTCGTGATGCCCCTGATCGAAGGCCGGCGTCTTGATGACCTGGGCACCACCACCTCACCCCGCGCAGCGGATCTGGTGGTCCAGGCCCTCGAAGCCCTCCATGTTGCCCACCTCGCCGGGATTCTTCACCGGGACATCAAGCCCGGGAATCTGATGCTCGATAGCCGGGGCCGGGTGGTGCTCCTAGATTTCGGTCTCGCGGCGGCTCCGGACCTGGAATCCCGGCTGACCCGGGAAGGGGATGTCGTTGGCACTCCGGCCTATATGGCGCCAGAACAGGCGGCTGGACGACGGGATGAAATCGGTCGCAAAAGTGACCTCTACGCCATGGGCGCGGTGCTGTATGAACTGGTGACCGGTCACCAGCCCTTCACCGGCGAAACCACCATGGCCACCCTGCGGTCGGTGCTCGAAGACCCCCTCGTTCCTCCGCGTAGCCTGCGCCCCGAAATACCCCGGCCCCTGGAGCGGATCATCCTGGTGGCCATGGCTCGGGAGCCCAGGGATCGCTACCGGACCGCCGAGGATATGGCGGCCGACTTGCGGCGATGGCTGGCCGGGAGGCCCGTTCAGGCGCATCCTCCTAGCCGCTTACGGCTCGGGCTGCGTTCGCTTTATAAAAAACGTCGCTTGGTGGCCATAGCCGGCCTGGTGGGCTTTATTCTGGTGGTGGGAGGCATGCTGGTCGCCCGGACCGTGATGAAACCCACGGCCGACAACCTGCTTCAAACGGCGTGGGTCATCGAACGAACCACCACCGGAGCGGATCTGGCCTGGAGGCCCCATGCCACCCTCTCCGGGGACATCGCGGAGCTCTCCCCGGTGGCGGGTCCCGTGCGATTGTCGGTGCAGATGATGCCCCCCACTGGAGGGGAATGGTGTGAACTCCTCGTCGCGGACCGGGATATCGCCCGGGGGTACCGACTGCGTATTCAGCAGGGCCACTGGCAACTCCTGCGCGAGGACCGGACCATGATCCAACAGGATCTGGATCCCTTGGACCCCGAAGCACCAATCACCGTGGTCCTGTCCCATGACGACGGGGCCCTGCGTGGGGCGTTAATTTCTGAAACGACCGAGGTTGAGCTGGCCTTCGATGATCTGGTTCCCCTCCAGGGCCCGGATGCCGATGGCGTTTGGCTGGCCGTGGGCCCGGGGTCGCCCCGGCCGATCGACGTGACGCTTGAACGGCGGCAGACCAGTGAGTTCGTTTCCGCCCTCGCCCGTGCCGATCTGCTCCGCCAGGCGGGGGGCTATGTCCGAGCCCAGGCCCTCTACGAACGATTCCTGCGGGATCAGCCCAACAGCTCCCAGGCCCGGGATGCGCGTCTTCGTCTGGCCTTGTGCCTTGAGGCCCAAGGTGACCGGCTACGCGCCCTAAACGAGTTCCAGGCCCTGGCCACGGACAGCGATCCCCGCTATGCCCTGGTGGCGACCTTTCACGCCTGGTCATGTGCTCTGGGACTCGGACGGTTCCGGGAGGCTGAGCAGTATTTTGCCCGCATTCGTCGCAGCTACGAATTGCCGGCCCTCGCCGCCACCATCCCTGCCTCGACCCTTCGGGATTTGCGGCGCGACTACCTGGAACAGGGCCGGGCCCGGGCCGTGGAAGATCCCGAGCGGGCCATTGAACTCTTTTTCACCGCCAGCGAATTGGCCAATTTTCTGGCGGAACCGGAGGTCCAATGCGAGTCGTTGACGGCCGCCGGCGACCTCCTCTTGGCCCTCGGTCGCCCCGTGGCGGCCCGAGAAACCTGGCGCCGAGCGCTTCTCTTGGGCAGCAGCCTGAGTCGCAGCCATCGTCTGGGATTGCTGATCCGCTCTGGCGCCACCGGCCCCCTGGCCGGGGATCCGGAAGGGGCGGCGCTTGCCTTGGCCCAGGCGGCGACGCTGGTCGATTCCCCGACGGATGCTCGGCGGCTGGCCCTGTGGCAGGGTGAACTACTCGCTTCCCGAGGGGAAACGATCCAGGCCTTTACCACCTGGCGGACCGCTGGGGAACGCCTGACGCCCCTTGGGAGGATGCTGCTCCTCCTGGCGGACCTCACCCCGACGCCCTTGGATCATGGAGATGCCAATACCTCCAACGAAGGTGCCTGGATCGCCGGGCGAACGGTGGAACTGCTGGGTCGTCCACAGGAATCCCTGACCTGGTTCACGAAGGCGGCCGCCAAGCCGCTGACCTGGCCTGGAGCCCTGGCCAAGTTCCGCCTCCTGGAGGTCGTTGAATCACCCTGAATGGTCAGGGGTTTGCCGTGGACTTTATCCCCCCTCAAAAGGGTGGTGAGGCCCTTCGGGTCAGGTCCGCAGATTAAGCGCGGCCACCAGCCGGACCCGAAGTTCCTCAGCGTCCTCGTCGGCCAGCTTCTTGCCGGACCTGGTGACATAGAACACATCCACCGCCACATCACCCATGGTATTGATGCAGGCGTAGCCGATGGATCCGCCATGGTCGCTGATGGTCTGGCAAAGTTTGGAAAGCAGGCCGACTTCGTCCTTGGTGTGCACATCAACGATCGTGCAATCGTCGCTGGTGCGTTGTTCAACCTTCACCGCGGGATCATCGAAACCACTGTCCGCCGGGCGGGGCACCATGGCCGATCGGCGCCGGGATAGCAGGGCCTTGGAATCGATCTTCCGGTTCGACACGGCCAGCAGGTCCCGGTGCAGGCGGATCCAGGTCTCCTCATCGTCCAAACGGGCCGGATAGATGGTGGTTAACCGCATGGTGTAGAGGGCCGTCGAATCCCCGCTCCCCACCGTCTCCATGACCCAGGTCCGCAGATCGATGATGTCAAATCCATGGCCCGACAGCGTGGCACAGCAATCGGCCATCAGGGCGTGGCGATCAGGTATAGCAGCGGTCAAGAGGACGTAGCGGTCGGCCCGTTCCCAGACTAGGCCAAGGCCCTCGGTCCGGCACTGGGCCAAAACCCGGTGGTGGCGTGCCGCCTCTCCCGGGAGGACCTGATGTTCGTAGGTATGGCCAAGTCCGGTGAGGAACGTTTCGGCCTCCTCGCGGCCTAATCCTTCCTCACTGAGTTCCCAAATCAGTCGTTCATGGCGGCCGGCTCGGTCAATGCCGCCATGGGTGATTTGTTGGGCCACGGCATCCCGCAGTTCGGCCAGAATCGCTTCCTGCCAGCCGGTCATGATGCCTTCGCCAACCGCCTTGGCGTCGCACCAGGTCAGGCAATACAGGGCATCGAGTCGATCCACGGAACCCATCCGTTCGGCAAAGGCTTTGAGGAATGAGGGTTCGTGGAAATTCCGCATGCGGCTGGCGTCAGACAGGGACACATGCCGCTCGACCAGGAAGTAGACGAAACCCTCCTCCTCCAAGTTCAGGCCCAGACGCCGGGCGACGTTCTCCACCATCAGGGCACCCCGGGCCACATGGCCCCGGCCCATATACTTGCCGACATCGTGGAGGAGCAGAGCCAGGGCCAAAAGATCCTTGCGGGCGACCTCGCCGAGGAGCCGGGGCATGCCCGGAAGTCCGGCGGCTTTGCCGGTCGCTACCAGGTCGAGGTTGCCAAGGGCGATGAGGGTGTGCTCATCGACCGTGTATTGATGGTAACTGTCAAACTGCATGTGGCAGGTGAGGTTCCCGAATTCCGGCAGATAGGCCCCCAGGAGACCGCAACTATGCATGTCCGATAGGATAGGCCGAACCCGACCGAGATCTCCCAGGAGCGCCAGGAAGGCACCCGCAGCCCGGGGATCACGGCGAGTTTCCTCCCCGACTACCGTGAGATTGCTGCGGATCTCCCGCTGCAGTTCGTAGGACAGGCGGTATCCGCGGGCCTGGGCGTCCCGGCACATTTGGATCAGCCGGACCCCGGCGTCGGGCTTACGCCACACATCACGGTCCGCGACATAGATCCGCTCGGCGATGCTGCTGAAATCATCGCCGACGGCGGTGCGGGTCTTCACCAGCACCGGTCGGGGGCCGAGGTGGCCGAGGGCGGATAATCGGCTGATGGTCAGATCCACCATCTGATGAACCTGACGCACCTGAACATAATGCCGTTTCATGAAGTGTTCGACCGCCCGCAGGCGGGACACGTCACCATACCCGTACTGATTGGCGATCCGCACCTGATCCGCGAGCTGAAACACATCCTGCTTACGGCCGTGATGGAAATGCAGGAGGGACCTGAGGGCCATCAGATGGTCATTGGTGACCACCATGTCATGGAGATCGCCCCGGGTGATGGATTCGAGTTCGGCCAGGGACAGCAGGTTGCGGGAACCAGAAACGATGAAGGCGATGTTGCGCAGCAACTGGACGTCCCGTAGGCCGCCGGGGTTGGTTTTGAGATTGGGCTCCATCAGGAATACGCTGGCCCCGGCCTGGGCCCGACGCTTGGCCAGCTCATCCAACTTATACCGCAGGAACGGCGTGGCGTAGGTGGCCCGGAAGTGATCGAGAAGATCGATCATCCCCTGGCGCTGGGCTTCGGAGGCGACCACCGGGCGCTGCTCGATGAGGGCCGTGGCGGTCACAAAATCCTCGGCGATAAGGTGCGGCAGTTCGACGATACCGCGAAGACTGGCACCGACCGTGAACTTCACATCCCAGGCCAGGGCCTGAAATTCTGCGGAAAACGCCGAAGCCCAGGACGGTTTCTCACCCGCACCGACCACCAGCATCACATCCAGGTCGCTAAAGGGGTTCAATTCGCCCCGCCCGTAGCCGCCGGTGGCGAATACTCCCACGTGATGGCTCCAGTCCTCGGGGGCTTCGGCCCGCCGCGCCGCCCGTTCGGCCAGATGCTTGACCAGCAGGTCCGTCAGACCCGTAATCTGGAGGGCGATGTCCGCCCCTGTGATTTCTCCGAGGTGGTCGGACTGGTGCTGGGCCAGGGCCGCGAATTCCCGGGCCTTGAGCTCCCTGATGGCCGTTACGGCTTCGTTGCGACCAAGACCGGCTATGCGCTCCACCTCGTTCTCCAGGTGCTTCGGCCAGGGGATGTGGACGACATGGGCAAGGTCGGGCGCGGACATGGGGGTGGAACGGTGGGGCAGGGGCCGATGGGTCAATCCCGCCGCCCTTGTTCCGGGGACATGATACGGACCATCCCGACCCATGATCGACCAGCGCCATGATGCCCGATACCAGCAACGCGGAGTCTCTGCCGGCAAGGCCGAGGTCCATGCCGCCATCGACCGCCAGGACGCCGGCGTGTTCCCCGGGGCCTTCTGCAAGATCGTCCCCGATCACCTCACGGGTTCCGCCGAGCACGCCCTGGTGATCCACGCCGACGGCGCCGGCACCAAGTCGAGCCTCGCCTATCTGGCCTGGAAAGAGGGCCTCGGTGATGGCGTGTGGGCCGGCATCGCCCAAGACAGCCTCGTGATGAACCTCGATGATCTGGCCTGTGTTGGTGCCTTGGGGCCCTTCCTGATCAGCAATACCATCGGTCGCAATGCCAAGCGGATTCCCGGCTCGGTGATCGCCGGAATCGTCAACGGCTATCAGGCCCTGTGCGAGCACCTGACGGCCCTCGGCATCCCCTGTATCATGACTGGCGGCGAGACCGCCGACGTCGGTGATCTGGTGCGGACCCTGATCGTCGACAGCACCATCACCGCCCGGGTCCGACGCGACGAGGTGATCGACGCCGCCAACATGGTCCCGGGCGATGTCATCGTCGGCTTTAGCAGCACCGGCCAGGCGACCTGGGAATCCGTGCCCAACGCCGGCATGGGCTCCAACGGCCTGACTTCCGCGCGCCACGAACTGCTCGGGGCTGACTACCGGGCCAAGTATCCGGAAACCTATGCCCCGGAGGTGCCTGCCGACCTAGTCTACTGCGGCCGGTTTTCCGTCAGCGACCCCCTCCCCGGCGATCCGCGTTTCACCGTCGGCCAGGCCATTCTCTCGCCGACGCGGACCTACCTCCCCCTGATCCGTGACCTGCTGGCCGCCATCCCCCGGCAGGATCTTCACGGCCTGATCCACTGCTCGGGCGGCGGTCAGTCCAAGATCGTCAAATTCGGCCGACCTGGCAACCGGTACGTCAAGGACACGCCCTTGGCCGTCCCACCGCTGTTCGCCGCCCTTAAGGAGGCCACCGGCCAGTCCTGGGCTGAATGCTACTCGGTCTATAACATGGGCTGGCGCCTAGAGGTCATCCTCCCGGCCCAGCACGTCGCCACCGTCATCGCCCTCGGCAAGGCCGTAGGCATCCACGCCCAGGTCGTCGGCCGGGTGGAATCCACCGGCAGCGAGGCCCGGGAAGTCGTCGTCCGTACCCCGGACGGCGATGTGACCTACCGCTGAGATGATCGCCACTTCCGCGACCATGGCCCCGCACCGCCGATGACGGCCCTCGCCATCCTCGACTGCGTCGGCCTGACGCCCCGTCATCTCGGGTTGAACACCCCGAACCTCAACCGCCTGGCCGAGGGCGGTTTCGTCCGGCCCCTGGCCCCGGCCTTGCCGGCGGTGACCACCACCGGCCAGGTCAGCATGCTCACGGGAGTTGCCCCCCGGCAGCACGGAATTGTCGGCAATGGCTGGTATTTCCGCGATCTCAACGAGATCCTGTTATGGCGTCAGAGCGAGGGTCTGATCGACGCACCCTTGGTGTGGGAAGGCGCGCGCCACGCCGATGGCCAGCCCTGGCGGGTCCTCAAGCATTTCTGGTGGTACGCCATGGCCACCAGCGCCACGGCCACCGTCACGCCCCGTCCGGCCTACCACCATGACGGCCGCAAATCCCCGGACATCTACGCCTGGCCCCCCGACCTGAAGCAGGTCCTGGATGAACGCCACGGCACCTTCCCCCTGTTCAATTTCTGGGGGCCGATGGCGGATCTGCGCTCGACCCGCTGGATCGCCGAAAGTTTCCGCACCGCCTGGGACCACACCAAGCCCGATCTTGGACTGTGCTACCTGCCGCACCTGGATTACGACTTGCAACGATTCGGCCCGGTAGGCGATCACCTCGAACGGAACCTGCGAGACCTCGATGCCTGCGTCGGCCTGATCCTCGACCACCTGCGGCCCCTGGGCGTCGAAGTCCTGGTGGTCAGCGAATACGGTTTGAATCCCGTGAAACGGGCGGTCTTCCCCAACCGCCACCTACGGGAAGCCGGGCTTTTGGCGATCCAGGTCAATGCGACCGGTGAACTGCTGGACCCGGGAGCTTCCCGGGCCTTCGCGGTCTGCGACCACCAGGTCGCCCACGTCTACATCCGGAATCCCCACGATGTCGCCACGGCCATCACGGCCCTAGAGGGCGTGCCTGGGGTTGCACGCGTTCACCGGGGCGGGGCGGCCCTGGGCCTGGACCATGCCCGCTGCGGAGAATTGGTATTGGAGGCGGAGCGCGACACGTGGTTCGCCCATGATTACTGGCTCGATCCGGTGGCCGCCCCGGACTTCGCCCGCTGCGTCGAAATCCATAAGAAGCCGGGCTATGACCCCCGGGAATTGTTTTTCGATCCCCAGGGCGGGAAATTCCGAGCCGCCAAGGCACTCCTACGCAAAAAACTCGGCCTGCGCTATGTCCTCGACCCGTGCCCCCTGGATCCGACCCTGGTGCGCGGTAGCCACGGCGTGCCCACCGCCGATCCCCTGGACGGGCCAATCCTGATCGGCTCCGACCGCCGCCGCGCCGCGCTGCCCCTGACCCACCACACCGATATCCATGGCCTGATCCGCCGGATCCTGGACCCCACCCATGCGTAGCTTCCTGCTGCTGGCCCCCCTGGCCTTTCTGCCGGCCCTCGATGCCATCCCCTTCGCCGTCCTCGATCAGGATACGACCACCAGTCTGACCCTGCGGGTCCTGGACGACGGGGCCCAGGCGACCCTGCGTTACCGGGTCGAGGATGGACCGTGGATACCTGCGGCCGTCACCACCCGACCCGTGGCCCAAAGCAACCTGGTGGTGAGCGAAGCCCGGGCGACGGGCGCCACCCCCGGGGCCAAAATCACCTGGGACGACGGCACCACCGTCCTGGGCTCGTGGCGGACCCTTCGCGACCGCCTGGAACCGTCCCTGCGCCTAGCCATGGGTGGCGACATGATGCACCACCCGGATCTCCTCGCGGGCACCTGCACCGCCATCGCCAAGGAGGATCCGGAGGTCGCCGTCATTGGCGGAGATTGGGCCTATGACAACGCCGACCCAACCCTGGTCAGCCGCTGGCCGGCCCTGCTGGCCACCTGGCGGGCGACCATGGTTCGCAGCGATGGGACCGGCGTGCCCTTTGTACCAGTGGTCGGCAACCACGAACTGAAGCTATCACCGGAAGGCACGCCCTTTGCCGCCCTGTTCCCCGAGCCGACCACCCGGCGCGTAGATTTGGGACCCTTCATCAGCCTCCTGGTCCTCAATAGCGGCCACCCAACCCCGATCGCCGACCAGAATGGCTTCATCGCCGAGGCCTTGTCCCAGCGCCAGGACCGCATCTGGCGATTTGCGGCCTATCACGTACCGGCCTATCCGAGCGTACGGAAGATGGATGATTGGGGTTCTGCCGACATCCGCGCCCATTGGGTACCCCTCTTTGAAAAGGGTCGGGTGGCGACGGTCTTCGAACACCACGACCACGCCCGCAAGCGCACGCATCCGCTGATAGGCGGGGTGCCAACCGACGGCGGAATCGTCTATCTGGGCGATGGTGCCTGGGGTGTGAAAACCCGACCCATCGTGCCCCTGGCCCAGCGGCCCTGGATCGCCGCCGCTGGCTCGGACCTCCACGCGTGGCTGGTCACGGTCGGCCCCACCGAGGCCCTGGCCCGGGCCATTGGGCCCACGGGGGAGTTGGATCGGGTCGTCCTCAAGCCCCGTTGATCCCCCGGGACCTGCCCTAGGGTGCCCCGCCCATGCTGCGCTTCAGTCCCGCCGCCCTGGCCGACCTCCAACAGCACGCCCTGGCCTGCTATCCGAGCGAATGCGTTGCCCTGGCCATCGGCCGGGGCAACGACGTGACCCGCGTGGTCCGCCTCGACAACATGGCCGACAAGCTGCACGCCCTCGATCCCGTGGAATATCCACGCACCAGCCGAGATTTTTTTGCCTTCAATGAGGCCAAGGCCGCCAAGTCGGTGCGCGAGGCCGAAGCCCAGGGCGACGCCTGGTTGGCCCTCGTCCACAGTCACATCGACTGCGGCGCCTATTTCAGTGCCGAAGACACGCGCTACGCCGCCCCCGACGGCCAGGCCGTCTATCCCGATCTTCTCCAGGTGGTGATCGACGCCCAGCCGGAAGGCCTGCGCGAAGCCCGCTCCTTCAAGTGGGATGGCGCCACCTTCGCCCCCCTCGCCATCCATCCCGAATTCGCCTGCACCCGCTGACCTTTATGGCCCGTTCCATCGAAACGCTTTCCGTCCACGCCGGTGAAAACCGAGTCAAGGCCCACGACAGCCTGGTCACGCCCCTGATCATGGCCACGGCCTACCCGTTCGCCAACACCGACGAACTACACCGCTATTTCACCGGTGAGCATGTGCGCGGCGAGGAATACGGGCGCTACGGCAACCCGACCCAGGAAGTGGCCGAGGCCAAGTTGGCCGCCCTCGACGGCGGCGAAGCCGCGCTGCTGACCTCTACCGGCATGTCGGCCATCGTCACCACGCTCCTGGCGATGGTGAAGCCGGGGATGCACATCGTCATCACCGCCGATTCCTACCGAAAAACCCGGGTGTTCGTCCGCGAGTTCCTGGCCAAGTTCGGCATCGAGCACACGGCCTGTGAACCGACCGTGGCCGGCATCGAAGCCGCCATCAAGCCCAACACCCGCCTGATCATCACCGAGAGCCCGACCAACCCCTACCTGAATTGCATCGACCTTGAGGCCCTGGTGGCGGTGGCCAAGCCCCGCCGCATCAAGACCATGATCGATGCGACCCTGGCCACGCCCTACAACCTGCAGCCCCTGTCCTATGGCGTCGACCTGGTGGTTCACAGCGCCACCAAGTACCTCGGGGGCCATAACGACCTGCTGGCCGGCGTGGTGATCGGCAACCAAGGCCTGATCCAGGCCATTCGTGAACACCAGGGCATGTTCGGCGCCCTCGCCAGCCCGTTCACCGCCTACATGCTGATCCGGGGTCTCAAGACCTTCGCCGTGCGCATGAAGCAGCAGAACGAGAACGGCCTGCGCATCGCCCGCTTCCTGGAGGCCCACCCCAAGGTCGCCCGCGTGTGGTACCCGGGCCTGGAAAGCCATCCAGCCCACACCATCGCCATCAAGCAGATGAAGGGTTTCGGCAGCCTCATCAGTTTCGCCATCAAGGGTGGCCTGGCGGAAGGCTCGAAGGTCATCGACGCCTGTACCATCCCCTACCTGGCGCCGTCCCTCGGCGGTCCGGAAAGCCTCATCGAGCAGCCCTCGCTGATGAGTTACTACGACAAGTCCCCCGAAGAACGTCTGGCCCTCGGCATCCGCGACGATCTGATTCGCCTGTCGGTGGGCCTAGAGTCCGCCGATGACCTCATCGCCGATCTGGACCAGGCCCTCCATCGCATCTGAGGGTGCTGTCCTGTGTGGTCATCCCGCTGGTCATGAATCACCCCCGGCGTTGACCGATCTGGACCCGGTTCACCATCGGTAACGATGTCCTTCTTAGGTTTTTTCCGCAATCTGCCGTCACAAAACCGCGTGGGGTGCCTTTCATCCGCGGGTATCGTAGCCTGGGTCGGCATGTGTGGTTCCACCGCCGCACCGCTGGCAGCTCTTGATTTTGACGATTTAGACGAAGTGCGCTTCCAGGATTTGCGTCTGCAGGTGGGCCCCGCCCCGCAAAACGCCGGACTCTCCTTGGTTCGTGCCGATCTACGGTCGTCCTCCCAGAACATCACCTGGGAATCCTCTGGTCGCTGGAGCCTGCTGTGGGCACCCCCCGTCGGTCGCGCAGGCACCGAGGGCAATGGCATGGGGTTTCTGGAAATCCATTCCAGCCGTCTGGTCAGTGGCGCTTCATCCGAACAGGAACGACTCATCGAACGAGCCGTGATGGTCGATCTCCACCTCGGACTCGGGTGGATGATCATGAACCACACGACCCTCGAATTGACGGCCTTTGGTGGTGCTGGCCCCTCGTGGCAAGAGGGCTTGAACGAACGCGAAGCCGCCTGGGAAGTCGGAGGCCGGCTGGGTCTCACCTGGGCTCCGGTGAAGGTCCTGGGTGGTCGGCCGCTCGTGGGTCTGGCCGTCCTGGCCAGTTATAGCCAATGGAACAACCCCGTCGTGCTCAACAGCGTTGCCTACGATTTGACCATCAAAACCGCCGGTCTCGCCCCGGCCGGGGTCATTGGCTGGCGCTTCTAATCAGGTCCATGGGCTGGTAGCGCCCCCGGGCCATGCCAGACTCCCCCATGACCACCCTCGCCGCCGGTTCCGTCCTTGATGTCCATGCCCACGGCACGGCCCTGGGGGGCTCGGCAGTGGCCCGGCTGCCCGATGGCCGGGTGTGTTTCATCCCCTTTGCGATCCCCGGGGAAGACCTCCGTATCCGCCTGACGGCGGTCAAAAAATCCTTCGCCGAGGCCGAACTGGTCGCCGTGTTGGCCCCCTCGCCCGATCGCGTTGAACCGCCTTGCCCCGTATTTGGCCGGTGCGGTGGCTGTCAGTACCAGCACGTTGGATACGCGCGACAAATCGCCCTCAAATCCCAGCAACTCCGCGATACCCTGCGACGGATCGGCGGGATCGCCCGGGAGGACCTCGACGAGGTTCATGCCGCCCCGGAACCCTGGGCCTACCGCAATCGCCTGGGCCTCCATCCGGGCCCCGACGGCCTCGGGCTCCTGGCCCGGGACCAGAAAACCGTGATCGGCCTGAATTTCTGCCCCATCGCCAAGGCCGAGGTCAATGCCGCCCTGCCGGACGCCCCGCGCACCCCCGGGGCCCGGACCATCACGATCCGTTGGTCCCCGGGAGGTGGCACCGTGAGCTATGCGGGGAACGCCCCCGCGGATCTGCCCCCGTGCCAGGAGGAGGTGGCAGGCCGGGCCTACACCGTTCCCACCGGATCCTTTGCCCAGGTCAACCCGGCCGTGGCTGACATCCTCTTTGCCCTGGTCGGCCGCTGGGTAACGCCCTTGGCGGCCACCCGGGTGATCGACGCCTATTGCGGCGCCGGCTTCCTCGGCCTCGCCATCACCGATCGGCCGGTTGTCGGGCTCGAAATCGACGCCCGCAGTATCGAGGCCGCCCGGGGCAATGCCGAAACCCGGGGCCTCGGGGCCAGCCACACCTACCACGCGGGGGAGGTCGAAGCCCTCCTCGACCGTCACCTGACCACCGAAGCCGACACCACGGTTCTGATCCTGGATCCCCCCCGGGCCGGCTGCGCCCCGGGGACCATCCAAACAATCCTCAAGCGGTTGCCGGGCTGGATCCTCTACGTCTCCTGCGAACCCTCGACCCTGGCCCGGGACCTCAAACTGCTGACCCCCGCCGGCTACCAGATCTCCCGGACCGCATTGCTGGACATGTTCCCCCAGACCGCCCATTTCGAGACCGCCGTGCTGTTGACGCGCTGAGCCCCCGGCGTGCCCAGCGCATCATTGATCCCCCTCGTTCTTCTCCAGCATCGCCGACCATGCGTTCTGACCCGGTGAAACCACGGCGCGGGACAATGCGCGTCAGGAGGCCCCCATGGACCTGCTAAACTCCCGCCTCCAACGCCTGGAGTATCAGCGCCGGGCCCAACGGTGCCTTGATGCCGGTGCCCGGGCCCTGACCTGGAGCGCCGGGAGCGGTGCCCTCCTGCTGCTCGGCCTGCGCCTGACGGGCTCCACCGAAGCCGTAGCCGTCGTGGTCATCGGCAGTCTGCTGGCTCCCGCCGTGATCCTTCCCCGGTGCTGGGCCCGGCGGGACCGACCGGACCAACTGGCCGCTCGCCTCGACCGGCTGGCCGCGGGAGATGGCACCATCATGGCTTTGGCCGCTCTACCTCCGGCGGACCGCCCTCTCGATTGGCAAGCCCGCTGCGAGGCCCCCCTACGCAACCTCCGCTGGCCCACCTGGTCCTGGGCCGGTCTGCGGATCCCGGCCCTGGCGGTGGCCTGTCTCCTCGTCTTGGCCGCTCTCCCCCCACCAGCCCCACCGACGCCCCCGGCCCAGGCTCCGTGGCTCGGAGCCGTCGAGGCCGCCAAGGAACGCCTGGCGGAAGATGAGCCCCTGTTTAAGGCCGCCGAACATCAGGAGTTGGTGGCCCAGGCCGACCGCCTCGCGGGGCTCGATGCCAGCCTGGGCCAAGCCGCCTGGGAGGCCGTCGAGCGTCTCGAACGCACCATCGGCGATGGCGAAGCCCGCGCCGTGGAGCGGTTGGCCCAGGTCATGGCCGCCAGCGATCAGGCCGCCGATGGCACCACCGCCTCCCTCGCGGACCTGGGCACTCACCTGGCGGCCCTGGCTCAGGATGCCCCGGGCCTCGCTAAACTCCCCCAACTCGACCCTGCCACCGCCGCCGCCCTGGCCGCCGCCCTGGCGGGCATGCCCCTGGATGCCGCCCAGCGGGCTGCCCTGGCGGCAGCGGGCCTGCTTCCGGCCGGGACCAAAGCCCAGCCCGTGGACCCGGCCGCCATTCGCCGTCTGGCGGAGAGTCTCCGTTCGGCGGTCGGCTCCTGCCCCAAGCCGGGCCGGTGTTCCGGCGAGGCCCTGGCCGCCGCCCTGGCCCGCTGTTCCTCGACCAAGGCGGGCCTCTGCGCCATCCCGGGATCCGGCCTGGGAAAAGGCGGAGTCAACCGTGGGCCAGGCCATGGAACCCTGGCCCTCGACCGAGAACCGACCACCAGTCCCTTGGGTCAGGAGGCGAGTCTGTCGGCGGTGGCCCCGGAGCCCGAACCGGGCACCACCATCGCCACCCTCAGCCACGCCCCGGAGTCCCTCGCCGCACACGCCCCGGCGACCACGGCGACCTTCGCGGCCCAGGCCGCCGATGCCCGGCGAGCCCCCGTCGCCCCCCGCCACCGGGCGGCCGTGGGCCGCTATTTTACTCCGGCGGCCCCCGCCCCGGCCCCGATTTCCCTCCCCCCGCCGACGGACTCCGTGATTCCATGACCATGCCCACCGAGCGCGAGATCACCGACGCCGCGACCCGCATCCGTGCCCTGCGCGAAGGGCTGGAGGCCGTCATCCTCGGCCAGTCAGACCTCATCCGGATGGTCCTCACGGGCCTCTTGGCGGGTGGCCATGTCCTCCTCGAAGGTCTCCCCGGTCTTGGCAAAACCGAACTCGCCAAAACCCTGGCGGCCCTCAGCGGCCTGGGCTGGAAGCGCGTTCAGTTCACCCCAGATCTCCTGCCCTCCGACATCACGGGCACCCAAGTTCTGGTCGATGGCCAGGACGGACGCCGGGCCCTGGTCTTCAGACCCGGGCCGATCTTCGCCCAACTGGTGCTGGCGGATGAAATCAACCGCGCCAGTCCCAAGACCCAGTCGGCCCTCTTGGAAGCCATGCAGGAACGGACCGTCACGGCCCTCGATACCACCCACCGGCTCCCGGCCCCGTTCTTCGTTCTGGCGACCCAGAACCCCGTGGAATTGGACGGCACCTACCCCCTTCCCGAGGCCCAACTCGACCGCTTCGCCATTCGCTGCCAGGTCGGCGGCGTCGATGATGACACCCTGGCCCGGATCGTCCTCGCCCAGCCTGGAGCTACCGCTGGCCCCCTGGCGCCGGTCGCCGATGCCCCGGCCATCCTTGACCTCATGGCCCTGACCAAGCGCATCGTCCTTCCCGAGGCCGTCGGTCGCTACCTGGCCCGGGTCGTCCAAGCGACCCGGCCCGAGCACCCCGCCTGCCCGCCCACCGTCCGCACCGGCCTGCGTTGGGGGGCCAGCCCCCGGGCGGCCCTCAGCCTCGCCTCCTGCTGCCGGGCCGCGGCCCTGATCGCGGGCCGGCCGGCGGTGGGGTTTGACGACGTCAAGGCCTTGGCGGCCCCGGTCCTGGCCCACCGCCTGGTGACCACCTACGAAGCAGGTCTCAGCGGCCGGACCTCCCGGGATCTGGTGGCCGAGGTTCTGGCGACGGTGCCGGAACTCCAGTCATGAGGAGTCTCTTCGCCTGGTGTCTGGCGACCCTGCTGTTGGCGGTGGATCATGGATTATCGATCTCGGGAGAAATCCCGTGGTCCCATCATCTCGAACCGACGCCGGTGGTCCTCACGATCACCAGCGACCGGCCCCGAAACCTCCGGCTCGACCTGCGAGGGGATACCAATTCCGCCAATGCCGTCGTGCCGATCCGGGAGGGTACCACCCGCAAAACCCTCGTTATGCCACCGGATCCAGGATCCAAAACCTGGGTGGTCCGACTGACCTGGAACGACGGCACCTTCAGCGACTCCCTAGGGATTTCGTTCAATAACCGCAATGCCCATGTGGTGACGGTGGACGACGCGGATTCGACCGCCCTGTCGACGGCCGTGACCTCCTCCGGCCACCGCCGCAACGGCTATTTCAAGCTTACGCGGGACCAATTGCCCGACCTCTGGCAAGGGTACCTCAACGACCAGATCGTGATCCTCGGGCCCGAGAGCCAGCGCGACCTGACCCCCGCCCAGCATCAGGCCTTGGCCACCTGGCTGACCTTCGGGGGACGAATGATGCTTTTGAGCGCCGACCAGCGGGCCGGGTGGCCCGCCGGGGCGGATGTGCGGATCAGCCCCCGGGATGACCTGCCGACCACCGTACCGGAATGGAATAACCAGATCGATGCGGAGAACCACCATCTGCCCGACCTGACCCCCATCCCCGGCACCGAACGCCCGGCCACCGGCCTGCTCGTCAGTCTGGTGGTCCTCTTTGCCCTGATCGCCGGACCCCTGGTCATCTGGTGGTGCTGGCGTCACGGCCAACGAACCCGCCTGTTCATTATCACCCCGGTCCTCAGCGCCGGTTTCGTCGTCCTCTTGGTGGTCATCAACCTGGTGTCTGAGGGCACCGCCATCCGTCGCCAGGCCAGCCAACTGCTGGTCCTTGACCAGGCCCGCCATCAGGCCGCCCTGTGGACCGGCTGTACCTGGTTTGCGCCCTTCGGCCTTGGACGCGTGGGCATGGATCCCACCCACCGGGCCGTGTTGCTGGTGGGCGGCAATCCGGATCCATGGAATATGCAACAGGACGGCCGTTCCGTCAGCGGTCTCACCTACACCTGGGGCCCGGAACTTGAGCTCGATGGACCCTGGGTTGCCCCACGCACCAACCGTCGGTTGCTGATGAGTGGCTTCATCAGCGAGCGGGGCCGACTCACGATAAAGCGACAAGACCAGGGCTACGTCCTCCACAACGGCCTGGGCAGCACCATCACCTGGGCCACCTGGGAATCCCCCGGCGGGCACACGCTGGTGGTCCGGGATCTCGCCCCGGGCACCTCGAAAACCCTCGCGGCAGAAGCCGCCCCCACCGAGGAACCGGCCAACGACCTCGGTCCCCAGGCCCGCAAGGTTTGGACCATCCACACCCGGCCCGGGGATTTCCGGGCCCGCCTGGCCCAGCCCCTCCATCCCCTTCCCGGCCCCCCAGCCGAGGAACCAACCCCGCCCGCCGTGTGGCTGACCACGACCCTGCGGGAGGACGCGCCATGAGCCTGGTTCAGATCGACCACCTCTGCCGCTCCTTCGGCGGCGTCCACGCCGTGCGGGATCTCAGCCTGAACTTTGACGCCGGGCAGATCATGGGCTTCATCGGCCCCAACGGCGCCGGCAAATCGACCTCGATGCGGATCCTCGCCACCCTCGACTTGCCCAGTTCCGGCGACTGTCGGGTGGCGGGCCTGAGCACCGTCGATGACGCCGACGCCGTGCGACGGCTGATCGGTTTCATGCCCGACGGCGGGGAACCCTACCCCCACATGACCGTCTGGGAGTATCTCGATTTCTTCGCCCGGGCCTACGACCTGGGGCCCGTGAAGGGTCGCCAGGCCGTAGAAGGCGTCATGGACTTCTGTCAGTTGGACGGCATCTCCGGCAAATTGGCCAGCACCCTCTCAAAGGGCATGCGCCAGCGCCTGTCCCTCGGCCGCTGCCTGATCCACGATCCCCAGGTACTGATCCTCGACGAACCCAGCGCCGGCCTCGATCCCCGGGCGCGGATCGAGTTCCGGGACCTCCTCAAGGCCCTCACGGGCCGCGGCAAGGCCGTCCTGATTAGCAGCCACATCCTCTCAGAACTCGATGAACTGTGCGACCGGGTGGCGATCATCGAACAGGGCCGTCTGGTGGCCCACGGCACCGTCGAAGACGTCAAATCCCAGGCCCGCCAAGCCCGGGACGTGGCCCCTGGCCCGGATCGGCAACGCCTGGTGGACCTGCGCCTGGCGGAAGACCGGGCTGAGTGGGAACGGACCCTCGCGGAACAACCCGGGGTGCGCATCGAACGCTGCGACCGCCGTAGCGCCACCGTCCGCCTGGAGGGCGGTGACGCCGACCAGGCCCGCCTGGCCAAGGCCCTGATGGACCGGGGCCTACCCCTGTGCCACTGCGCCGCCCGGGCCGATGGCCTTGAGGACGTCTTCATGCACCTGACGGACGGAGCCGTCCAATGATGAATCCCCTGCTCATTCGGACGCTTCGACAGGAGGTCCGTAACCGGGCCTTCCTCGGCATCTACCTCGCCCTGCTGGCGGCCGGGGCCCTGACCAGTGCGGTGGTCGCCGCCAGCAACGATGGCGAGCGGCCGGGGCAGATCCTGTTCGTGATCCTGTCCCTGGCCTCGACCGGGGCTCTGTGGTTCTACCAGCCCCTCACGGCCTACCGGGCCATGGCCCGGGAACGGGAGGACGACACCTGGGACCTGATGGAACTGACCGGCATGAGCCCCGGACGAATTGCCCGGGGCATCGTCGCCACCTCCCTGGTCCAGGGGCTGTTCATCCTCGCGGCCCTGGCCCCCTTCCTGGCGGTCGCCTACCTGCTGAGGGGCGTCGATGCGGTGACCCTGGTGATCTTCCTAGCCGGAGCCCTAGCCGGGGCCCTCAGCCTAGGGGCCCTGGCGACCCTGCTGGGGTGCATGGGGAAAACCAAGGCGACCCGCACCGGCCTAGTGTCGCTGCTGACCATCGCCCTGCTGCTCTTGTGGATGATTTCCTGGCCCATCTGGATCGAGGTCACCCGGCGGTCCGGCATCGCCGGCGCCATCGCCTCGAATCCCCTCGGTGGCTGGTTGGTGGTGGCCACCACCCTGTGGCACATCCTGCTGGCGGGCGGCCTGTGCCTGATCCTGGCCATGACCCTCATGACCCACCGGGCCGGGGACCGTTCCCGCCTGCCCCGCATCGCCGTGCTGGTGGTCGCCATCGACATCCTGCTCCTGCTCGGCGGCATCGCGTGGTTTGAGATCCTGACCAGCGTCCGCGGATATGGATCCGATGTTCTGGATGAAGCCGCCGGAACCGCAGGAATGCTGGTTATGGCCTGGATCGCGATCACCGGTTTTTTCACCATCACCGAAGACGAACACGTGAGTCTTCGTCAGATGCGGGTCATTGAGCAGGCCCGGGGATGGCGCCGACCCCTGACTTGGATCCTCGGCCCCGGGGCTGCCCGAGGCCGGGTGTTTTTCTTGGCGGCGTCCCTCTTGGCCTGGATTCCGGCCTTCATCTCTTGGCAAGGAACAGATTCCGAACCATTTCAGGTAACCGCCCTGATATTTGGTTACGCCGGTCTTTTCCTCGGACTGGGCGATGCCCTGACGCGAACCATCGCCGCCCGTTGGATCACCACCCCCCTGGCTCGGCGGGCGACCTTGTTCGGATTGGTGGCCGGGACGACGCTCCTGACCTCCCTCCTCTCGATAATGATTGATGATTCCTGGCCTATGATGTTCAATCCGATCATGGGTTCGGCTTCGCCAACCATCCATCATCAGGATTCCGTACCGTTCGCATGGTGCGCCATCGTGGCGCTGGTGGGGGGTGGTATGGGCACCCTGTGGCTCGTCATCGGGGCCTTTCGCTCCTGGATTCCCCGCCCGCGTCAAACCCTGGCCAGTACCGAGGACCGGAATCCCCGGGGCGACGGATGATCGACCGGGGCGCGGTGCAAGCCTGGGCTGGGCGACTCAAACTGGCGGTGGACGCCCGGCGGCGACGTCTGGGCAATGGCACCCGCCTGGGGGGTGGCCCCGGGGCCAGCCTGGAGTTCCACGACCACCGGCCCTACCTGCCGGGCGATGACCTGCGCCACCTCGACTGGGGGGTGCTGGCCCGCACGGATCAATTGCTGCTGCGGCGCTATCGCATCGAAACCGCCCCCCGGGTGGAGGTGCTCCTCGATGCCAGTTCCAGCCTGGGGATTGATCCCCGCAAAAATACCCTGGCCTGCGAGTGCCTGCTCCTGCTGGCCCTCCTGGCCCGGGGCGATGGTGCGCGCTGCGCGATCTGGGTGGCCACGGACCGCTGGCAACGCTATGAACCCCAGGGTCTCGAAGCCCGCCTTGACACCCTCACACCCACGGGCGCCGCCGGTTTTGAGGCGCTCCCCGGCCCGGCCCTGATGCCCGGGGCCCAACGGATTCTGATCGGCGATGGCCTGAATCCCGGTGGTGGCCCGGCCCTGGTGGCCCGTCTGGGACGCGAGGCCGGTCAAGTCAGTCTGGTCCAGATCCTGACCCCCGAGGAACAGGACCCCGCCGCCTGCGGCCCGGTGATCCTGGCCGATGTCGAAGGCGGCGAGCAGGAGGTGGTACGGGACCGGACCCTGGTCACCGCCTACCGGGAACGCTTGGCCCGCCACCTCGCTGGATGGGACCAGGCCCTCGGCGGCCGGGGCGCGGGGATGATGCGCTGCTCGACGGCGGAGGGCCTGGAGGGCGCCGTTGCGGCCATGGCCACCGCCGGACTGGTCCACCCATGAGCGCCTGGTGGGCCCTGCTAGCGATTCCGGCGATCCTCGCCATCCATTGGTTCCGGCGGGCCCTGCCCCGTCGCACCGTGAGCGCCCTGTGGCTGTGGGGCGAGCGCCACGCCGCCCCCGTCAGCGGCCGTCGCCGGGAACGCCTGATCGACCGCACCAGCCTACGGTGGGAACTCCTGGCTGCCCTGGCCCTGCTGCTGGCCCTGGTGGATCCCCGATGGTTTGATCGGCCCCCGGCCCGGCACCTGGTGGTGGTCCTCGACACCCGCCTGAGCCTCCTGGCTCGGCGGCAGGACGGCCTGACCGTGGCCGAGCGCCTGACCCAGGACCTGACCACCCACTTCGCCACCCTGGCCCCCGACGACCGGGTGACCGTCATCACCACTGGCACCCCGCCGCGGGTGCTAGTGGGTCCCGCCGTCCCCCGGGATCAGGCGACCCTCGGCCTGACGACCTGGAAAACTGACCAAACCTGGCACGACCTGGCCCCGGCCCTCGACCTGGCCCGGGAGGTCGCAGGGCCCACGGGCAGCGTGTTGCTGGCCAGCGATCGACCGGATCCGGCGGCGGCCCACGTCGGCACCCTCCTACGGGGCGAGGTCCGACCCACCGCCGGCCTGATCGCCGCCCGCTGGCGGCCCGGGGACCTGCACCTGCGCCTGGCGGCTTGGGGCCAGCCCCAACGCCGGGAGCTGCGGGTCACCGGGCCCGCCGGAGACCTTGTTCGGCGGACCGTGGACCTGGTGCCTGGACACCCCCTCGACGTGAATCTGCCCCTCACGACGACGACCCCCATCGACATCCACCTCGACGGCCCGGATCCCCAATCCGCCGACGACCATGTCCACCTGCTGCCGCCCCAGCCCCGTCAGGTCCGGTGGTGGTGCCCCGAGCCCGGCCCCCTGCGCCGAGCCCTGGAAGCCCAGGACGGTGCCCGCCCCGCGCCCCCGGCCGAGGCCGACCTGGTGGTGGGCCCCGGCCCCCGGGCCACCGGCGCCTGGCGGATCACCGTTGAGCCGGGCGATGCGCCCCCGACCCCGGGCCCTTTCCTGGCCCGCAGTGGCCACCCCTGGTTAGAAGGCATCGACGCCACGGGCTGCCGCTGGGCCGGGGGCGTGCCCCTGGAACACGTGCCGGTCGAAGAAGTCCTGCTTGCTGCGGGCACCACCGCCCTGCTGCGCGAAGCCCCCGATCACCACCTGATCATCCATGCCGACCTGACTAAGGGCACCCTGGCCGAGCACCCGGCCTGGCCGGCCCTCCTGGCCCAGGTGGTGGCCAACCGCCACGCCCACCTCCCCGGTCGGGACGACCGCAACCTCGATCCCGGCACCGTCGTCCGCCTAGTCCTGCCCCCGGGGGCAGAAGCCCTGGTGGTCGATGACGGCGGAATCCTCGTTCCCGGGGCGGATCATGCGGTCCTGCTCCCGGTGCTCGAGCGAGCCGGGCTCCATACCCTGGGAATCCGCCGCAACGGCCTACCGGAACCCTGGCTGACCATCAGTGTCAGCCCCCTCGATGCCCGCCTGGGGGATCTGACCCCCTGCCTGAGCGGCGACCATCCGGCCCCCGCCGCCCCGGGATCCACCGCTACGGCCGGTCGTCACCCCCTCCTCGTTTTGCTGGCGGCCGGACTGGCGGGCCTGGCCCTGGTGGCGTCGTGGCGGGCCCAACGGCGGGAGGACGGCCCATGATGACCCTGGCTTGGCCCGAGGCCCTGTTGGTCGCCGTCCCGGCCCTGTGGGCGTGGTGGCGGTGGGGCCGAGGCCCGTGGTCCGGCCTACGCCTGGTGGTCCTCGGCCTCCTCATCTTGGCTGCCACCGGCCCGACCCTGCGCCGGGATAATGGCGGCAGCGACGTGATCCTCGTCCTCGACCGTTCCGACTCCCTGTCCCCCGAGGCCCGGTCCGCCCAGGAGGAACAGATCCGTCTGGTGGCGAACCAACGCAAGGCCGGGGACCGCCTGGGGGTCGTGGTCTTCGGGCGCGAAGCCGCCCTCTTGCAGGCCCCGACGGACCGGGCCGTGCCCCGCCTGGCCGACGCCGTCCTCGATGGGGGCGGCAGCGACCTGGCCGGGGCCCTGGCCCTGGCCGATGGCCTGATCCCCCCGGGCCGCAGCGGCCGGGTGCTGGTGATCAGCGACGGCGAGGCCACGGGCCGAGATCCCCGCCCGGTGGTCGCCCCCCTGGCCCTGCGGAACCTCCCCGTCGATGCCCTGGCCATTGCCCGCCCGGCCCGCAGCGATGCCGGGATCGTTCAGATCGAAATCCCCGGCAGCCTGCGCCTTGGTGAAAGTTTTATCGGGGCCGTGACCCTCCGCTCAGACACCCGGGAACGCCGCCATTGGCAGGTCCGCCGGGGCACCCGCACCATTGCCGAGGGAGATGCCGACCTCGGGCCCGGAGCGGTCACGCCGATCCGTTTTGCCGACCGGCCCACGGAACCGGGCCTGGCCCGCTACACCATCCTCCTCGATGCCACCGGCGATGCCCGGCCCCTCGACAACTCCGCCCACGGCGCGATCCACGTTCTAGGGGGCGAACGGGTGCTGGTGATGGCGACCCAGGATACGGTGGCCAACGCCCTGACGGCGGCCGGAATGACGGTCGTGAAACGGCGGCCGGGGCCCCTGGTCCTCGATGACCTGCTCGCCTGTTCAGCGGTGGTCCTGGACCAGATCCCCGCCGATAGCCTCGGCCCCGCCAGCCTGCGGGCCGTCGCTTCCTGGGTCCGGGACCTGGGGGGCGGCTTGGTTCTGGGGGGCGGCCGGGCCAGCCTCGGTGGTGGCGGCTATTTCCGTTCGCCCATTGAACCGATCCTGCCCGTCAGCCTGGAGGTTCGGGACGACATCAAACGCCTGTCCACGGCCCTGGTGCTGGTCCTCGACCGTTCCGGCTCCATGGCCATGCCCGCCGGGGGCGGCCGAACCAAGATGGACCTGGCCGATGAAGGCGCCTGCGCCGCCATCGAACTCCTCGGTCCAACGGATCAGGTGTCGGTGATCGCCGTCGATAGTGCCCCCCACATCGTCATCCCGATGGGTCCAGCGACCCCCAAGGAACCGCTCATCGACCGCACCCGGCGCATCGAAAGTCAGGGCGGTGGCATTTATATCGAGGAAGCCCTGATCGCCGGCGGCCAGGCCCTGGCCAGCACCACCTCCGGAACCCGACATCTGCTCCTTTTCGCCGACGCCAGCGACAGCGAGGAACCGGGAAACTACCGCAAGATCCTCGACGAATTCACCAAGGCCGGGATCACCGTGTCGGTGATCGCCATGGGCACCGAGCAGGATAGCGACGCCAACCTCCTCAAAGAGATCGCCGCCCTCGGCCAGGGCCGCATCAGTTTTGCCGTCGAGCCCGGTGACATCCCCCGGCTGTTCGCCCAGGAAACCCTGCGCATCGCCCGCCAGACGTGGATCGACCAGGCCGTGGCACCCCAGCCCATGGCGCTCCTGCCGACGGTCGCTGGCCTGGATCCCGCCTTCGCCGGGGCCTGGCCGGTGGTCGGCGGCTACAACCTGACCTACGCCCGGGACCGGGCCCAGGTCCTCGCCCTAGCCCCCGGCGATCCCCCGGCCCCGGCCGTCGCCTCCTGGCACCTTGGTACCGGCCGCTCGGCGGTGGTGGGCCTCGACCTCGCGGACCCATCCCTCACGGCCTGGACGGGCTATGTGCCCCTGGTCGCCGGCCTGGCCCGGTGGGCCGCTGGCAGTGGCGAGCGCGAACCCGGAGCGGTGGCCGTCGACCGCCGGGGCGACCACCTAACCATCCGGTACGAAGTCGACCCCACCCGCCGGGAGGCCTGGCCAACGGCTCCGCCGACCCTCCGCCTGATCGGCGACGAGGACCGACCGGCCATGACCATGATCCCGGTCGGCGATGGCCTGTGGGAGGCGGAAACCCACCTCGGCGAGGCCCCGGTGGTACCCGCCGTCCAGGTCGCTCGGGGAGACCAGCGCACCGGCCTGGTCACCGGCCCCGCCGTCCAACGCCCCATGTCTCCGGAGGCCGAACCCCGCCCGACCCGCGACGATGGCCAACGCATCCTCCAGGACCTGACCCGCCGCAGCGGCGGCCGCCTGGTCCACGATGTCTTGGGAACCTTCACGAATCCCCCAAGCCAGGGCCAGGCCACTCCCTTCAGCTCCTGGCTGGTGACCCTGGCCCTGGTCTTGGCCGTCATTGAGATCGCCCTCCGCCGCTGGCGGCTGACCCTCCCCCGCTGGCCGAATCGAGCCCGGGCGGCGGTGCCGACGGCCGTCGAACCAATACCCACAGAGCCAGGAATTGGGGCAGCTCTGAAATCAGTGCGACGACAGCGATAAGCGGCATTAGCCATAGTCTATACGGTACTATGGCCTCGACCATTAGTCCCGGATGTTCGCGTGGTATTGCCTAAGATGCCCATGGCCATTTTTACGGTTCCTTGATGGCTCGTTTGCTGGATCGAAGGGCGCGACGGGGTTCGATAACCACCATCGTGAGCCGATAGATCCCCCACAGTACCCCCTGAAGACCTCACGACATCGACCTGCGGTCACCTGACCATGACGGTCATCGCGGTTTTGAGCCATCAGAGGCAGGAAACCTTAGCGGGAAACCATCGACCTGACGACCATAAAAGAATGAATTGGAACACTTGCAGCAAACCCAGGCGGATGGTCAGCCTGCTGTCGGGGAACCCAGCCGGGGATTCCTCGAACTTGACCGTCGTTAGGTCCTGGCCGAGAGCTCCAGGCCTGGGGGATGTCTCACGGTGGGGCCGAAGCCGATCCACCTGCAATCCACCGCGTGATGCTTTTCTCCCATTTGTGGTGTATCATGTCCAATAGCGCTCCCCTAGGGACCCCCCGAATCATGACCACCCGCACGCCATCAGGTTTTACCTTGATCGAATTGCTGGTGGTTATTTCCATCATTGCGGTCCTTGCGGGCATGTTGATCCCCGCCATTAACATCGTGCGCGACGGAGCTCGCGGTTCGAAGTGCGCCAGTAACCTTCGCCAATTCGGGATAGGCAACCAATCCTATGCGATTGATTGGGAAGGTTCGTACGTCCCGCTCTATTTCAGAGATGGGACCGGGTCAAACACCCCGTCAAGCCGCTGGGATCAAAACACGGATTTCCTGAACCGCGTCGTCGATTCGGAAAGTTCGACAACCACGGGCTGGGATCTGCAAACCGCGCGCCTCTGCCCATTGAGCCGGGCGGCCAATCCGACGGGTGGACTGAATGTAAACTATGGAATAAACAGCGCAGCGCCCGTCACGAATAGTCCGTCTGGAAATAACACGCTGGTGACGCTTCGCACCTCCCAGGCGAAGGCCGGATGGATATTCATACTTGATGCCGTGGATTGGGTCATCTCCCCCACCCTCGGAAGCTTCAATCCCAATG
>CAIUVD010000163.1 GCA_903902515.1 uncultured Planctomycetota bacterium | reverse complement strand
GGCAAGATGTCCTGCAACCCGTCCATCGGCGGGGTGGCCAAGGGCCAGTTGGTGTGCGAGATCGATGCCCTCGGCGGCCTCATGGGCCGGGCCACCGATGCCACCGGCATCCAATTCCGCATGCTCGGACGCAGCAAGGGACCGGCCCTGTGGTCGCCCCGAGCCCAATGCGACAAGCCGCGCTATGCCGAATGGATGAAGGCGGCCGTCGAATCGACGCCCAACTGTTTCCCAGTCCAGGGCGAAGCCGGTGAACTCCTGGTCCGCGACGGGCGGATCGCCGGGATCGGCCTCAAGGACGGCCGTCAGCTGGAGGCTCCCCGGGTGGTCCTGACCACCGGCACCTTCCTCCAGGGCCTGATGCACCAAGGCGAGACGAAAACCTCTGGTGGCCGGATGGGCGATGCCGCCGCCCAGGGTCTCTCGAAAAGCCTCGCTGACCTCGGCCTGCGCCTGGTCCGCCACAAAACTGGCACCCCCTGCCGCTTGCTGGCCGACACCATCCATTGGGACCAGTGTACCGAACAACCCGGCGATGACCCTCCGCTCCCCTTCAGCACTCGCACCGCCGCCATCACCCAGCCCCAGATGAGCTGCTGGGCCACCTGGACGACCCCCGAGGCCCACGAGGTAATCCGCGCCAACCTCCACCGGGCTCCGATGTACAACGGCCAGATCGCCAGCGTCGGTCCCCGGTACTGTCCTTCCATCGAGGATAAGGTGGTGCGCTTCGCCGACCGCGAGGAGCACCACATCTTCCTCGAACCCGAGGGCCGTTCGACGAAGGAAATCTACGTCAACGGCTTGTCCACCAGCCTGCCGCTGGATGTCCAGGACGCGGTCCTGCGAGCCATCCCGTCCCTCGCGGATGCTCATGTGCTGCGCTATGCCTACGCCGTCGAATACGACGTGGTCGCCCCCGATCAGATGACCCACGCCCTGGAGTGCCGCACCGTGCCGGGCCTGTTCCTGGCGGGCCAGATCAACGGCACGAGCGGCTACGAGGAAGCCGCCGCCCAGGGCCTGGTGGCGGGGGCCAACGCCGCCCTGACGCTGGCCGGACAGGCCCCCCTCGCCATCAGCCGCGCCGACGGCTACATCGGCGTGCTGATCGATGACCTGGTGACCCGCTGCCCAGAGGAGCCCTACCGGATGTTCACCGCCCGGGCCGAGCACCGTCTGCACCTGCGGGCCGACAACGCCGACCGCCGTCTGACCCCCCTCGCCGCCCGGGCCGGCCTGGTGGACGCCGCCACCGCCGCCCAAGTCGCCGATCTGGAAGCGACCGTCCAGGCCTTCGTCGCCCGGGTCCCCGACGACCTCGCGCGCAAAATCGCCGGCGAATCCCAGGACGAAACCACCGTTGCCGCCCAGATCCCCGGCTTGGCCGAGGCCTCCGCCCGGGTCCGCTCCCAGGTCTGGATCGAACTGCGCTACGGCACCTACCTCGAGCGCCAGCGGACCAAGATCGAGAAGGTCCAACGCCACCGAGACCTGGTACTGCCTGACGACCTCGACTACGCCGCCATTACCGCCATCAGTTTTGAGGGCCGCCAGCGCCTTGGCACCCGCCGCCCGCGCACCCTCGGCGACGCCCAGTCCCTGCCGGGGGTCACCGCTGCGGACATCGAGACCCTGTGGGCGGTCCTCCAAGCCCGGTTGCGATGACCACCACCATCACCGCCTTCTACCGCTTTGCGCCCGTGGAGGACCCCGCCGCCTGGGCCGAGGAACTTCGCACCGCTGCAGCGGCAGCCGGTATCCTCGGCACGATCCTGGTCGCAGGTGAGGGCGTCAACGGCACCATCGCCGGCCCAGCGGAGGGCGTGGCCGCCATCCTCACCCGCATCGAGGCCCGCCCGGGCTTCGCCGACCTGCCGCGCCGCATCAGCCACCACGACACCCCGCCCTTTGGCAAAATGCTGGTGAAGGTGAAACCCGAGATCGTCACCCTCGGCATGCCCCTGGTGGGTCCCACGGGCACCTATGTCGCCCCGAAGGACTGGGACGCCCTCCTGGCCCGCCCGGGGATGGTCGTCGTCGATACCCGCAACGGCTTCGAATATGGCGAGGGTCACTTCACCAACGCCATCGACCCCGCCACCGCCTCTTTCCGCGACTTCCCCGCCTGGGCCGAGGCCCACTTGCGCCCGGAACAACCGGTCGCCATGTACTGCACCGGCGGCATCCGCTGTGAAAAGGCCACCGCCCTCCTCAAAGCCAAGGGCTTCCGCCAGGTCTACCACCTCCAAGGCGGAATCCTCGCCTACCTGGAACAGACCAGCAACCAAAGTGGCGCCTGGCAGGGTAATTGCTTCGTGTTCGATGAACGGGGAACGGTGGATGCCGCCTTGGGGGCGGCACCAGCGCAGTGTCGAGAACCCATCGTCTCCGTGGCGATGGATCAAGAATCCACCGGCACGGCTCCCACTCCCTGAGGCGAGGAAGACCAATGCCAAAGCCGGAGTTTCCGCGATGGGAAACTCCGGCTCTGGCATCTTAGCCACCTCCGCTCGGAGCCTCGTGGAGGTTAATGGTCGCTGCCCGGACAGCCCCCAAGCTGTAACCGGTACCGGGCTGGAGGGTGATGATCACGGTTTCCACCCCTTCCGTGCGGTCATCAGGGTGGGGACTGATGAGCAAACGAGCGCGGTCCACACCCGCCGGGAGGTACAGGAGACGGACGCCATCTGGCTCAGCCAGCCGTGCCGTACCCGAGATGGTGTAGGCAATGCTGACCGCGGTGGCGCACGAGCCGTTCCGCACCACATCCACCGTACGCGACGCCGGATCCCACTCATCCGCCTCGATCAGCACCGGGGCGATGGTCACGGTGCCCGCATCATCATCAGCCAGGGCGATGGAGGCGACAGGTGTGCTGCCCACCGCATAGCCAACCCCAGACTGGACCGTGAGGATCACGGTCTCGATCGGCTCTACCACGGTATCCTGGCGGGGCGTGATGGTGATGTCCGTCCATCCCGCTCCGGCCGCGATCGTGGCGGTGGTCGGCAACGCCCACACATCCGTGCCGTTTATCGCCGTCCCGGACCACCCCAGCGCCACGATGAGGGCCGCCGTGCGGCTGCCCAGCCGATTCAGGCGAATAACCGCCTTGTCGCCGCTCTCGACGGCCTGGGAATCCAGAACCAGGGCCTCGACCACGGGAGCTTCGTCGTCACCGATGGTGACGGTGGCCGCCGTGGCACCCACAATCGTGAAGCCGGGACCTGGGAGGATGCGCAGGGTCACCGTCTCGTCCATTTCCGTCAGGGCATCGTCCAAGGCGGTCACGACGATACTCGCCGAGGCCGCATTGACCGGGATGGTGACCAGTCCAGGCAGGGCCACATAATCAACACCGGCCTGGGCAGTCCCACTAACAGCAACCTGGACCGACAACGCGGTCGTCGGAGGACCCGTACGACTGATCGTGAAGCGCCCAGTATCTGTTCCGGGTTCTAGCGCTTTATTGTCGCTCAGGGCCAAACTGAGGGTCACGGACTCGTTATCCGTGATGGTGACGGTGCCGCTGCGACTGGTGCTGACCAGGTAGGTCGGATCCGCCGCCAAGCTGAGGACCACCGTCTCATTCGGCTCCGACCGGGCATCTTCCAACGGCTGAAGCACGACCGTCACCGAGGACTGCCCCGCCGGGATCGTGACGACCGAGGGAAGTGCCTGATAGTCCACACCGGAGGTGGCGCTTCCCGAGGGCGGCTGGAGGCGGACCACCAGGTCCGTCGCCGTACTACCACTCCGGGCGATGGTCCAGGATCCGGTTGCCCCGCCCTCATTTGCCAAGGCGTCCGGTGTGGTCAGGGAGACGGTCGGCCGGGCGCTGCCGTCATTGTCCAGGATCGTCACCGTGGCAGACGCCCTGACGAGGTTTACTCCCGCCGCAGGCGTCAGGCTGAGGATGACGGTTTCCGCCGACTCGACCACACTGTCGTTACTGGGGGTCAGGGTGACCGTGGCGGAACCCGCACCAACAGCCAAGGACACTAAACCGCTCGGAGCGGGGAAATCCGTTCCGGGAATGGCCGTACCCGAGAGGGTGTAGGTCAGGGTCCGCGCCACCGCCGTGGAGCCACGACGGACGATGCGGAAAGTCCCCGGCAGGCCGGGCTCGGCGGCCAATGCCGTCGAAGCCTCCACCGCAATTTCCTCCGGCTCGTTGTCCTGCAGGTTGATGGTGGCCGTGGCGGTTCCGATGGCGTAGGGCCCACCGGACACCACCCGACAAATCAAAGTCTCAACCTCCTCGACCACCACGTCCTCGATGGGCACCACCGTGACACTGACCGAGCTGCTGTTGACCGGTATCGTCACCATGAGCGGACGCGCCACCACATCGGCGGCGGTGGCCGTGCCCTCCCAGGCCAGATTCACCGACAAAGGTGCCGTCAGGGGTCCCGAGCGGGTGATGCGGTAGGTGCCGGCATCGCTCGGTTCCGCCATGGTGCCATCGGTAACGCCAATGGAGACCGTGACCGGTTCGTCATCGACGATCGTCACCGTAGCCAGACGGGCCGCAGGATCCGCGACGTACCCAGCGCCGGCCACCAGGGTGACGGTCAGGGTCTCGGGATTCTCGGGCAGCGCATCCTCCAGGACCGCCAGGGGCACGGTCACGGAGGATACGCCGGGTTGCATGGCGACGCTGGTCGGCACGGGGGTGTAATCCTGATCGACGATGGCGGTTCCACCCACCTGCAGGACGACCAGCAGATCCCCGGCCAGATCACCCGTACGGGTCACTGTCAGGGTCGCGGCCCCGGCCGTCTCCGACACCTGGAGAACACTGGCGGTGATGCCAACGGTAGCCACGGATTCGCGGGCAAGATCCGCATCGGTGTACGTAGCGAGGGTCATGGTGCGCACCACCGGAGCGGCGACATCGATGCCACCAAGGGCCACACCTCCCGTATCTTGAGCCACGATGCTCAGGGTGGCTATGCCCATCACGCCGGCGACAGGCTGGCAGGACAGGCGACCCTGGGCATCCACCGCAGGCTGCTGGACAAACAAGTCTGGGCGGTCGTTGGTGACCTGGAACGTTACGGTCTGACCCACTTCATTGTCGGGTCCCGAACGGATGTCCGTGGCCCATCCCGACCTCAGGATGGTTCCCAGATCGCTATCCAGGGTCAAAGCGGCACCCGGCGTCCAGGTGGGTGGGTCGTTCACAGGCGTCACCACCAGGGTGATGGCTACCGGTGCGCTGGCCAGGATGCCGTCATGGACCCGGTAAATCACCGAATCCGTACCGTTCCAGTCCTGGGTCGGCTGATACGTGCCAGTCCAAGCACCTCCCGTGGCCGTGCTCGTGCCATGGAGCGGCCCACTGAGGATCTCGACCGTCAGGGCATCCCCCTCCGGGTCCGTTCCACTGAGGACGATCGTGGCGATGCCATCCTCGGTCAGGGTCACCGTGGCAGGTACGGCCACCGGGGCCTGATCGGGAATCACGCTGATGGCCACGGTGGCCACCGACGAGGCGTCGTAGCCATCGCTGACCTTCCAGGTGAAGGTATCTGCGCCGTACCATCCCGTGGTCGGGGTGTAGGTCGCCTGCCCGGACGCCGTCACCACCAGGGTGCCGTGGGCAGGCTGAGTGACGACCGTATAGATGAGGGAATCACCATCCGCGTCGACCGCCGGCAGGGCAAACACCGCCGCCGTGTCCTCCGCGGTGGTGATGGCCAGGGGTCCTGCCGTGGGCGGCGTGGCGCTGCGGATCGTGAGGGTCGTGGGGATGGAGCGGCTGGTGCCGCCCTTGCTGGCATTCGTCGTCAGCAGGAGGGTTCCACTGTAGGTCCCGTTGCCCAAGGTGCCGGTCTGTATCGTCGCTGCGACATTCTGAGCTGCACCCGGCGCGACGGTTCCGCCTGAGGGTGCCAGGGTCAGCCAGGTGGGCTTGCTGGACACCGACCAGGTGGTGGCCAGGGAACCCGTCCCCTGGACCAGCAGGTTCTGGGTGGTGGTCTGGCCGCGCTGGAGCTGGACCGCCAGCGTCGCGGGGGTCACCGATAGATCACGGATGCCCATGCTGGTGTTCACCGTGGCATCCGGTGGCAACAACGCCGTGGCGGTGACGGCGACGTAACCCGTCTTGGCAAATCCCACGGGGTAAGATCCCGGCGACAGGGCGTTGATCTGGTAGGTGCCGGCCGTCCCCGTGATGGCGGAGAGACCACCACTGGTCACGGTCACGCCACTGAGGGGCAAGCCCGTCGCCAGGTCCCGCACGGTACCGCTGATACGGTTCTTCACCTGCACTTGGAAGGTACCGCTGCCAACGACCGACCCCTGTCCATAGGTCACGGTCGCAGTCACGGGGATGGTGGTCCCGGTGGGGCATCCAGCGACAATGGCGATGGGAAGGTTCGCCGTGGCCGTGCTCAAACCGGCCACAGTTCCCACCGTAATGGAGGTCATCGGGAAGGTCACCCACGGGCTGGCCGAGGACAACGCAACGGTCACGCCCGTCGCCGTCTGGGTACCACTGTTGGTAATGGGAATGTTCCACCGGACCGTCTCACCGGGTTCGGCGAAGCCATCGGCATCACCGACGTAGGGTGACAGGTTACCGACATCCGTGAAGGACGGGGTGCCGATGGTCAGGATGGCAGGGGTGGTGGCCAGACAGGTGATGGGAACGCCGACGATGCCCGTGGTGGCGTTGGAGGCCACCATGACCTGACCCGCATAGGATCCCGCTGGCAAGCCGGCCATGGCGGCCTGAACCGTCAGGGTGGCGGATGCGCCCGGGGCGACGGTCCCCGAAGCCGGTGAGGCGGTCAGCCACGAGGTGCCCAGCAAGGACCCTGCCACGCGGACATCACCGACATACCAGCCCTCATAGGCGTTCGCGCCGCTATCGACCGTATCGAAGAAGAAGCGCAGGCTGACCGTCTGGCCGACATAGGCCGCCAAACTGACGGTGGCGTTCTTCCACACCGAATCGTTGTCGACCACCTGCAGCAGCGTCGTCCACGTCGTGCCATTGGTGGACACCTGGACCAGACTCTTATCCCACGTGATTCCAGCGCTCTCCGTCTGACGCCACTGCTGCCAGGTCAGGGCCGGGGTGCCCGCGGGCACGCTCACACCTTGATAGACCAAGGCTCCACTATTGCTGGCGCCGGTGTCGTAGGTTTTCTTCACCTCATCGCCGTACCACCAGACCGGCGAACCGCCGAGGGTCCGGTAGGTCGTCTGATGCCACAGGCCGCTGGCGGTGGCACCGCCGCCGGTGGTCGTAACGGTGAAGTTCAGGGGCTGATCGCCGGGATTGGTGACCGTCAGGGCACCCGTGGTCGTGGAACCGACCGGCGTCGTCAGGGCGAGGCCCGACGGGGCGACCGCAATCTTCGGTCCCACGACGGCGGTCTTGGTGAGGGTCACGGTCACCGGCTGGCTGGCTCCGCCCGGAACATCACCCGACACGGTGACGACGCCGGATGAAGTGCCATTCGGGGCCTCCGCCACATTGGCCGCCACGGTGAAGGTTCCGCTGGCCGCCGGGTTCACGGTCCCCTGGGTGGCCGAGACGGTCATCCAGGCCGTCAGGGGCGTGCTGCCGAGGACGATGTCATCTACATACCAGCCTTCATAGGCATTAGCGACGCTGTCGACGGTGTCGAACCAGAAACGGATCGCCACGGTCTGGCCGGCATAGGCCGCCAGGTTCACGGACACGGGGTGCCAAGTCGCGGTGTTGTCGATCTCCTGGAACAGGCCCGTCCAAGCGGTCGGACCCACGGTCTGGGCCTGGATCTCGACGCCATCCCGGGGACTGCCGGAGGTCGGCGTGGCGGCCATCAGAGCCACCCACGTCAGACCTCCATCGGTGGAAACCTGCACGTCGCTGCGATCGTAGGTCGAACCGCCCTCCGTCTGGCGCCAGCTGGCGAAGGTCAGGGTCGGCTGGGCCACCGGCACCGTCACCCCCTGGAACACGAGGCCGCCGCTGTTGGCCGTGCCCGTGTTAAAGGTGCGGGTGGCGTCGATGCCATAATACCACGACGACCCCGTCCCGCTGGCGGTCCGGTAGGAGGTGGGGTGCCACAAACCGCTCATCGTGGCGGAGCCCGCAATGGTGGCCTGCCAGGCCAGGGCGGCATCACCGGCATTGGCGATCTGCACCGACGCCGAGGGCATCGCAGCGGTCAGGGTGACCGCCGTGGGGGACACGGCCATGGACGGGGTCCCGAGGGTCAGGATCAGGGAACCCGCACCGGGCAAGGAGACCGTCGTGGGCGTACCGGATTTCAGACCCGTTGCCGTGGCGGTGACCTGGTAGGTCCCGGCGGGCACGGTGGCGGCAAACTGGCCAAGGTTGTCCGTAGTGCGGGTGCCGACCGTGGCGCCAGTCCAGGCGACGGTGGCCCCGGGAATGGGGCTACCGGTGCCCAGACGACGCACCTGACCCTGAAGCTGCGCAGACGTGACACAGGTGATGGCAACGGGAATCGTCCAGGGCCCACCCACGCCACCGGTGGCCGTGAGCGTGAGGGTGATGGTCCGCGGTGTGGGGCAGCCGGGGGCGATGGCGACGCGGTAGGACGTCGAGCCACCCTGGGTCTGTCCAGGCAGGAGGTCGCCGTAGGTAACCGTGGCCTGGGGAATGGTCACATAGGGATCCGCGCTGGTGAGCACGGCGCTGACGCCCGTGGTCGCCTGGCTGCCCTGATTGGCCAGGCTGATGGCCAGGTCGGCGGCCTCTCCGGGGTTCACCAGACCATCACCATTGCCAGCCTCCGTGACCACCAGGGCGTCCTGGACGAGGACGGGGCCGGACACGCTGAGCAGGGCCCGATGAATGTTCAGGCGCCCACCCGTGACGGTCTTGCCCGCCAGGGCGGATACGGGGTCCACCTGGGCCAGCAGCACGGCCTTGATCTGGGGTCCGGTCAGCAGGGGATTAGCGGACTTCAGTAGGGCGCAGGCACCCGCCACGTGGGGCGTCGCCATGGACGTGCCAGAGAGGTTCTGGTACAGATTGCCGGGCTGGCAGCTGTAAACGGTGTCGCCCGGGGCGCCGAGGTGGACGGTGGTGGCGCCGTAGTTGCTGAACGAGGCGAGGCCGTCCAGGTGGGTGGTGGCGGCCACGGCAATCACATTCGGACTATTATAATTCGACGGGTAGTTGACCACCGTATCGTTGTTGCTGGTGCTGTTGCCCGCCGCAGCGACGAACAGCCGCCCCTGGACAGACGCGGCGTCGATGGCGTCCTTCATGGCCTGGCTGTAGCCACCCCCGCCCCAGGAGTTCGAGGTCAGATCGCAGCCAATGCTGTTGGCGTAAAGTTGGGCCTCCACGGCGTCGGAGATGGCGCCGCTGCCCGTCGAGGACAGGAACTTCAATCCGACCATCGACACGTTCCAGCACACACCGGCAACACCCTGGCCGTTGCCGCCCACGCCACCGATGGTGCCCGCACAGTGGGTGCCATGGTAATGATCGTCCGTGGGGTCGTTGTCTTCGTTGACGAAGTCCCAGCCACGCCAGTCGTCGATGTAGCCGTTGCCATCGTCGTCGATGCCGTTGGTGGCCTTCGGGTTGCCCAGGGCATCCAGACCCGTCTCGCCCGGGTTGGACCACATGTTGGCCGCCAAGTCCACATGGTTGCGGTCAATGCCCGTATCGATGACACCGACCAGCACGGCCTTGCTGCCCGTGGAGAGGTTCCACGCCTCGGGAGCGTCAATGTCCGCATCCGGGGTTCCGCCGGTCTGACCCGTGTTGTTCATGCCCCACAGGTTGGCGAAGCCGGAATCGTTCGGCGTGCCGATGGAGCGGACGATGAAATCCGGCTCGGCAACGGCCACTCCGGGCTGGGCGGCAAGCCGTCCACGGTAGAGGCCGTAGTCCGTGTGGGCCTGGTAGGGGAAGGCGATCAGGGCGAGGCGGCCACCGGGCATCACCCGGCGAACCTCACCGCCGATGGCCTGAGCGATCGCCTCGGCCCCCTGCCCCGGAGCCAGGGACACCAGCAGGTGGTCGGCCACCATCTCGCGGACGGTCACCACCGGTTGACCATCGGCACCTCGCTCCACCACCTCTTCACGGCGAATCAGCGGGTACTTGCCCGCGCGACGGACGACACGCACCCGAACGACCTGGGTACCGTCCTGATACTCGGCGAGGGGAACGTCTTCCGGCTGGAGTAACGGCGCCTGACGGCGGTCACGTTCCACCGAGACCGTCCTCGTGGAGGACTCCAAGGATTCCACCGGAGTCACTGATTCCCGAACGTTTTCCACCGGGGGCGCTGTTTTTTGCGACGAAGGGCGCGGTACGTTGGCCATGGGCGCCCGCGCACAGGAGGTCAAAACACCGGCAAGGAGCATGCCAGTCAGCAACGTACGAGATGATACCATGGAATAAACTTTCATCGTCACGAGGGAGGGAAAAAAAATGACGACTCCCCTCATTGAAACAAGAGGAAGACCATCCCATGCGTGCCTGCTTCAATTCGGTCGTGTTTAACATAAAATAACATGTTCGTTACGCCATGCTTCCAGAAAGCCCACCCCGTCGGGTCGCACCTGGCCGTGTCGGGCGCGCCCCATCCGTGGTACACTGGGATGCGGCCATCACCCATCCCTCTTCCGCTCCGCCATCTGAATGGATATTCCGTTCATCATATCTATTATTAACCATAGTCGTATGACACAGAGGTCGTTGGTTCAACTCAAAATTTAAGGAAACAAGGAGAGGAAAATTGGTTTTACCTAAGAATACCCCCAGATCACCGCCAACCTCCACCATCCCCGGAGAAACGAAATGTCGATTATAAACCGATCCATTCCGCTTGTCGCCGCCCTGGCCCTGTGGTCCACGGCGGTCGCCGCAGAATCCCTCCCGATCCCCGACGCGGCCTTTACCCCCAAGCCGATCCAGGCGGGTCCCTTTGAGCCGACCCTGGCATCGATTGCCGCCTACCAAGTACCGGAGTGGTTCCGTGACGCCAAGTTCGGGATGTGGTCCCACTGGGGCCCTCAGGCCGTCCCCCGCATGGGTGACTGGTATGCCCGTAAGATGTACCTCGGTCCCGGCCACCTCGACCGCAAGACCGGCAAGATCGTTGAGGAGGCGGGGCCGATCTACAAGTTCCACGTCGAGAAGTACGGACATCCCTCCAAATTCGGCTACAAAGACATTCTCCCCCTGTGGAAGGCCGAGCGCTGGGATCCGGATGCCCTCATGGCCCTCTACAAGAAGGCGGGGGCCCGTTACTTCGTGAGCATGGGGGTTCACCACGACAACTTCGCCCTGTGGAACTCGCCCCTGCACCGGTGGAATTCAGTCAATATGGGCCCCAAGAAGGACGTTGTGGGGCTGTGGCAGGCCGCGGCCCGCAAACATGGCCTAAAATTCGGCGTCTCCGAACACCTGGCGGCCGCTTACAACTTCTTCCAGCCGGCCAAGAACAGCGACCCCACCGGCCCCCTGGCCGGAGTGCCCTACGATGGCGCCGATCCAGCCTTCGTGGACCTGTACTTCCCCAAGGTGGAGCCCTTCGACTTCGCCTGGATGACCAAGGATGCCAACTTCCACCGCCAGTGGTTCAACCGCATCCGGGAGCTCGTCGACGCCTACCAGCCCGACATCCTCTATTCCGACAGCAAACTGCCCTTCAAGGACCCCCGTAAGGACTCCCCGGCTCCCTACGACAGCACCGATGTCGGTGCCCGCCTAGTCGCCCATTACTATAACAGCAGCGCCGTCCGGAATGGCGGCACAACCCAGGTGGTCTACCAGTGCAAGGAGACGGCCAATGGTCGGTGGGTGGAGGATGTAGAGCGGGGGGTCAAGGATGCGATCCTGCCCGAGCCTTGGCAGACGGACACCTCGATCGGTGACTGGTACTACCGCACCGGCCAAAAGTACATGACCTCGACCCGGGTGATCCACCTGCTCGCGGACATCGTCAGCAAAAATGGCAACATGCTGCTGAACGTGGTCCAGACCCCCGAGGGTGATCTGGAACCGGATGTGGTGGCGATTGTCGAAGAAATTGGTGCGTGGATGGCCGTGAACAGCGAGGCGATCTACGCCACCCGCCCGTGGACGGTCTTCGGCGAGGATGATCCGAGCAAGAAGCAGGTCGCGGCCGGCCATTTTAATGAAAACCGCGTCACGTTTACCTCCCGGGATCTCCGCTTCACCCGCAGCAAGGATGGCAAGACCCTCTATGCCATCGGTCTGGGATGGCCCGCTGAGGGCTCGATCACCATCCGTTCGTTGGCCATGCTCAGCGACCTCGTCCATGGCGAGATCGGGGAGGTGCGTCTGCTCGGTACCCCCGGCACCCTGACGACGGCGCGCGACGAGGATGGGCTCAAGGTCACTCTGCCGAAAACTCGGCCGACCGGGACCGTGGACGCTTACGCCCTGGCCATCAGCCTGCAGTGATGGAACACCCCGGGGGCGGCTGATTCCGCCCTTGGGGGATGTCCTAGACGTGACTTAGACCCGAGGCATCCCATGGGCCCTGCCAGGAATGACCTCATCCGATGGAAGGTACACCAAACCCCCAGCCGTATCCCGGCTGGGGGTTTTTTCATGAGCGTTTGACGGGGTGGCGGTGCGGCCAATGCCGCCTTCAGCCATAGGGCAACGCTGGCTCGCGGCCCAATAGCCGGGCATAAACCGCCAGGGCTCCACGGTGGTGGGCGGTGTGATCGACGATGCCACTGACGATCGCACTCCGGGGAAGGCCACCCATGATGCCCGGCGGCAAGGATTCGGCGAGACGTGCCTCATGTCGGCACAAGGTAGCGGCCGCGTGGTCGAAGGCGCGCTCGAGCCAGGCCCGGGCAACCTCCAGGTCAACAACGGCGTGGGCCTCGGCGATGTGGGCGGCAAAATCCATATCAAAACCGTCCGGACGGTCGAAGGCCCCCTCCACAAACCAGTCGATGGTACGAGCCACATGGGCCACCGAAGCAGCCACCGTGTACATCCCCTCGCACGGAGCGAAGGCGGCATCGGCGGGCTCAAGACAGGCCGTGGAGGTAAGGAAGAACCGACGGGTTTCATCCAGTTCCGCAGTCAGGGCGGCGAGGGTCATGGGGATCTCCTACCGCCAGCGTCCCACGAATCAAAGGACGGCAAGCCAGCGATGATGCCCCCACTCGAAACACTTCCTGTCAGACATTCGGGGCAATTCCGCTAGCCCATCTAGGCACCAAGGAACCACCAGCCCATCGAAGCTTGGCAATGCCTTCGGTATCCATCATGCGATTGGTCCGACATGAATCCCTTCAGCAGCATAAATATGCACCCAATAATTAATTGCCTAATCCTACGATGAACCAAGCTGCTCCCCCGCTTCTACGCACGGCAGCGTGCGAGCTCAGCATTGAGGATACCTGGATGTTCTATCGACTCGTCGTACTGTTCACCGTTTGCTCGGCCTTGGTTGCCGCAGTAGATGCCTCGGCTCCCGTGATGGACATGATGCCCGCCAGCGAGCGTCCGGATGGGCAGGGAGGAACCATTCGTTTACGTGTGGTCTCCAAAATGGATATACGGCGACCGCTGCGCCTGATCGAACACCAAGGCGTTAACGGCACCTTGGAAACCACCACGATGGTCGCGGATCACCTGCTGGTGGCCCTCTACGGGAACCCGGCACCTGCAGAGGTCCAGGCCCTCGCCGAAGCCAACGGCTGCACCGTACGTCGGCGCATTGGCGTTTCGGACCTCTGGCTGTTCGCCTTCCCGGTGCGTGAACCCGGCACCCCGGATCACATGCGGGACCTGCTGGCCGCCCTGCCGCAGGTACGTCGGGTGGAAGCGGATTGGCAAGTCCGCAGTCATGTGATTCCCAATGATGCGGAGTTCGCGCAGCAATGGAGTCTCAACAATCGCGATGAACTCGGGAATCTCACCGGCGCCGACATCAAAGCCCCGGCGGCCTGGAACATCACCACGGGAAACCGCCGCGTGGTCGTCGGAGTCATCGACACCGGAATCGCCTACGATCATCCAGAACTTGCGGCAAACATCTGGGCGAACCCCGGTGAAACCGGCATCGATCCTGCCGGGCACGACAAGAGGACCAACGCCATCGACGATGACGGCAATGGCTACATCGATGACTGGCGCGGGTGGAACTTTGTTGTCGGCACCAACGACCCCCAGGACGACCATGGGCATGGAACCCATTGCGCCGGCATCATCGGGGCGACGGGCAATGACACCCTGGGAATCACCGGAGTATGCTGGCAGGTCTCCCTGGTGGGCATGAAATTCCTTGACCGCTATGGCTATGGCTTCACGGCAGATGCCGTGGAGGCCATCCAGTACGCTGACCGCATGGGATTCCCCATCACCTCGCTTTCGTGGGGTTCCCCGATGCCGTCACCAAGTCTTGAGGAAGCCATGGCCAGCGCCGCTTCCCACGGGATGTTGCTGGTGGCCTCAGCCGGCAACACCGGCCGAGATTTTGGCCGGCAACCGAACTACCCGGCCGCCTTCTCCATCGCCAACCTGATCAATGTCGCCTCCACCAACCGGTGGGATTACCTCTCCTACTTCAGTGCTTACAGCGCGACCTCCGTGCACATCGCAGCACCGGGGGAAGATATCATCAGCACCGTTCCGGATGGTCATGCCGTGTATAGCGGCACCTCGATGGCGGCACCCCACGTCGCCGGCGTTGCCGCACTGGTCAAGACGATCAGACCGACCATCACGGCCGGCGACCTCAAGCAGGTGCTGATGGATGGTGTGGAGCAACTGCCCAAACTCGCCCATGCCAGCCTAAGCGGCGGCCGTCTTGATGCGGCCCGCAGCCTGTCCCTTGCCTCTGGATCCTGGCTGCGGGCCACCGACTGGACTATGGCCGACCAGGATGCCAATGGCGTCGTCGAACCCGGTGAATGGTGCGATATTCGGGTTGTGCTTCGCAATGACGGCTTGACCACCAGCCCAGCAGGATCCCTTCGAATCGACCCCGTCGGCGTGGTGACCGACATGGCAACCTTCAGCGATCCGATCGCGGTGCCGCCCCTGGCCCCCGGCAGTTCGATGACGACGACCGCCATCCGCCTGTCCATTGCTCAATACGCCCCGGCACCCCACGACTTCCAGATACGGGCCAGCATCGCGTACGGGGAGGGCTGGGAAGCACGTTTGCCCCTGACCATCCCCATTCGCAGATCGGCAGTCCTGCGGGGCGTGGTTCGCCAAATACACACCGACGCACCCGTAGCCCATGCATGGGTTCACGCCCGTGGTGCGCTGGAACGTTCGGTCCTCTCTGCCGCCGATGGCTCCTATTCGATCATACTCCCGCAAGGGGATTACACCGTAGAGGCCGAAATTCCTGGCCAAAAGCTGGGGCTCTCCCGGACCTTACGCCTACCTCCCAGCCAGACGCTCGACCTTCTGATCGGGGCACCGCAGGCCGTGGTCACCCCATCGGCCCTCAGCGTCATCACCCAGGGTGATCGAGCCAACGTCCTGCTCCCCATCACCAACGCCGGAGATCTTCCCCTGCACTGGACCATGGAGGTTGACCCGGAATTCCAGGCCGAAGGTCAATGGCATCGCAGTCAGCGGCGGTCACCGAATGGGGAACCTGTCTGGTGGTTTGGCCAGGAAGAAACGGGGACTTTCGCCACCGGAGAGATGTCCCGGGGATCCCTGACCATTCCCACGGTCGAAGTGCCCAGCAGCGGGGGCTGGCTGAACTTCTCCTCGTGGCGAAATACCGAACCGCTGTTTCCAGATTTTACAGACATCTGCGCGGTGGAAGTATCCGTCGACGGTGGCGAGACATGGACAGAAACCTTGGCCACGATCCAGGAACAGAATTGGTACGACTCCTGGACCCCCTACAGCCTTTCCCTCGATAAATGGGCTGGCAAGACCATCCGCCTGCGATTCACGTTTGATTCTGTGGATGCCTTTGCCAATGAGGGCGAAGGTTGGTATGTGGGAGCTATCGTCGCCTGCGGACAACGCTTGGAGCCCCGTGGCTGGGCCGCACCAACCTCTGGTACGGTGCCATCCGGCACCACGAACCAAATCCAACTCACCATCGACACCCATGGCTTGGCGAGCGGCCATCAGACGGTCCCCGTGCGGCTGCGGAGCGACGATCCCGCCGCTCCCCTCACGCTGGTCGCCATCCCCTTCATGATTACTCCGGCAGCCGTGACGTCTTTTGTGGGACTCAAAATTCGGGAAGTGACAGGGGATGGGGATGGATGGGCCGAAAATGCCGAACTCATTGCCCTCGACCTGGAATTCTCCAACGCCGGTGATCTGCCCGTCAACCTGGAGGTCTCCCTCAACCTACCGTCTGATATGCTTGAGGTTCAATCTGCTACCGCTATGGGCACCATTTCTGCCAACAGCCGGAAGACCTTGACCGGAATCCAATTCCGGGTTCGGAATGATGTCTATTACAACGTGTGGTTAGGGGGGGAAATCCAGGTCTTCGACGGCACAACGGAGAAGAGTCACCCCATCGTTGTCAGGCTTGCCCAACGCGAGACGTTGACCGGTCACGTCATCGATGCCGAAGGGAAGGCTGTCCATGGAGCGAAGATCACCATCGAAGCTCGGTTTATGGCCCCAGCAACACGAACGACGGGCGCCGATGGACGCTTCGTATTCGCTGATTTGCTTCCGGAAGAACTCCGGTTGACGGCCAGCCAGCCGGGTCGTTCACCGGAAATCATGGATGTAGTGCCCCAGGATCAGACATTGACCATTATCCTGGGGGAACGCCGATTGCGCGTCGACACTATCTCCATCACAAGCGTCCTCCAGGCCGAAGGGCACGAAACGCAGATACTCTCCCTCGCGGCCACGGGGGATGTCCCCGTGACCTGTCGAATCCTCTCATCGGCGCTCTTCGCCGAATACCTGATGGAAACCTCCTTGGATACGGATGGCCCTACCTTCACCTGGGCCAACCTTCCTGATTCCGGCACCAACCTGCCGGTGACCACGACCACCCAGGGACCATTCCCCATCGGTTTTTCGTTTCCGTTTTACGGGACAAAATACGACACCTTCTTTTTCAGCGGCGCGGGCTGGTTAAGCTTCACGGATCAGCATGACCAATACTACGGCTGGTATGGTGCACCTCCTCACTATGCGTTGCCCCGGGCTCTCATCGCCCCCTGGATGGGCACTCCCATGGTCATGGATCCGGACAGTGGTTATCGGCTCTCCGGAAATCAAGACCACCTGCTGATCGAAACCAAACGCGCTAAGGATCTTTTCGGAGCAGAGGCGACCCATCAAACCATGCTCGCAGCGGACGGTACCATTACGGTCCACTACCAGCAGGTGAAAGCCGCCTTCTTCATGGTCGCTGGGATCCAGAATGCCCCCGCCAGCAAAGGCTTGGGCATTTACGGGTCCTATGGCGTCAGTCCTTTGATGAATCCAGACTGGAAGCCCACGGCGGCATCCTCCGTGCGTTACCGACCGGCATCACAATTTATGACCTTTCCACCGCACCTGACCACGGAGTCTG
>CAIUVD010000162.1 GCA_903902515.1 uncultured Planctomycetota bacterium | reverse complement strand
GACAGGGTATTGCCATAGCGTCCCTTGATGGCCAAGACCGGATTGCCCGAGGACCAGGTCGCCGCCTGGACGTGGGGGCCGGCCAAACCCGTGGCCGGATCCAACACCGCCCCGGTCCCCGGGGTGAGGGCGACCGCAAAACGATCTCCCGCACGGTAGGTCCCCGCATCCGCAGTGATCGTCAGGCCGTTAATGACCGCCGTATTGGCGCCAACGCCGGGGATGGCCACACTGCCCAGGATGGTGCTGCCGCCCGTCACGGGATTCCGGCTGATCACGTCCAAGCCGGTGCCACTGGCATTGACCTCGATGCCGACCCGCTCAATTCCGAGGGCCGGGAGCGCGGTGCCGCTGACGGCCACCGCGCCGGTTCCCGTCCAGGCCGTGGCCCCGGGAGCCACATCAAGGGCGGCGCTGAAATCGAGGCTTTGGGTGGGGGCATCTGCCCGGATCTGGAAACGCACGCCGCCATCGGCCGAGGCCAGGGTCGCCCGCACCCCAGGGATGCCGGCAAGCGGTGGGAACAGGGAGAATCCCCCACCCCGACCCGTATTGATGGCACTTGCGAGGTCGGCCAGGGAGCGCGTGCCGCTGCCAACGGCGGGGTCGTAGCGAATGGTGTACTTGGCGGCCTGACCCGTGGTGGTGTCCAAGACATTGATCGTCAGGTTGCGGGTGGTGGCGGCCCCGCCGGCATCCGTAAAAGACGGGGCAAAGGCTTCGGGAATGCCCGGCTGCCCTGGCGAAGACGGCTCCAGGTCGGCGGCATCGAGGTCGAGGGTCGCATCCAGGCCCGACAGCACCCGGTCCCCGGACCACAGACCGGTCCTCATGCTATTACTGGTGCCCGTGGCCTGGCGAGCGTTCATCTCCCGGGCCACCGTCGACACCAGATCATCCAACTGACCGGCAACCCCGGGGACGACGTTGCGATGGAGATCCGCCAAGGCCCCAAGACTGCCGCCTGCGATGGCCATCGACGCCCCCAGATCGGACACGAAGGACAGATTGCCCTCGGCATCCTCAGAAGACCGCAGGGTCACCCCCACGTCGGGGCCGATCAGCATCTGGCCGTTGACGAGGACCGTGGCGGCCTTGGTCCGGGGATCGAAGACCACCCGACCATCCACCAAACGACCTAATTCCCCCAAGCGCGTGTCCCGCTGATCCATGAGGTCGTTGGGGCTATTGCCCATGGCGATCTGGGTGCGGATCTGCTGGTTAAGGCGGACGATCGACCCCGACAGGGCATTGACCTGGCCGATGGCCCCATCGACCGACACCTGGAGGTCATCGCGGATCTCTTGCAGGCGCAGACCCAGATCCGCCACCGCACCCGTCCAGGTGGTGATGGCGGCGACGGTCGAGGAGCGGGCGGCGGCGGATTCAGGATTGTTGGAGAGGTCCTCAATCGCCGAATACATCGCCCCGATCACCGCCGACAGGCCGTTCTCGCCGGGTTCATTGAACGCCTGCTGCACGACCTCAAGATTGGACTTCAGGGTATCCAG
>CAIUVD010000161.1 GCA_903902515.1 uncultured Planctomycetota bacterium | reverse complement strand
TCTTTGACCCCGGACCCCGGACCCCGGACCCCGGACCCCGGACAATTCCTGAAAGGAATTTATCATGTCCACCCACACCGATCCCGACATGAAGGCCCGTCACTCCGACCAGGAGGACATCATCGACACGTCCAAGATGAGCGTGGAAAAACGCGCCGCCTTGGAGGTCGCGGAGGCCGCGCGTGAGAGCCAATGGACGGAGCCGTCCTTCGCCCAGAAGTTATTCATGGGCCAGTTCGATCGCGCATTGATCGACACCTTCCCCCAGCAGTCGGCCGAGGAAAAAGCCATCGGCGACGCCTTCTGTGCCGAATTGGCGGACTACCTCCGCAAGAACCTCGACGCCGAGGAAGTTGACGCCACCCGCACCATCCCGTCCAAGGTCATTGACGACCTCTTCAAGATGGGCGTATTCGCCATGAAGGTGCCGCGGGAATACGGCGGCAAGGGTTTTACCCAGGTCAACTACAACCGGGCGATGATGCTCTTGGCCAGCCACTGCGCCTCGACCGCCGTGCTGGTCAGTGCCCACCAGTCCATTGGCGTGCCCCAGCCCCTGAAGCTATTCGGCACGCTTGAGCAAAAGGCCAAGTTCTTTCCGCGTTTTGCCAACCACACCATCAGCGCCTTCGCCCTTACAGAGCCGTCCGTCGGCAGCGATCCGTCGAAACTCGCCACCGAGGCCAAGCTCACCGAGGACGGCAAGCACTACCTCATCAACGGCGAAAAACTGTGGTGCACCAACGGCCCGATCGCCGGCCTGCTGGTCGTCATGTGCAAGACCGAACCCAAAATCGTCAATGGCAAGGAACGCCCGCAAATCACCGCCCTGATCGTTGAAGGCGGCACCCCGGGCATCGAAGTGACCCACCGCTGCGACTTCATGGGCATCCGGGCCATCCAGAACGGCTTGATCCGTTTCAACAACGTGAAAGTCCCCGCCGAAAACGTCCTGTGGGGCACCGGGAAGGGCCTGAAACTGGCCCTCACCACCCTCAACACCGGCCGCCTGACCCTGCCCGCCGCCTGCGCCGGGGCGGCCAAGCAGTGCCTCAACATCTGCCGTCGCTGGGGCAACGAGCGCAGCCAGTGGGGCCTGCCCGTGGGCCAGCATGAAGTTGGCCGCGAGAAACTCGCCTACATCGCCAGCCACACCCTGGCCATGGAAGCCATCGCCAAACTGACCAGCCACTGGGCCGACGACCACACCAAGGATATCCGTATTGAAGCCGCCATGGCCAAGTTGTTCTGCTCGGAAGTGGGCTGGAAGATTGTTGATACCACCATGCAGTTCCGGGGCGGCCGGGGCTATGAAAAGGCCAGCAGCCTGAAGGCCCGGGGCGAGACGCCCTTCCCGGTGGAGCGCATGATGCGCGACATGCGGATCAACATGATCATCGAAGGCACCAGCGAGATCATGCGCCTGTTCCTGGCCCGCGAGGCCATGGATCCGCACCTCAAAATGGCCAGCGACCTGCTGAAGGCCCACAACCCCATCGGCACCAAGGCCAAGGCCGGAGCCAAACTGGCGGGCTTCTACACCGGCTGGTACGCCCAGCAGTGGTTCAACGCCAGCCTGTGGGAACGCCACGACGACATGGGCATCCTCTCAGGCCACTACCACTATCTGCAGGCCACCGCCCACCGCCTGGCCCGCTCGATCTTCCACGCCATGGGCATGTACCAGGAGAAGCTGGAGCGGAAACAGGTGCTGCTGGGCCACCTGATGGAAATCGGCACCGAACTGTTTGCGATGTCGGCAACGTGTTCCTACGCCATGCACCTCGCCAGCCACCACCAGGGCGAGGGCCCCATGGACCTCGCCGACTACTTCTGCCGCGAATCGACCCGCCGCATCGAAGACCACTTCCGCAACCTCTCGACCGGCAACGAGCGGCTGATGAATGACCTCGGCAAGAAGGCCCTGGCGGGGGACTTTGCGTGGATGGAGGAGGGGATTGTGACGGTGGATTGATTGAGGGTCCGGGGTCCGGGGTCCGGGGTCCGGGGTC
>CAIUVD010000160.1 GCA_903902515.1 uncultured Planctomycetota bacterium | reverse complement strand
TACCTATCCTGGGATGTACCTCCCCGTCGATGCCCCGGCGGGGGGCAACTACTCAGGGAGCAACGCACCCTACGCCATGGATTGGGCCGCCAAGACGCTCCAGGTCACCAACCCCAGCACCAAGATCCTCCTGGCAGAGATCCGCTACCTTAATGATCGTGGCCACCTGGGCGGACCCTGGGGCGTGGTGGTGGATGGGGTGGGGATCCAAACCAACAGTCAACTCCGCCCCGATGGTCGAACCAACAACACCACGTGGAATTCCCAGATCAGCTACCAAGCATCCAGTGAGACGCCGACGGCCGACCAACGGCTACCCCTGCATCGCGGTAAATGGAATTACCTCTTCGCCGATGGCCGTTGTGCGTTGCTGAGCGAAGCCGAAACCGCCGTCAATTCCTCGGCCATGTGGAAGCGCAACTAACCTGCGGCGGATCGCCGCTTCGCCAGCCTGATCACCGCTGGAAGCCTCCCGTCCCGGCGGGTCCTGACGCCCCAGGGCACCGCGAGCACGAAGCCGGCGAAGGATCGCATAAGCGATGTTGAAGCGTAAACTACGATAATAATCAGAGGGGTGCTTCGCCGGCTTTTTGCCCCCGGTCCCACACCCGTATCCGCTGGGGTTTTGCCGGTCGCCTTCCCCTGGTCCTGCGGTTGCACCGGGGGGGGGTCGGATAGCCTGTCCCCCTTCCTGCAGGACTGCCCCCATGACCGACGCAACTTCCGCCTCCTCTGCCGATTACGGCGCCGACAAGATCCAGGTGCTGGAAGGCATGGAAGCGGTTCGGAAACGTCCCGGCATGTACATCGGTGACCCCGCCACCACCGGCCTGAACCAGCTGGTGTGGGAGGTCATCGACAACTCCATCGACGAGGCCCTGGCCGGCCACTGTAGCGACATCCATGTGACCCTGCACCGGGATGGTTCGGCGAGCGTATCGGACAACGGCCGTGGCATCCCGGTAGCCCCGCACCCCTCCTCGGGCAAGTCGACCCTGGAAGTCGTCCTGACGGTCCTCCATGCGGGCGGCAAGTTCGACAACGCCGGGGCCGGGGCCTACAAGAAGTCCGGCGGCCTCCACGGCGTCGGCGTGTCCTGCGTCAATGCCGTGTCGAAGGAACTGATCGCCGAGGTCCACCGCGATGGCGGGCACTTCCGGATGGTGTTCAACGCCGGCCACGCCACCACCGGCCTACAGCGGCTCGGCGATTCGACCCACCGCGGGACCACCATCCGCTGGTCGCCGGATCCACTCGTGTTCGCCGAGAACACCACCTACCACTTCCAGCCCATCGCCACCCGCCTGCGGGAACTGGCGTTCCTCAACAGCGGTGTCCGCATCACCCTGACGGACGAGCGGGAAGAGGGCAAGGCGGAGGTGTTCTACAACACCGACGGCTTAGCCGGTTTCGTGCGCTTCCTCAATACCGGTAAGGAAGCCCTGCATCCCGTGATCCATCTCGTGGGCCAAACCCCAGAGGGCATGGAGATCGAAGTCGCGATCCAGTATAATGATTCGTACGATGAACAGCTGCTGTGCTTCGCCAACAACATCCGCAACCGCGACGGCGGCACCCACCTGGAAGGCTTCAAAACCGCCCTGACCCGCGAACTCAACGCCTACGCCAAGGCCTCGGGCCTGCTCAAGGCCGAAAAGGCCCCCGCCGGTGAGGACCTGCGCGAGGGCCTGTGCGCTATCGTCAGCGTCAAGCTGATGGAGCCGAAGTTCTCGAACCAGACCAAGGACCGGCTGATCAACAGCGAGGTCGCGGGCATCGTCCAGTCCGTCTTCGGTGAGAAGCTCAAGACCGAGTGCGAGGAGAATCCCAAACTCGCCAAGATGATCATCCTCAAGGCCTGCGCCGCCATGGACGCCCGCGAGGCGGCCCGCAAAGCCCGCGAGCTGTCGCGCAAGAACCGCAAGAGCCTGCTCTCGAACGCCGGCATGCCCGACAAGCTGCGCGATTGCCAGAGCCGCGTGGTGGCCGAGACCGAACTCTACCTCGTCGAAGGTGACTCGGCCGGTGGTTCCGCCAAGCGCGGCAGTGACGCCCGCTACCAGGCGATCCTGCCCCTCAAGGGCAAGATCATCAACGTCGAGAAGGCGCGCATCGACAAGGTCCTCGGCCACTCGGAAATCAGCGCCATGATCCAGGCCTGCGGCGTCGGCATCGGCGAGGAATTCAACCTCGCCGGTCTGCGCTACGGCAAGATCGTGATCATGACCGACGCCGACGTGGACGGCAGCCACATCCGTACCCTCTTACTGACGTTCTTCTTCCGCCAGTGGCCGAAGTTGATCGAGGCCGGCAATATTTTCGTCGCGGCTCCGCCCCTCTACAAAGTCACGCGCGGCAAATCCATCGAGTACGTCTACAACGACAAACTCCTCCAGGACGAACTGGTGCGCATGGGCCTCAACGGCGCGTCCCTGACCCGCCGCAGCGGCAACGAGGAACACGTCTTCGCCGGCGAGTCCCTGGCGGCGGTGGTCGAGATCCTGCGCGAGATGGACGGCCACGAGCACGCCCTGGCCCACAAGGGCCTGATGGTCGAGGAATACCTGGCGATGCGCGACGCCCAGGGTCGTCTGCCCCTGTACCGGGCCCGCCTGGGCGAGGAAGACCGCTTCCTGGCTGACGAGGCGGAACTCGACGAGCTCTTGGGCCGGGGCAAGCCGATCGTCCCCCGGGCCGAAGGCGAACCCGCCCCAATCCTGCCGGAAATCATTGAGTTTACCGAGCGCTCCGCCATCGAAGGCAGCCTGGCCCGCCTCGCCACCCTCGGCCTGAGCCCCACCCACCTGACGGACCGGGCCGGCCTGACGGCGACCTTCACCTACGGCGATGGCAAGGATTCCGTGATCCTAACCCACCTGCTGCCCCTGGTCGACACGGTCAAGAAACTCGGCTCCCGCGGCATCGACATTCAGCGCTACAAGGGGCTGGGCGAGATGAACCCCGACGAACTGTGGGTCACGACCATGGATCCCACCAAGCGCACCATGTACAAGGTGACGCTGGAGGACGCCATCGAGGCCGAACGGATGTTCGCCACCCTGATGGGCAACGATGTCGCCATCCGTCGGGATTTCATTGAGCGGCATGCGCTCGCCGTGGCTAAACGACTGGACGTGTGATGCCCGGTCCGGGGTCCGGGGTCCGGGGTCCGGGGTCATGACGACCCGGGGCCGGAAACTGGATGCCGGATCACCTAGGGGTCCGTGGCTGTCGAGGCCCCGGACCCCGGACCCCGGACCCCGGACGATTTTCTTATGCTTTCCCTAATCACCGCCCCCATTTCCCACGCTGTTGCCGCATTTGTCGGCGTACCTGCGGCCCAGGTCGCGGGCCTCTACGCCGCCCCGGCCAAGGGCTTCGCGGCCGACTTGGCCCTGCCGTGCTTCCAGTTGGCCAAGGCCAAGGGCATGGCCCCACCGGCCCTGGCGACGGCCCTGGTGCCGGTGGTATCGGCCCTGCCGGGGGTAACGGCGGTGGCGGCGGGTCCGTTCCTGAACCTGACCCTGGCCCCGACCGCGGTGGCCACGGCCCTGCTGCCGGGCCTGACCGATGGGCGGGCGGCGGTGCGCTCGACGGCGGGAGCTGGCAAGAAGGTGTGCGTCGATTTCTCCTCGCCCAACATCGCCAAGCACCTCGCCTTCCACCACATCCGCTCGACCATGATCGGCAACGCCCTGGCCCACTGCTACCAGGCGGCGGGCTGGCAGGTGACGCGCATCAACTTCCTGGGGGACTGGGGCACGGCCTTTGGCCGCCTGATCGCTGGCTGGAAGCGCGAGGGCCTGACCCTCGAACAGCTTCGCGCCGCGCCGGACCAGGTGACGTTTTTGAACGACCTCTACGTCCGCATCAGCAAGGCGGCCAAGGAGGATGCCCAGGTCGAGGAAGAAGCCCGCCGCTGGTCCAAGGCCCTGGAGGACGGCGACACCGAAGCCCGGGGCCTGTGGCAGATTTTCAAGGACGCCAGCCTCGGCGAGTTCCAACGCATTTACGCCCTGCTAGGCGTGACCTTCGACTCCTGGAAGGGCGAGGCCCACTACGAAGACAAGATGGGCCCCCTGCTGACGGAACTGGCGGCCAAGGGCCTATTGAAAGAGGACCAGGGCGCGACGGTGGTCGATCTGCCGACCTTAGCGGGCAAGCAGTTCAAGAAGCCCGCCCTCATCAAACGGGCGGACGGCGGCACCCTCTACGCGACCCGGGACCTGACGGCCTGCGACGACCGCTTCGCGGAATTCGCCTTCGACCGCAGCCTGTATGTCGTCGACCTCGGCCAGTCCCTGCATTTCCAGGAGTGGTTCGCCGTCGCCAAATTGCTGGGACGGCCCTTCGCCGACCGCCTGCGCCATGTCGGGTTCGGCGTGGTCCTGATGTGGAACGATGAGCCTGGTGAGGGCTTGGAGCCAGGCTGGGCCAAGGGCCGGACCCGGGCCGGGAAGACCATGCTCCTGCGGGAGGTGCTGGAGGAGGCCATCGACCGCGCCGCCACGGTCATGGCCGAGAAGAACCCCGACATCACCGGCGAAGAGCGGGCCCGCATCGCCCGCGCCGTGGGCGTCGGTGCCGTGGTCTTCAACGACCTCAAGAACAGCCGCTCCAATGATGTGAAGTTTAAGTTCGAGGACGCCCTCAACATGCAGGGCGAAACCGGGCCCTACCTGCAGTTCGCCCACGCCCGCCTGTGCTCCATCGAGCGCAAGTTCGCCGAGGCCCATCCGAACGCCGGGGCCGGCGATCCGGCCCTGCTGGCCACCGAGCACGAGAAAACCGTCCTCCTGGCCCTCGCCCGGCTCCAGGCCGCCCTCGAAAAGGCCGTGGATACCGACGAACCCGGAGCCCTGGCCACGGGTCTGCTGGCCCTGGCGGCGGCCATCGCCGCCTGGCTCACCAGCGGCAATGGCGATGTCGAAGCCCGCGTCCTGTGCTCAGACGCCACCCTGGCCGCCGCCCGCCTACGGCTGGTCCGCGCCGCCCGCGAGGCCCTGGGTGAGGGCCTGCGCCTCCTCGGCCTGATCGCGCCGGAGCGCATGTGATTCCCTTCCCGAAAGCCGTCATGCCCGCCTCCCTCGATCTGAACCGTGCCTACGGCAGCCATCCCACCCAACGGTACGACGTGATCGTGCCCGAGGATCGCGGCCGGAAGTCCCTGGTCGTGTGCCTCCACGGCGGCTGGTGGCACCAGGGCCACCACTACGACCTGCGGCCCCTGATGATGATCCTGGCCGAGCACGGCCACCCGGCAGCGTCCCTCGGCGTGCGGCCCCTCGGCGGCGATGGGGCCCGCCACGGCGGCGACCTGATCGCCGACGCCAAAACCGGCCTCGCCAAACTCCTGGAGGACGCCCACCTGGCGGGCTACGAGGGCAGCGTGGTCCTCCTCGGCTCCGGCTCCGGCAGCCTGACGGCCCTGGTGGCCGCCCACCAACTGAGCCAGGAGCGCGGCGGCGTCCGGGTTCGGGCGGTGGTGGCCTGCGGCCTGACCCCGTCCCTGGATCACAACGACGGCTGGGCCCTGCCCCTGGCCAAGTACATCGACCAGTTCGCCGGCGGAAACCGCCACGCCCTCTCGCCCCTGCACCTCAAGCCCGAGGGCTTTCCCCCGGTCCTGAGCCTCCATGGCGATCAAGACGTGGACGTCCCGGCGAAACTCGCCCAAAAGTTCCACCAGCGCCAGGTCGAAGCCGGCGAGGACAGCCACCTGATGGTCCTGGCCGGGGCCGGGCACCATTTCATGGAGCATCCCTACGCCCCTTCCGGCCGAACCGCCCTCGACCACCTCTGGCCGTTTCTGGCCGAGGCAGGGATCGAGCCCGAAGCCCGCTGATCACCGGGGAGGGCTTCAGACCAGGATTCCCACAGGGGCCAGCGGGCACCGTCTTGAGCAGGTCATGGGGTAATCCCGGCCTCACTTCACGGCAGCCGTAAGCTGGCCACGCACCGGTGTCTCGACCGTGGGGAACCTTGGCCAAGCCGAGGACAATCCCGCATGAAAACTTGCCACTTAAAACAAAACCGGCGCTGTAAAGCATTACAGCGCCGGTCGTTCGAATCTGGTACCCGCTAGTGGACTTGAACCACTGACCCCTTCCATGTCAAGGAAGTGCTCTAGCCAACTGAGCTAAGCAGGCAGGCAATTTGTCCTCCCGTGGGCGGAGGGCTGGAATCATGGGGGATTTTCCAGGTCGTCAAGGACCCGACCTGTGCCGAGATGACCTCTCCGCAGGAATCGGCAACCGTGGCAAGCCGGCGCCAGGCATAGCCAACCTGCACACCCTGGGACACCGTAATCAGCGTCCTCGCCCAGGGCATGGCCCCCTCCCGACGCCCGTGTACATCCCCACCAGCGGATCCACACCCCTCGCCCATCAGGGGCACACCAGACCCCGATGACCACCGTGAACTACCCCCTGCGAGAGGCCCACGCCGTGGCACCCCTGCGTCCGTCGCCACTTCCACCACCCCCCCACCCGGACCGGCCGGTGGACCTGTCGTTGGTCGTACCGGTCTACAACGAAGAGGAGGTCATTGACCCGTTTCTGCGCGTGACCACGGCGGAATTGGAGCAGACCGGATTGACCTGGGAGATCCTCTTTATTGATGACGGCAGCACCGACCGCACGGCCGCCCTCATCGCCGCGGCGGTAGCCCGGGAGGGCCGGATATGCCTAGTGTCATTATCCAGGAATTTTGGCAAAGAGGCCGCCCTCACCTGTGGCCTGGACTATGCCATGGGATCCGCCGTCATTCCCATCGATGTCGACCTCCAAGATCCGCCGGCCGTCATCCATGACCTGATCCGGAAATGGCGGGAGGGCTATCTGGTGGTCAACGCCATTCGATCGGATCGCTCACGTGATGGTCGACTGAAACGAGGAACCGCGGCGGCGTTCTATTGGGTCATGGTCCATGTGCTGCGAGCCCACGTAGCTCCCAATGCCGGTGACTTCCGCCTGATGGACCGGCGGGTCGTCCAGGTCATTCGCCAGATGCGGGAGTCGAATCGCTTCATGAAGGGCCTGTTCTCCTGGCCTGGCTTCAAGACCGGGAGCGTCTCGTACATCAGGCATGAACGCCGGGCCGGGCATACGAAACTGGATTATTGGAAGTTATGGAAACTTGCGATTAGTGGGATGTTGGCCTTCAGCAACGTCCCCCTGCGACTTTGGCTGTATCTCGGCACCGTCATTTCCCTGGCCTCGCTGCTGTATGCGGTGTGGGTTATCGTGCAAAAATTGGTCTTTGGAAATCCCGTGGCGGGCTATCCATCGCTGATGGTGGCGATGCTGTTCCTAGGCGGCGTGCAACTGATGAGCCTCGGCATCATCGGCGAATACATCGCCCGCATTTTCGACGAGGTTAAAGGTCGACCCCTGTATGTCGTGGCCTTTCAGGTCGATGGCGAGACCCCACGACCACGTGAGGCTGCCCCCGGAGACGATGAGGCGGTCCAGCCGTCCTGATGCGCTGTCCGGCCTGGGCCGGGAAGGATAGCATCGAGGGCGTTCGGACGGCGGCTTGGATAGGTAGGGATGCTTCGGGGCAAAGCCCCGGAACTCCGTGGAGAAGCCTCGGCAAGGACTTCGCCACTCCTGCGGAAAATGTACACCAAAGGTCGCCATTCGTACAAGATCTCGAGCCATTTCCCGGCATAGTGCGCATCAACCAATCGGGAGTACGTCTGCATGATGAGCCGAGCCATCATCTTCAGTTCCCTGCTGGTGACCGCCGGGGCATTGCCGAGCGCCGAGACCGGCTTCAACGATGCCTCCGACGATCGCCTCCAAGGGCTGTGGCACGCCGCAGGATGGCAGGCCGAGATCATTGGGCTGGGTACCGGCACCTACCGAGTCCAGCTCGGTTCGGAGCAAGAAAAGGGCAGCCCACCCCTGGCGATTTTCATGGCGACCACCGCCCCAGATGGCGGAGTCATCATGACCCCTGCCGAGCCAGGGACCATACCGACGGACCACCCCAAACAGAAGCCCGCGTGGTGGCCCGCCCCCAAGGAATCGGCCGCATGGAAGGCCGCGTGGAGGGATGACCTCCTGCACCTGTCTCCTGCGAATGGCCCCACCATAACCTTCGCCCCCGTCAAAATGACGTCTCCGACCATCAGCTTGGCACCTCCTGCGGACGCGGTGATCCTGCTTGACGCTACCAGCACTGCCGAATCCGTCGCCGCTTCCTGGAAGACCGTGAAAGGGGGCAGACCCTGCCCCTGGACCGTCGTACCCGGCGGTGTTCTCCAAGGTGTTCCCAAAAGCGGGAGCGTGATCAGTGCTCAGGTCTTCGGCAACCACCGGCTGCACCTCGAATTCCGCCTTCCCTATGAGCCGACCCATCGCGGCCAGGATCGGTCCAACAGCGGCCTCTTCCTGCAGGGGCGGTACGAGATCCAGATCCTCGACTCCTTCGGCCTGCAGGCTGCCGATAATGAATGCGGAGGCATCTACCGGAATGCCCCTCCTCACATCAATGGCAGCGCCCCGCCCGGGACGTGGCAGACCTATGACCTGGACTTCACCGAGGCCGTCTTCGCCGAGGGCATTCAGATTCGGCCCGCCCGGGTGCAGGTCCGTCATAACGGCCACGTGATTCATGCCGATCAGGCGATCTCAGGCCCCACAAAATCCGCTCCCTTGGCGGCCGGGCCCGAGCCCCAGGGGATCTGTCTCCAGGACCACGGGCACCCCGTCCAGTTCCGCAACATCTGGGTCCAGCCCATCACCACTCGCTGATTTCCCAAGGATTGTTCATGTCATCAACACCTACCGATTTCAATGTTGCCCTAGTCGGGGCTGGATTCATGGGCCGCGCCCACTCCAACGCGTACCGCCAAGTGAACGCGTTCTTCCCAGAGCTTCCCTACCGGGTCAACCGCACGGTTTTGGTCGGACGCAATCCGACGACCCTGGCCGAGCAGGCACGCATCCTCGGATGGGACTCCTGGTCAACGGATCTGGATGCCGTCCTGCGCAGGCCCGACATTCACGCCGTCGATGTGACGACCTCCAACAACAGCCACGCAGAAATCGCCATTAAAGCCCTGGAAGCCGGGAAAATCGTTCTCTGCGAAAAACCACTAGCGATTACCGTGGCCGATGCCCGGCGCATGGCCGAGGCGGCACGAAAAGCCAAGCTCCCCACGCTCATCTGGCACAACTATCGTCGAGCGCCGGCCGCAACCCTCGCGGCCCAACTCATCGCCGACGGACAACTCGGGGAGATCCGCCACGTTCGTGCCGTCTACCTCCAGGATTGGCTGCTGGACGATGCGTGCCCGCACCTGTGGCGGATGAGTGCGGAAGCCTGCGGATCGGGGGCCCATGGCGACCTCAATGCGCATCTCATCGATATGACCCGCTTCCTCACCGGCCTGGAGTTCGCGGAGGTCAGTGCACTCCAGACGACCTTCATCCCCGAACGGCGGAAGCCCGATGGGCATGGCATGGGCACCGTCGACGTGGACGACGCCTTCCTCTTTTTAGCCCGCTTGTCCAACGGTGCCCTGGCCAGTTTTGAGGCCAGCCGGGCCGCTGCCGGTCGGAAGAACCATCACCGAATTGAGGTCAACGGAACCAAAGGTTCGATCGTATGGAATTTCGAGCGGATGAACGAGCTCGAGTTCTTCTCCACCGATGGGGAACTCCGCAGCCAGGGATTCCGCACGATCATGTGCATGCATGGGGCCGCCCATGCCTACGCGGGGCACTACTGGCCCGACGGTCACGTGATCGGCTACGAACACACCTTCACCAATGCCCTCGCGGATTTCTTGGCCGCCCTGCACCAGGGGACGCCCTACCGCCCGGATTTTGCTGACGGTGTGGCCGCCCAGGAGGTCCTGGAATCTGCGGTGGCCTCGGCCCGCACCCGACAGTGGGTCAATGTGCCCCATAGTCAATCGTTCCACGGTCCGACGGTCACGGCAGCGGCTGCTGCTGTGGCGGGTAGCACCATTGGATTGTAAACTCTTCTCCTAGGCATCGCCCCATTTCTGAGGACACCATGAACCATCTGACCCGCCGCAACCTCATCAAATACGCCGCCGCGGTAAGCTTGCCGCTGTTCCTCCCCTCGCGGGTTTTCGGCGACGATGCCCCGAGCAAGAAGATCAATGTGGGGTTCATCGGCCTTGGCTGGCAGGGCGGGAGCAACCTCGACCAGTTTCTGGCAGTGGCCGATTGCCGGGTGCTGGCGGTCTGCGACGTCGACGACAAGCACCTCGCGGGCGGCGCGGCCAAGGTGAACAAAAAATACGGAGACGAATCCTGCAAAAAATACCAGGACTTTCGGGATCTTATCAACGATCCCGACATTGATGCGGTCGCCATCAATACCCCAGATCATTGGCATTCGATCCCCGCGATCATGGCCGCCAATGCCAAGAAGGACATCTTCTGCGAGAAACCCCTGTCCCACACCCTGGCGGAGGGCATCGCCATGGTCGAGGCCTCGACGCGCAACAAGCGGGTCTGGCAGACCGGATCTTGGCAACGCAGCCAAACCAGCTTCCGTCATGCGGCCCAGTTGGTCCAGAATGGCTACATCGGGAAGGTCTTCCGTGTCGAAGTCGGGCTGCCAGGTGGCCACAACGACTTTCTCAAATTAGGAAAAGATACCCAGGACGGTCTCCCTCCTGCGGACGTTGACTATGAGCAGTGGATTGGCCCAGCGGAAATGATGCCGTTTAATCCTAGCCGATTCCACAAAAATTGGCGTTGGAACTACAACACTGGCGGAGGACAGCTGATGGACTGGGTCGGCCACCATGTCGACATCGCCCACTGGGGTTTGGCCAATCCCGCATTTGGGTGCGGTCCCGATGATGCGATCGGCCCGCTGGATATTTCGGCCACCATGTCGTTTCCTGATCCCAAGGCGACCTGGAACACAGCCACCGATTACCGGATCGAGTGCCGTTACCCCCAGGACGTCGAGATGATTATCGGCGTGAATGGAAAGGCACGGGCGGGCCAGCAGGGCAGCGCACCCACGGCCGCACCAGACCCGGAAAAACTGCGCAATGGCACCGTTTGGTTTGGGGACAAGGGCTGGGTGTACGTCAGCCGGGGCAAGTTGGAGGCCTCCAACAAGGAGTGGCTCAAGGAGATCCGGGAACGGGAGCAAAAGGGAACTCTCGAAGTGCCCCTCTACAAATCCCCCGGGCATATGCAGGAATTCATCGACAGCATCAAGAGTCGCAAGCGAACCCTCACCCCGGTGGAGGTGGCGCATCGCTCCCAGACCCCCGGCCATCTGGCCCTCATCGCTGCCCGACTGGGGACCAAACTGCAGTGGGATTCCAAGTCCCAGTCCTTCGTCGGATCCCCGGAAGCAAATGCCATGCTGTCCAAGAAATTCCGGGCCCCCTGGAAGTTGTGACCTCCACCCCTCCTGCAACCAGCACCACGAGACACCACCCCATGTCCCTCTCATCAGGCATCAAAGGCCCCGCCATCTTCCTGGCTCAGTTCATGGGGGATGCCGCACCCTTCAACTCCTGGGCCAGCATCACTCGGTGGGCGGGCTCCCTGGGTTACCAGGGCGTCCAAGTGCCGGCCTGGGATGGACGGGCTATTGATCTGGCCAAGGCCGCCAGCTCAAAGACCTACTGTGATGAATTTGCTGGCATCGCCAAAGCAAACGGGGTGGCGATCACGGAATTGGCGACCCACCTGCAAGGACAGTTGGTGGCCGTCCACCCGGCCTACGACACGGCGTTTGATGGATTCGCCCCGGCAGGGGTCCGGGGCAATCCATCCGCCCGCACCGCCTGGGCGGTGGAACAGATGAAGCTCGCCATTGATGCCAGCCATCACCTGGGCCTGACTGCCGTCCCCAGCTTCACGGGAGCGCTCCTGTGGCATACCATGTACCCCTGGCCCCAGCGCCCGGCAGGCCTGGTCGAGGAGGGCTTTGCCGAACTGGCTCGTCGTTGGAAACCGATCCTGGACCATGCCGATTCCAAAGGCGTGGACATCGCCTGGGAGGTGCATCCAGGTGAAGATGTCCATGACGGAGCGACCTTCGAACGTCTGCTGGAGGCCCTGGATGACCATCCCCGGGCAAACCTCCTGTACGACCCCAGTCACCTGGTCCTGCAGGGAATGGATTACAGCGCCTTCATCGACCACTACCATCAACGGATCAAGGCCTTCCACGTCAAAGATGCGGAATTCCGACCGGATGGACGGGTCGGGGCTTATGGCGGCTACCTGGGCTGGAAGGAGCGCGCCGGCCGCTTCCGCTCCCTGGGGGACGGTCAGATCGACTTCGCCCGGATTTTCAGCCAACTGACCCGCTACGGCTACGCGGGTTGGGCGGTGCTGGAATGGGAATGCGCCCTCAAGGATCCCGAGCAGGGCGCTCGGGAGGGTGCTCCGTTCATCGCTCGCCACCTGATCACCCCCTCGGCCAAGGCCTTCGATGATTTCGCCGGCGGCCGTGTGGACCGAGCCGCCCTGCGGGCGCAGCTCGGCCTCAGCTGAGGGATCACCATGCTCGTCCACTCCGTCTACTTCTGGCTCCGCGAGGATCTTGACCAGGACGCCATCGAAGGTTTCGCCCGGGATCTCGCGACCTTGCTGACGATTCCTACAGTGCGCCAGGGTTGGATCGGTCAGCCGGCAAGCACCCGCCGACCGGTCATCGACCATTCCTACTCGTTTGCCCTGACCGTGGTGTTCGATGACCTGGCGGGGCACGATGCCTACCAGGTGGAACCACGGCACCTGGACTTCCTGGCCCGTCAGCGCCACGCATGGTCCAACGTGGTCATTTACGACAGCATTTAACTGCAGGCCGCTTCACCATTGGCCCCTTAACGGAACTCCATGCGCCTTATACCATCCTCGCCTCGTATCCTTTTCTGGGGCTGTTTCATCGCCCTCATCACGACCTCCTTCGGCTTCCTCCTGCGAGCGATGCTGATGGATACCTGGGCGGTCCAATTCAACCTGAGCGAGACCCAGAAGGGCGAGCTGTTCGGTGTCGGCCTGTGGCCGTTTGCCATCAGTATCGTCATCTTCAGTCTGATTATCGATCGGATTGGCTACAAGACGGCCATGGTCTTCGGTTTCCTCTGCCATGCCCTCTCCTTGGTGATGACCATCAATGCCACCAGTTATGAGGGCCTTTACTGGGCCAATTTCATCGTTGCCCTGGGCAATGGTACCGTCGAGGCCTACATCAACCCCGTGGTGGCCACCCAATTCAAGAATGACAAGACCCGGTGGCTAAACCGTCTGCACGCCGGCTGGCCGGCAGGCATGGTGATCGCCGGCCTGATCGTCATGACCATGGGCGATGCGGTTTCCTGGCAGGGCAAGATGCTGCTGCTCGCCATTCCTGCGGTGGCCTACCTGGCGATCCTGCTGTTCCAGGATTTCCCCGTCGACGAGCGGGTCTCCGCCGGGGTTTCCTACCGGGACATGCTGCGCGAGGTCGGGGCGGCGGGTGCGTTCATCATCACGTTCCTGATCGCCGCCGAATTGATCCGTACCCTGCACCTGTCCACCTCCCCGATCTTGGCCGGGGCCATCACGGCCGGGGTGGTGGCCGGGGCAACGTTCGCCGCCGTACGCTCCTTCGGCCGCCCGCTCTTCATCATCATCCTGCTGCTGATGATCCCCCTCGCGACCACGGAACTGGGCGTGGACAGCTGGGTGGGCGACCTCATGCAACCCGTCCTCGGGAATAATGGTATTTGGGTGCTGATTTACACCGCCACCCTGATGATGGCCCTGCGCTTCTTCGGCGGCGCCATCGTCCATCGCCTGTCGCCCCTCGGAACCCTGGCCGTATGCTCCGGGATCGCGAGCTTCGGGCTGTTTGCCCTCTCCTTGGCCGATACCGCCCTGCTGGTATTCGCGGCCGCCACCCTGTACGCCGGAGGAAAGGCCTTCTTCTGGCCGACCATGCTGGGTGTGGTCGCCGAGCAGTGCCCGCGGGGCGGGGCCTTGACCCTCAATGCCACCGGCGGGGTCGGCATGCTGGGTGTCGGCGTGCTTGGAGCCATGCTCCTGGGCAACATCCAGGACACGGCCTTTGACAAGGCCCTGGCCAACCGAGACCCGACGATTCATGGTCAGGTAATGGTCGAGCGCGAGGGATTGCTGGGCACTTACCGAGCCTTGGATCCCACGAAGGTGACGGACTTGGCGCTGCCACAGAAACAGGCGGTGGATCAGGCCAAGGGGGATAGCAAGCACGTGGCCCTCCGAATGGTCGCCTTGGTACCCTGCGGCCTTCTCGTCGCCTACCTGCTGCTGTTGTGGTGGTTTCGGCAACAAGGCGGGTATCGCCCGGTGGTTCTGAACACCGAGACCTGAATTTCTAAGGTATCTTATCAACAGTTCACCTGCCAGGTCGTAGACCTTTCACCCCTCCAAGCCCCGAGTTTCCATGTTCACCCGCCCGCTGGTCCGCCGTCTCCTGACCTTGATTGCCATCGCTAGCGGCGGAGTGATCTCCGCCGCAGAGAAGGCACCCCTACCGATCACCGCCAGCCAAGCGGCGAGCATCGCCAAGGCCGTGCCAAGCCAGGCCCGGGCGGTCCCCAAAAAGGATCGGCGGGTCCTCGTGTTCTACCGAACCGAAGGCTTCTACCACACGTCCATCCCGTGGGGCAATGAGGCCCTGATTCGCCTTGGGGCGGCCACGGGGGCCTACACCGCTGAGCTCAGCGATGACATGGCTGTCTTCACGCCCGATCGGCTGGCGGCCTTCGACGCCGTGGTCTTCAACAATACCACCAAGCTGGCCTTCAAGGATCCGGCCCATCGGGAGGCCCTGATGACGTTCCTGAAACGTGGCAAGGGCCTGGTCGGACTCCATGCGGCCACGGACAACTTCCCCACCTGGCCTGAGGCCCAGGCCTTGATGGGCGGGATCTTCCATGGCCATCCGTGGGTCGCCAAAGACACGGTGGCCGTCAAGCTGGACGAGCCAGGACATCCCTTGGTCGCGGCTTTCGGAGGGAAAGGGTTCTGGATCAAGGATGAGATCTACCAGATCACGGGGGACTACAGTCGTGATCGTCAACGCGTGCTGCTCAGCCTGGACATGTCCAAGAAGGAGAACCAGCGGGATCCCAAGAAAATCGTCCGCACCGATCAAGATTTCCCCATCAGTTGGATCAAGCAAACCAACGATGGGATACGGGTCTTCTACTCCTCGCTCGGCCATCGGGAGGACGTCTACACCATTCCCGAGATCCTCAGTTCCTATCTGGATGGCATCCAATTCGCCCTCGGAGACCTCGCGGCCGACGCCGCGCCCTCCGCCAGTCTGAAAGTCGCGGCCATCCCCGCCCTCGCCCCGGATACCGTCGAGGCGCTGCAAGACCGTCACCAACATTGACGTTCGACATTCCCACCCTTCTTCAGGTAGACGAGCCATGACCGATCACGACCAACCCACCGACTGGGGCTCCACCCTGGCATTCCTCACCCTCCGCCTGTGGCTCGGGTCCCGAGCCCTGCTGACCGGCATCGAGAAGTTTGCCGACACGCGGACCCTGACCATTCCCCTCCTGGATGCCGATGGCAATCCGGATGCCAGTGGGGCGATGGTGGAGGTCCAAGAGAAGTTCTATGCCCTCAGCAATTACCATGCGGTCCCGAGCTCCCTGGCGGACTCCCTGGCCCGAGAACCCCTGTTGCCGGGATTCCTCGTCAGCCCGTTCTACGCCATCCTCGGCTGGGTTTTGATCCTGGTGGGATTGACGCTGATCATCGGCGTGTTCAACCGGATCAGCCTGGCCATTATGGGCGGCATCTACATCGCCCTCACCGCCGGCCTGATCCTCATCAAGCAGGACGGCGGCGTGAGCTGGTTGGCCATCCACATCGGCTTAATCGCTGCCGCCCTGGTCCTGTCCAAGTATAACCGTTTCTCGGTGACCCGGTCATGAACGATCCCTTCGACCACCTCGCCGCCGGGCTTGATCGCCGTCGGTTCCTGCAATTGGTTTCGGCAGCGGGCTTGGGACTGCTGTCATCCGGGGGTTTGTGGGGAGCCGAACCGTCGGCGCAAACCCCCGGCAGTCGCACACCCAGCGAGACCTTCGACATTGCCATCGTCGGTCTAGGGGCCCAGGGTAGGATCCTGTTGGAAGCGATCCAAAAGATCCCCACCGTTCGGGTGGTCGCCATCTGCGATATCTGGGAGTATTCCAGCACCTACGTCCAGCGTCTGCTCAAGAAGAGCGACATCCTCGTGAACGTCTACGAGGATCACCGGACCATGCTGGAGAAGGAAAAGACCCTCACGGCCGTGATCGTGGCAACCCCAGATTTCTGGCATGCCCCGGTGACGAACGACTGCCTCAGTGCCGGTCTGCATGTGTACTGCGAAAAAATGATGTCGAACACCCTGGAAGGGGCCCGTTCGATGGTCGCCGCCATGCGCAAATCCGGGAAGTTGCTGCAGATCGGCCACCAGCGCCGGAGCAACCCCCGGTACATCGTCGCCCGCAACCGCATCGTCCGCGGGGACGCCAAGGCCCTCGGTCGAATCACCGCCATCAATGGCCAGTGGAACCGGGCCGCCGGCACCGACTTCGGGTGGCCGGCCAAAGCCACCATGAAGCCTGACCACCTTGCGAAGTACGGCTTCAAGGACATGCACCAGTTCCGGAATTGGCGCTGGTTCAAGGATCTGGGAGGAGGGCCCTTGTCGGATCTCGGAGCCCACCAGATCGACATCTATAATTGGTTCCTCGATGCCTATCCGACCCGGGTGATGGCCAGTGGCGGCGCGGATTATTACCAGAACCATGAGTGGTTTGACAACGCGATGGTCATCTACGAGTACCAGACCGCCGACGGTCCGGTGCGCGCCTTCTATCAGGTACAAACCACGACCAGCGCCGGCGGGGGGTATTTCGAACAATTCATGGGCATTGATGGATCCCTGAAAATGTCGGAAAATCCCAAAATCACCGCGCTGTACCACGAGGCCGCCGGAAAGTCGTGGGACGACCTCCTCCGGAGCAACGTGGTGGTGGCCAACAAGGCCGCCCCAGCACCCGCAGACACGGCCAAAGTCGACGCCCGGGAAACGGCCGCCCTGGCCAGCTACCAGATCCCCGTCGTGATGAGCAAAGCCATTCACCAACCCCATCTGGAGAATTTTTTTGACAGCATCCGGGGCCGGACCAAACTCACGTGCCCGGCCGATGAGGCCCTGCGCAGCGAAATTGCGGTCTTCAAGGCGATTGAAGCCGTCGAGACAAAGAACCCCGTGATCTGCAAACCTGAGGATTTCATCGTATGAGCTCCCTCCGCGCCCTCCTTCTCCCCGCCATGCTGATGGGCTCCCTCCACGCCGCGGACAAAGTTCCGCTGGTCCTGGAACTGCCCCGCCCCCTGTTTGTTGGCACCCCGGTACCCGTCAAAATCGGGAACCTGGAGGCCCCCCGCCAGGGGAGTCGACCGCCCTTCCTGGTCCCGGTCGGGACCGTCAACCTGGCCCTGGGGAAGAAGGTCACCAGCAGCGACAGCGAACCGCTCCTCGGGGATCTCGATCAGGTCACGGACGGCGAAAAAGCCGGAGACGAGGGCAACTTCGTCGAAATCGGCAACCGGTCCCAGTGGGTCCAGATCGACCTCGAAGCTTCCAAGGAACTGCACGCAATCGTCGTGTGGCATTTCCACTCCCAGGCCCGGGTCTACAAGGGCGTGGTCGTGCAGGTTTCCGACACCAAGGACTTCACCACCGGCGTGGAAACCCTGTTCAACAACGACATCGACAACCTGAATGGGTTGGGCGTTGGCAAGGACAAGAACTACACGGAAACCGCCGAAGGAAAAATCGTCGACGGCAAGGGCATCAAGGCGCGGTATGTGCGCCTCTATAGCCACGGCAACACCAGCACCGAGACCAACCACTACACCGAGGTGGAAGTCTACGGACTGCCCTGAGCCTTGGGACGCGTCCTCCGGAGGTTTTGACCGAAACCTCCAGGCATGAAGCCCTCGTGCGGCACGTCGTGGGACTGACCTTCGCCGGATGCAGCTCCCTCTCGGGATTCCGCCCATGGACGTGCTTCACCATTTCCGACGAATTGCCCCTGGTCCGGCCACGGCAACTCGGGTCCCCGGGTTAGCGCAGGTCCTCCTGACTCTGCTCCTGGTCGGTCTCGCTACGGGCCTGGGTTTGTCGGCTTGGGATCTTCGCCCCATGCATACTGACGAAGCCGGGAATGCCGCGTCCGTCGGCCAAGCCCTGGAGGGGATTCCGTTCGTTTACGATCCCCAGGACCGTCATGGCCCGGTGTGGTTCGCCGTGGCCACGCAGGTGGCCCGCCTGACCGGTGCCGACGATACGCCATCGCTGGTGGAGTGGCAGGTCCGCCTCCCCAGCCTGCTCGCCGTCCTTGGCCTGCTGCTGACCATTCCCTGGTGGTGCCGGATGCTTGGCGGGCCGGGTCCCCTGGTGGCGGGGGTATGGTGGGCCTGTGCCGCGCCGATGGTCTATTATGGCGGGTACGCCATCCATGAGCCCCTGCTGGTCTTGCTGACCATGCTGGCATGGCTCACGGCCATGGACGGGATTGCTGAGCAACGACCCAGGGCCCGTCTCCTGAAGGCCCTCCTCCTGGGAGGACTGATCGCCACGGCCTTGGCCACCAAGGCGACGACCTTGCTGGCCCTGGGGGCTGCGGGGGCCGCGGTGGGGCTCCTGGTGCCCATCGCCACGTTGCGGTCTTTCCTCAGCCAGCGACGCCCCGAAGTGGTGGTGCTGAGCGCGACGACCCTGACCGGAGTATTTCTTTGGTTCAGTGACGGGGGACGGCAGCCACACCTCCTCGGGGATCTGCTGGGCGTCTTGCCCGGCATCGGAACGCGAGCCGCTGGAGCGGGTCACCAGTCGCCGTGGTTCACCTACGCAGATTGGTACCTGTCCCCCCATCTGCGGGGGCTGCCCTGGAGCAGCTGGATCCTGGTCATTGGGTTTCTTTCCGGGAGCTGGCAGGCATGGCGCCACCGGCATGAGGCGCCCCACGCATGGCTATTGACCATGTATGTCCTGATCCTCGCCGGGCTCTATACCCTCATCCCCTACAAAACGCCCTGGCTGATGCTGCAAGTGCTGGTGCCAGGGGCCTTGGTGGCTGGCCTGGGCTGGGTGTTCATCGGTCACACGATCCGGCGGCAGGTCGGCTTACTGCCCCTGCTGCTCCTGGGAACGGGTGCAGTAACGGCTCTCCTGTCAGAAACCCACAAACTCGTCCATCGGTGGCCCGCCGACCCGGCCAATCCCCTGGCCTACGCCCATACGGTGCCGGATTGTCAGCGCCTCGCCGAACGGTTGGCCCAGACATCATCCGGAAACGGCGGACCCGTGGCCGTGATCGGCGCCGATCCGTGGCCCCTGCCATGGTACCTGCGCCGCGACCCTCAAGTGGGTTACTGGCCGACCCTTGAGGCTCTTCCACCCACCAAGCACTTCCGGGCGATTGTGCTCGTGGGTGAAGCTGGGAACCAGGAGCCCCAACTTCCCTCCGGGTGGACCGTGCGGATCTTCGGCCTACGCCCGGACGTCCTCGCTCACCTGTATCTGGCCCCTGCATCCCCATGACCACGGATCCCATCCACGTTTTCGCCCATCAGGCCATGAACACGACCTTTGAGGTGCGGATCGCCACCACCGATGGTGCCTATGCCCGCCAGGCCGCCCAGGAGTGTTTCGCGGAAATCACCCGTGCGGAAGGCCGACTCAGCCGCTTCGATGAGGCCAGCGATATCGCCGCCATCAACCGACTGGCGCCCGGGGAACTGCTGGCCGTGGACCAGGACACGGTGGAGTGCCTCCGTCTCGCATTCCACCTCCTCCATCACACCGGAGGAGCCTTCGACCCCACCGTGGGCCAGGCGGTCGATCTCCTGAAGGCCGGGAGCGCGGCGAGTGCGGCCGTTGAGCCTGGTGACCACCATGCCCGGCGGGGGCGGCTACTGGTCGCCGGGGACGCCGCCGTGGTCCAGGTGGTCGATGGTCCGGTTCGGCTGGACCTGGGCGCCATCGGCAAGGGATTCGCCCTGGACCGCTGCGTCCAGATTCTGGACGACTGGGACGTATCCCGGGCTCTGCTGACCTGCGGCGGGGGCAGCACCGCCGTGGCGCTGGATGGCCCCTGCCCGGGCAGGGGCTGGACCATCGGGCTGGACCAGCGGGAAATCGCGCTGGAAAGACGGGCCATCAGCGCCTCGGGGCATGCGGTGCAAGGCCAGCACATCGTCGATCCCCGCACGGGCCGCGAGGGCAACCGGTGGTGCCGTACCTGGGCCATTGGCGACTCTGGAGCGGCTTCCGATGCCTATTCCACCGCGTGGATGAACCTTGAGCTGGAGGCGATTCAGGCGGTCTGCGCAAGCGTCCCCGGACTTACGGGTGCGGTGCTGCCCCACGAAGGCGCCGACCTTCTGATAGTCGGAACACCGCTGGCCGAGAACCCCGAGGACGTCCGCCCGGGCCCAGGCCCAGATGCCAGCCTCACGCCGGTTGATGGCGTTTACGGAATCCCAAGGGCGCCACACCCATGATCCGCTTAAAGGTCCGGGAAAAATGGCTGTGGTCGTAAAATCCCGACTCCAAGGCGATGTCGGTGATGGTTTTTGAGGTCCGTTCCAGCAGGTCGCTGGCGTGATGCACCCGGATGCGCAGCAGGTACTCATGGGGCGTGGTGCCGAACAGACGTTGAAAATGCCGATCGAATTGACTCCGGGAAAGCCCGGTACTCGCCGCCAAGTCCACCATATCGTGATGTTCACGGAAGCGTTGGTGGAGGGTATCGACGGCCCGGGATAAACGACCGAAGGCCTTGGGTGGCGCCCGTAAATTGTCGATGCGGCGATGGATACCGGCAACGCCGATGATCCGCCCGTCCTTGTCGCGCACCGGGACCTTGCTGTAGATGATCAGTTCTTCGCCGTTTGGGGCATCGGGGGATGGCTGGATGGCATTGACGATCGGCTTGCCGGTGCGCATCACCTCCTGGTCACCCTCCATGTAGAGATCCGCGCGATCCTTGGGAAAGAACTCGCGATCGGTCTTGCCAAGGGTTTCCATCTCGGAGCCCACCCGACAACATTCATACGCCCGTCGGTTCTGGAGGATGAATCTCCCACGCCGATCTTTCATGAAAAATCCCACGTCTGGGAGCAGGTCCATGAGTTGGAGGAAGGGCCCCAGGTCATCGATCTGGGCCAGGAATTTCTGGCGATTTTTGAGGAAATTCATGGGCGAAAGGTACGCGATGACCCCATAGACAGACAAGCACTTAGTGTCGCACAGACGATGGGTGTCTCATGTGAACCCAAAAACCCCAGTTGCGGCCCATCTCCATCGTTGCGCGACGCTCGACATGGCGCTGCCATGCCGTCGCATCACGCGCCTTGGAGCTGGACCACCCCTGCGGTTTTGCATCACCAGATGGGTGCCCTGGGCAAGGAGGTGCCAGGACGACAAAAGCCGGTCTCTATCGGCTCACGGCGTTGTCCAGGGTGAAGGCTCCTTGAACCACCAGGGAGGTCATGGCGATCCGCCCATCGACAGCCCTCTCGCCCGAAAGGAAAGCGGCCAATTACCGACCCTTGAGCAGATCGACCACCGTTTGGGGAATTTGATTAGCCTGGGCCAGCATCGCCGTAGCCGCCTGATAGATAATCTGCTGTTTGGCGAAATTGGCGCTTTCCAGGGCGAAATCCGCATCCCGCAGGCGACTTTCACTGGCGGTCAGGTTCTCGCTGGCGACCTGGAGGTTGCTGAGGGCGGCTTCGACCCCATCGGCCTGGAGGGCGCCGAGGCGACCGCGCACCGAGGTGACTTCATTGATGGCCGCATCGATGACCTGGAGGGCTTCCTGGGTCCGACCGAGGGTAATGGCCGACAGGGTGGTGATGGACTGGACACTGGCGAATCCCGAAGCCGCCAACCCGGCCGTGAACCCGATGGCGTTGGATCGCATATCCGGGATGTCGAGTTCAATCCGCTGATCCGTCATCGCCCCGGTATGGATGTGGGTGGCACTCTGACGAGTCGCCGTGTAGGCCTGGGCGTCGCTGGCCGTCAGGGTGGTGCCGAGGGTACCGTCAGTGGAGTCCTTGAGGGTCACGGAAAACGCCGGGATGTCGAAGGCGGTGTAGGGCGGGGCCGCCTCGGGCCCGCCGGCCGTGTTGCGGAACGTCAGGCCCTTAGCCGAGGTCAGGTCCTGGGTCAGGGTCATGGTCCGGGCGATACCCAGCAGATCCTTATAGTTCAGGGTCAGGGTGCCGGTGGTCCCGGCGGTGGCGTAACTGTTGCCGGCGGCGGTGTCGCTATCCAGCAGACCCACGGTGCCGCCATCCATGGGCGTGCTGGAAAAGGTCAGGGTCCCGGGGCCAAAGGTCGTGCTTTCCACCGTCAGGACGCCGTTGGTCAAGGCCGCCCGGACGCCCGTGGCGGTGCTGGTGGCGTTGATCTGAGCGACCACGTCGCCCACCGTGGTGGTGCCGGTGACGGTCACGGTTTGGGCCACGCCCCGGGGGCCCGTGAAGGACAAGGTTGCCGGAACTCCGCTGAGGGCGCTATTGGCGCCCGTGGGGTCCTGAAAAAGGTTAGCCACCAGATCCGTGCTGCTGGCGGGGGTCATGGCCCCCCCCGTGGTGCTGAGGCTGACGGCCACCCGGTCGCGGGTCATGGACAGCCCGCCCACCGGCATGGTAACGCTGATGGCCGAGCCCTTCTGGATACCGCCCGGCAGGGCCGAAGCACTGAAGTCGATGCCCGCCAGCACGTCCTCGGCGGCATCATCCAGCACCGTGCCGCCGGCCGTGCCATCCAAGAGACTCAGACTGGCGAAGCGGGTCTCCCCGGAAATCCGGCTGATGCTATCGACGATGCCATTGGCCTCGTCCTGCAGGGCCTGGTTCGAAGAGGGATCCAAGGCCCCTTCGTTACCGGCCTGGACCATGATGGTCTTGAGCCGAATCAGCAGGCTGCTGACCTGATCGAGGGCCCCATCGGCGGTCTGGAGCATGCTGACGCCCTCCTCCGCATTCTGAGAGGCAGCGGCCAGGCCCCGCAGGTGGTGGCGCATGGAGTTGGCGAGCATCAGGCTGGAGGGATCGTCCCCCGCCCGTTGCAGGCGAACGCCACTGGAAAGCCGCTGCAACGTCACGTTCAATTGACGATCGGCCACCGACAGATTGCGATGGGTATTGATGGCCAGCCGGTTGAAGTGAACGCCCAGGGTCATGGCAAACCTCGCCGGACCTGACGCAGCAACCGTGCCAAAGCCGAGTGGTTCTCCATATTGCCACCCCCGCCCGTCCGCCGATCCTTTTCGTCCCATGATCGGATACGGACGCCAACAAATCGATGACCAGGATATTGCCGCCGTGGCGGCCGTCCTGAAAAGCGACTTCCTCACCGCCGGACCCCAGGTGGAGGCCTTCGAGGCCGTCATCAAACAGGTCACCGGGGCCGCCCACGCCGTGGCCATCTCCAATGGCACCAGCGCCTTAAAGTTGCTGTACCAGGTCGCCGGTATCGGCCCCGGCAAGCGCGTCGGCGTCCCGGCCATCACCTTCGTGGCCACGGCCACCCAGGCGTCCCTCCTCGGCGCCGAGGTGGTGCTGCTGGACGTCGATCCCGTCACCGCCTGCCTGACGCCGGAGATCCTCGACGCCTGCCGCGAGCGCCTGGACTACGTCGTGCCCGTGCACTTCGCCGGTCGCCTGTGCGACCTCGCCGGTCTGGCGGAGGTCTGCCGTCGCAAGGGCATCATCCTCCTCGATGACGGCGCACACTCCTTCGGCTCGACCTGGGGTGAGCAGAAGTCCGGCGATTGCCGCCACAGCCTCGGGACCATCCACTCCTTCCACCCGGTGAAAAACATCACCACCGGTGAAGGTGGCGCCGTCACCACCAATGACGCCGCCTGGGCTGCCAAACTGCGCTCGGCCCGTCACCACGGCATCCAGCGCGACGGCTGGTGCGGCGACTTGAAGGACGCGGAACCTGGTGCCCCCTGGTACCACGAATTCCACGTCCCCTCCACAAACGAGCGCATCAGCGACATCAACTGCGCCCTCGGCATCAGCCAGGCCGCCAAGTTGGACCTCTTCAAGGCCGAACGTGCCGCTCAGATCATCCGTTACCGGGCGGAACTGCCGTCCTGGATCCAGGCCCCGGCCCCGGCACCTGGCCAGGAACCCTTCTGGCACCTGTGTTCGGCCCAGGCGGACTTCGCCCGGATTGGCCTCAGCCGGGTCGAAGTCGTGAAGCGGGCCCGCGCCGCCGGCATCGCCCTGATGGTCCATTACCTGCCCCTGCACCACCAGCCGGTCCTGGCCACCACCCCCCGGGCCTCGTCCCTCGCCGGGGCCGATGCGGCCTACCCGAAGATCCTGTCCCTGCCCTGCTATCCCGGCCTGACGGCGGACGAACAGACCTCGGTCATCGCCTTCTTCCGTAGCTTGGGTTCATAAGGCACCCGCCGGGGTGGCACGCGATGTGCGTAAACCCCTCAAGCGTCGCCAGCTGGCGACGATCATGAGGTCATGATGAACACGAATCTCGCACTCCAAGACAAGTCCATCCTCGTTACCGGGGGTACCGGCAGTTTTGGCAAGGCCTTCATCAAGAAGATCCTGACCGAGCACAACCCGCGCAAGGTCATCATCTTTAGCCGTGATGAGCTGAAACAGTGGGAGATGCGCCAGTCGGACCCCATCTACGACCACGAAAATATCCGCTATTTCCTTGGTGATGTCCGCGACGAGGACCGCCTCGACCGGGCTTTCCGTGACGTCGATTTGGTGGTCCACGCGGCGGCCCTGAAGCAGGTTCCGGCGGCGGAATACAACCCGACCGAGTTCATCAAAACCAACATCCATGGGGCCATGAACATCATCGACGCCGCCATCGATCGCGGTGTCGAGAAAGTCATCGCCCTGTCCACGGACAAGGCGGCCAACCCCATCAACCTCTACGGCGCCACCAAGCTGTGCAGCGACAAGTTGTTCGTAGCCGGCAACGCCTACGTCGGCAGCAAGGGCAACCCGCGCTTCAGCGTGGTGCGCTACGGCAACGTCCTGGGCAGCCGCGGCAGCATCGTTCCCAAGTGGAAGTCGATGGTCGCAGATGGTGCCAAGGAACTGCCGGTCACGGACCCGCGCATGACCCGCTTCTGGATCACCCTCGAAGCCGCTTCCCAGTTTGTCGTCGATAATTTCCAGCGCATGCTCGGCGGCGAAATCTTCGTCCCCAAGATTCCCAGCATGAAAATCACCGACCTGGTGGGCGCCATCGCCCCGGGCGTCGGCATGAAGGTCACGGGCATCCGCCCCGGCGAGAAGCTCCACGAACTGATGATCGGCGAAGACGACGCCCGCCACACCATCGAGTTCGACGATCACTACGCCATCGCCCCCGAAGCCGTACACCACCCCAGCATGGGCAGCATGGCTCGCCTCATCGCCCTCGGTGGCAAACCCTGCCGCGACGGCTGGATTTACGCCTCCGACAACAACGACCGCTGGCTGGACCAGGACGGCCTGCGGAAGCTGATCGCTCACTTGTAAACGTTCGGGGTCCGGGGTCCGGGGTCTTGTGCATTGCCCATGACTCCGTGTATTCCCGAAGCTCCCGACCTCGACCACTGATCCTGTCTTTGACCCCGGACCCCGGACCCCGGACCCCGGAC
>CAIUVD010000159.1 GCA_903902515.1 uncultured Planctomycetota bacterium | reverse complement strand
CGGATGCTCCAGCGGCCCCCGACATCACGGGACCCCGGACCCCGGACCCCGGACCCCGGACGGTCACTCTGAACGTCACCGACGGTCTCCATTGCGCTTCCTGCGTGGCCCGGTTGGAGCGGCATGTCGCCGTCCGGCCGGGCCTCGTCGTTGAACGGGTGGATCTCCTGACCCGGACGGTGCGCCTGGGGGTCACGGATGGCGGAGATGACCGGTCCGTGGTCGCACGACTGGCGGAGGGCGGCTTCACGGCCGTGATCAGCGGAGCGACGGCAGTGGCCGATGAGGCGGGCCGCTGGCGGTCTCGGGCGTTGCTGGGCTTGCTGCTGGCGGCGGGTTCCGTGGCGGCGGACCACGGCGGCCAGCCCCTGGTGGCGGCAGGCCTGTCGGCCGCCGCCCTGGTCTGGCCGGGCTGGGCCCTGGTGGCCTCGGGCTTTGACGAGTGGCGGCGCGGCCGACCGGCCATGGACGCCCTGGTCAGCCTGGGGGCGGTGGCCGCCGTCGGCCTGGGGCTGGCGGGAGCTGTCGGTCAGCATCAGCACCAGGCCCTGGCCCATGCCGGGGCGGCGGTGGTGGCGCTGGTCCTTACCGGCCGTTGGCTGGAAGCCCGGGCCCGGGCGGTGGCGGTGGCTGGGGTCGAGGCCCTGGCCCGCCGTCGGCCCCCGGAAGCCTGGCTGGTAAGCGGCGGCAGCGAAGAAAGCGTGCCCTTAGATGCGGTGCAGGTCGGCGACCTGCTGCGTCTGCGCCCGGGATCCACGGTGCCGGTGGACGGCGTGGTGGTGGAGGGCACCACCGAGATCGATGAGGCCCTGGTGACGGGCGAATCCCTGCCAGTCGGCAAGGAGCCGGGAGACATCTGCGTCGCCGGAACCGTCAACCGCCTGGGCAGCGTCGTCCTGCGGGCAACCGCAGTCGGCACTGACACGACCCTGGCCCGCCTGGCGGCCACGGTGCGCCAGGCCCAGGCCGCCCGCCCGCCCTATGCGGGCCTGGTGGCCACCGCCGCCCGCTGGTTCACGCCGGTGGTTCTGGCGGTGGCCGGGGGCTCCCTGGCGGTGTGGACCACCCTCGGCCAGCCGTGGCTGGGCCTGACGGCGGCGGCCACGGTGCTGGTGGCGGCCTGTCCCTGCGCCCTCGGTCTGGCGGCCCCGGCGGCGGTGGCGGCGGCGGCCTCGGCAGCGGCCCGGCGCGGCATTTTCCTGACCTCCTCCCGGGCTTTTGAACAGGCCGGGCGCATCGACACCGTGTTGTTTGATAAAACCGGGACCCTGACCAGCGGCGAGTTCCGCTTGGCGGGCATTTGGGCCGGCCCCGACTGGACCGAGGACCAGGTGCTGGCCCTGGCCGCCGAGGCCGAAACCGGCAGCGAGCACCCCCTGGCCCTGGCGATTCGCTGCGCCGCCCTCGAACGGGCCCTGGCCCTGGTGACCCCCGAACGCTTCCGCGCCGAACCCGGAGCCGGCACCGAGGCCACCTGTGCCGGGCGCCAGGTGATCCTCGGCAGTGCCGACATGCTGACGCAGCGCGGCATCGCCCTGCTGGCCGAGGCCCCGCCCGAGGCCGCCGGTTCGGTCCAGATCCACCTCGCGGTGGACGGCGTGGCGGTGGGCCTCCTGCGCCTGCGGGATGCCATCCGTGACGAGGCGGTGGTCACCATCACCCGCCTGCAAAAACGCGGCATCGATGTGCAGTTGGTGTCCGGCGACAGCGTCGCCAATGCCGAGGCCGTGGCCCGCCGCCTGGGCATCACCACGGTCATCGCCCGGGCCACGCCCGAGGCCAAGTTAGCCCACCTCCAGCGCCTCCAGGCTGCGGGCCACCGGGTCGCCCTGGTGGGCGATGGCCTCAACGATGCCCCGGCCCTGGCGGCGGCGGACCTCGGGATCGCCCTCGGCAGCGGGGCCGAGGCCGCCACCCGGGCTGGGGATGTGGTGCTGGCGGCGGACGAAGTCGTCGGCGTCGCCGACCTCCTCGACCTGGGTCGGGCGACCCGCCGGGTGATCGCCCAGAACCTGGTGCTGGCCGCCGCCTACAATCTCGCCGTCCTGCCGGCGGCCACCGGCCTGATGACCGGCGGCGTGCTACTGTCGCCGGCCATGGCCGCCGCCGCCATGGCCGGGTCGTCCTTGGTCGTCGTCCTCAATGCCCTGCGCCTGCGCATCCCGCGGGAGGACCGCCGCTGGCGTTCCCTGCGTGGGGCCTTCGGCGGCCTAGACCGGGAGGTTGCCGCCAGTCTCGTACGTGCTAACCGGGGTCTACGCCGATGAAAATCCTGCTCGCCCTCCTCCTCACCACCATGGCCCTGGCCGCCGACAGCCGCGACAGTTGGCCCATGCGCTGGCGGGTCTACGCCGATCCCGTGGCCGGGATCGCCTTTCGCCATCCCTATGACGTCATTCCCAAGGAGGTTGATGCCGGGGAGCTGTACCGTGTGAATCCCGACACCTGGACCTTCGCCCCGACCCCGGTCATCCGGGTGTTCACCCGGACCGATGGCGATGCCCGGGCCGCCGGGGCCACCGAGGCCGGAGCCGACGTGGCCTGGAGCCCCTGGCTGCCGACGACGGCCAAGGGGAAGAAACCTGGCCCCGGCGGGGTCCTCGGCACGGTCGGCAAAGGCCCAACGGAGCGCACGATCTTGGCCATCGGCCTCGATACCCGGACGGTCGGCCTGGTCCTCGCGGGCGGGCCGGAGGACGGGGACAATCCCGGAATTCTGGCCTCGGCCGAGGCCCTGGTCGCCCCGCCCAAGAGCAAAGTCGTACCAGCCACCAGCCGCGACCTCCAGGGTCGTCAGGGGATCG
>CAIUVD010000158.1 GCA_903902515.1 uncultured Planctomycetota bacterium | reverse complement strand
ACGACTTCCGGACTTCCGGACCTCCGGACTTCCGGACTTCTCGAACAAGCGCAACGACCCAGGGGTGAACGCGCATGAGCGATACCATTAAACACGAATGCGGCCTCGCCATTGTCCGGCTCAAGAAGCCGTTGGCGTACTACCGCGAAACCTACGGGTCCTCCCTGTGGGGCTTGAAGAAGCTGTACCTCCTGATGGAGAAGCAGCGCAACCGTGGCCAGGACGGCGCCGGCATCGGCGTCCTCAAGCAGGGCATGCCCTACGGGGCGGCCTACTACCAGCGTCACCGCGAGGCCGGGGCTTCGTGCCTCGATCGCCTGTGGAAGCACGTCCATGGCGAACTGGCCCGGGTCCAGAAGGAGCACCACCTGGATCCCGCCGATGACGCGGGTCTTCTGCGCCATTTCCCGTTTCTCGGCCAGGTCTACCTCGGCCACCTGCGTTACGGCACCTACGGCGGCATGACCCCGGATGCCTGCCATCCCTTCGTGCGGGCCAGCAACTGGCCGACCCGCTACCTGTCGGTGGCGGGCAACTTCAACATGACCAACCACGATGAGATCTTCGATCGCCTCGTGGACCTCGGCCAGCACCCCATCGGTGACGCCGACACGGCCACCGTGATGGAGAAGATCGGCCACTTCCTGGATGTCGCCAACGAGGCCCAGTTGCGGAAACTCGCGAGCCAGGGCCTGGCGGGCAAACCCCTGGCGGACCGCTTGGCGGACGAGATTGATGTGCCCCGCGTCCTGACCAAGGCCGCCAAAACCTGGGACGGCGGCTACTTCATGGCCGGCGTCATCGGCCATGGCGCGGCCTTCGCCCTGCGCGACCCCAACGGCATCCGCCCGGGCTTCTGGTACGAGGACGAGGACGTGGTCGCCCTGGCCAGCGAACGGGCGGCCCTCGCCACCTGCTTCGACCTCCAGCCCGGTCAGGTGAAGGAAGTCACCCCCGGCAGTGCCATCGTCATCGGTCACCGCGCCGATGCCCAGGGGGTGTGGGCCAAGGAAATCGAGATCCTACCCCGGGCCGAGCAGCGCCACTGCACCTTTGAGCGCCTCTATTTCAGCCGTGGCAACGACGCCGACATCTACCGTGAGCGCAAAGCCCTGGGCGCCGAACTGGTGCCGGCGGCCCTGGCGGCGATCGAGAACGACCTCGCCCACACCGTGTTCAGCTACATTCCCAACACCGCCGAAAGTGCCTTCCTGGGCCTGATGGAAGGTCTGGAAGGCTGGCTGGCGGGGTGGAAGGAGCGGGAAATCCTGCGTTTGCAGGAGGCCGGCGACCTCACGCCCCTGGCCCTGCGGGAAATCCTCGCGGTGCGCCCGTGGCAAGAGAAAGCCGTCCTCAAGGACGCCAAACTGCGGACCTTCATCGCCGGCGATGATGATCGCGGCGAACTGGTGGCCCACGCCTACGACATCACCCGCGGCATCCTCCGCCCCGGTGAAGACAGCCTGGTGGTGATCGACGACAGCATCGTCCGCGGCACGACCCTCCGCCAGTCGATCCTGCGCATGCTGTCGCGCCTGAATCCCCAGAAGATCGTGGTCCTGTCGTCCGCCCCCCAGATCCGGTATCCGGACTGCTACGGCATCGATATGAGCGAACTGGGTCGCTTCGTGGCCTTCGAGGCCGCCGTGACCCTCCTCAAGGCCCGGGGCAAGGCCTCGATCCTCACGGAGGTCTACGAGGCCTGCCGGGGCGAAGAAGCCAAGGCCGCCGCCGGGGTCGCTCCTGTCCCCGTCAACCACGTCAAACGCATCTACGCGCCCTTCAGCGATGACGAAATCAGCGCCGAGATCAGCCGCCTGGTAACCCCCAAGGACATCCCTTGGAAGGGCTCCATCAAGGTCGTTTACCAGACCGTCGCCGGTCTGCGGGTGGCCATCCCCGGTTCCACCGGTGACTGGTACTTCACCGGCGATTACCCCACCCCCGGTGGCTACCGGGTGGTCAACCGCGCCTTCATCAATTACATGGAGAAGCGGGCGGGGCGGGCGTACGAGGCCAAATAGGTCCGGGGTCCGGGGTCCGGGGTCCGGGGTCCGGGGTCCGGGGTCCGGGGTCCGGGGTCCGGGGT
>CAIUVD010000157.1 GCA_903902515.1 uncultured Planctomycetota bacterium | reverse complement strand
GGTCAGATCCAAGGTCACCCGCACCTGCACCGGGCCCTCACCCTTGGCGGTGGTCCCGGCCACCACCGGGCGGGCGGCATTCTGGGGCGAGGCTGGCCCACTGATGACGGGGGCCGCAAACTGGACGTGGACCGTCCGGCTATCCTGCAGGGTGATGGCCGGATCCCCCGGCATGCCGCCGTATTCGACCAGGTACTTGCGGACCGAGTAGACGCCGGTGCCGGAATTGCTGGGGTCTTTCAGGTCATTCCACAGGGAATTTCCCAAGAGCTGGATGAAGTTTTCGGTGCCGGAGTTGTTGGGTTCGTTGGTGGCCCAGTTGGCATAGGTCACGGTGACGGGGCCAGGAGGCGAGCCCTGGCCACGATTGCGACGGGAGATGAGCTGACCTTTTTCCGGGCCGGTGGCCCAATAAAAGTCGGCTTCTGCCGTCCACGTGACCCCGGCCAAGGCCAGTTGGGTCGCGTCATCCGTACCGCTGATCCAGGTCGCCTCGTTGACCTTCTGGGAGACGAAGGTGCTCTCCCCCGCCGTGGTGATGGTGGCCAGGTAGGGTGTCAGGCCGAACAGCCGGGGCCGGGCCGCCGCCGCCGCCAAGGATTGGGTCCACGCCACCCGACCATCGGCGTTGAAGGCCGTACCGGGAGTGATCACCTCGTAAAAGTGACCATTGACGCTGTAGGGCTTGGCCCCACCGATGGCGATGGTGATCGTGCGCGGGCCCGCCACCTGGCTGGTGGTGCGGAAGGTCAGGGTCCGCAACAGGGACTGCCATTGGCCCGCCGTGACCGATCCCGACGGCGTCGCCGTGAAGGACAGGGTCTGGTTGGCCGTCACATAGGTCTTGGTCACGCCCGTCGGCAGGGTCCCGGAAACATCCAGGATATCACCGGCGGCCGCCCCGGTCCCGATCACCACGGTCAGCGCATCAATGGGCGTTGCGGAGGTGTTGACCAGACTGAGGTCTGCGTCCACCGCCACCGTCACCCCGGAACCGACCGTGACCGCCGTGGCCCCTGGCGAGGTGCGAACGGCCACCGTATCAGCACCCCACATCGGGACGTGGGCCACCAAGAGCAGATGAAACAGGGTGTTTTTGAAACGATTGCAACGCATGATCAATTTAAACTGCCCGCCGCGTCACACGGAGCAAGAGTCTCATTCGTTTACGGTTTTGCGGGTACCCGCAGGACCGTGGCTACCACAGCGCCATCACCGCCACGCCACCCACGGCGATCAGCCCCCCGATCACCGCCCGGGGATGGGGCCGTTCACGGTCGATCCACCACACCAGGGGGATGACCAGCACCGGGACCAGGGCCACGATGGCCTGCACCACCCCGGCCTTGGTCGACGACAGGGCCCATTGCAAACAGGCGACGCCAATCCCCGGGCCCATCAGGGCCGTGAGCAGCAGCCACGGAGCCGCGGCCTTCCAGGGGCGCACACGGGGGACCTCCGGCCGCCACCAATTCCACAGGGGAATGACCGCCGCCATGGCCGCCAAGCCGCCGAGGTTGCGCAGGAGAGCGGCATCAAGCCATGGGATGGGCGCGCCACTGGCGATGGCCGCCGCATAGCCCTGGCGGGACACCACCGCCGAAACGGCCAAGCCCGCCGCCGACAGCAGGCCCAGGCCGACGCCCGCCACGTCGAAGCGCAGGCCCTGGGCACCGTCGCGCCGCAGGAGGGCGATGGCGATGCCGAGGAGAATCACGGCGATGCCCACCACTTCAGGCAGGTGCAGGCCGTTGCCCAGCCACCACCACTCGATGCAGGCTCCCAGGGGCGCTCCGAAACAGTGGGTCAGGAGAGCAGGCACGCGGGCCCCAAGGCGCTCATAGGCCAGAAAAAGGGCAATATCCCCCAGGCCAAGACCGATGACCCCGGACAGGACGAACCACCAGGCCGTGGGACCCCACAACCCCGGGCCAACCGCCAGCACCGCCAAAGCCAGGAACCCTGAGGCCAGGATCAACCGCGCCCGATTGGCCACCATCCCGCCCAAAAGCGAAGCCGAACGGGCCGAGGCAATGCTGGAGGCACTCCAGCACAGGGCCGTTAGGAGGGCGGCGAGCATCAGGGGCCTTCGGCCCGTCCGGGGTCCGGGGTCCGGGGTCCGGGGTCCCGGATGGTCTTGTACCGGCGATGGACCGCGTCTGGGATCACCCCAGGGATCCGCCTCCGCAAGACCCCGGACCCCGAACCCCGGACCAGGCGGCTTCCGCCGCCGTCATCCCGTCGTCCGCAACCCCGAAGCGATCGCGTTGACGCTCATCAACAGGGACGGCAACAGCGTATCCGCCTCGGGCGAACCGTTGGCCTTGGCCGCACGCCAGCGGCGCAGGAGGTCGACCTGATGCCGGTGGAGGGCGCGCAGGCCCGCGTCACGCAGGCGGATGGTGCGCTCCAGCAGGGGACGGCGATGAGCCAGGTCCTCGCCGAAGAGATCCGCCAACTGGGTGCGGGAACGCACCAGCTCGGCGGCCACCCGGCCGTAGATGGCATCGCGGACCCCGATGTCGGTGACCAGACCGGCGTAGAGAGCCGTCAGTTCCGGGTCGACGCTGGCGATGTTCGACTCGATGTTGGTCAAGGCATAACGCAGGAACGGCCAGGAACGGACCTGGGCCTTGATGGCGGCGTAGTCCGTGGGCGACTCGCGCTTCAGGGTCTCAAGACCGCTGCCGATGCCGTACCAGCCCGGCAGGTAGTGGCGGCTCTGGTTCCACGAGAAGACCCACGGGATGGCCCGCAGGTCGGCCAGGGTCCGGCGGCCCGTGCGGCGGCTGGGACGGCTGCCGATGGCGGCCTGCTCCAGGACGTCGATCGGCGTGGCCTCGGCGAAGTAACTCAGGAAGCCGTCGGCGTTGAGCAGGGCTTCATAAGCGTTCTTGCTGGTCTCGGCCAGGTGGTCGAGGGCGGCGTGGCAGCCCGGGACGTCATTGCTGGGGGCGTGGGCGTGGTGAATGGTGGTGGCGGTCGTACCGGCCACCAGCAGTTCCAGGTTGTACGTGGCGGTGACCGGATTGGCGTACTTTTGGGCGATGGTTTCGCCCTGTTCCGTGACCCGGAGGTCACCGGACAGACTGCCGTGGGGCAGGGATTCCAGGAAGCGGTGGGTCGGACCAGCACCCCGCGACACCGTGCCGCCCCGGCCGTGGAAGAACCGCAGGTCACAACCGGCGCTCTTGCCGGCGTCGGCCAGGGCCTGCTGGGATTTGTGCAGGTTCCACTGGCTGGCGAAGATGCCGCCATCTTTGCAGGAGTCGCTGTAACCGAGCATGACCTGCTGGACCGGCATTGCCTGGCCAGAGATCTGGGTCTGGAGAACCAGGCTGCGGCGGGTCACGGGGTGGGCCAGGAAAGCCCTGAGAATCTCCGCCGAACCCTGGAGGTCGCCGATGGTTTCGAACAGGGGCACCACGGGCAGCTCGCAGGCCAGCCCAGGCCCGAGGTCGCCGCCGAGATCGACGCGCTTGACCAAGCCAGCCTCGCGGGCCAGGACGTAGACCGTCAGCAGGTCCGACAGGCTGCGGGTCATGCTGACGATCAGGGCACCAAGACCGTCGATGCCGCAGGAAGTGCGGTAGCGGGCAACCTGGCGGTAGCAGTCGAGGACCATCTTGGCCTCGGGGCCGAGGTCGGCCTTGGCGTGGGCCAGGGGCCGGGGCGAACGCAGTTCGCTGTCGAGCAGGGCCAGGCGCTCCTTCTCGCTCCAGGTCGACCAGCCGCTGGCTTCGATGCCGGCAGCAGCCAGGAGTTGGGCCAGGGCCTTCTCATGGACGGCGCTGTTCTGACGGATGTCGAGGGTCGCCAGGTGGAAGCCGAACACCGACACCGAGCGTTCGGTGGAGGCGACCTCGGCGGCCAGGCGCCCAGCGCCCAGGCTGAAGAGGCTCTGACGCAGCAAGGCCAAGTCTTCCAACAATTCCTTGGGGCTGGCGTACCGGCCCGGGATGACGTTGGTGGTGCTGTCGTCCGGCAGGCGGGCGATACACAGGTTGACGAACTGACGCCACGGCTCGTTGGGATTGCGATTGACGGCCTTAACGCCGGCTTCGCCGAGGGCCTCGACATTGCGGGCGATCCCGGCCATCAGGCTGGCCGGGGGCTGCTGGAGCAGGTCCGACAGGCTGAGGCCGGTGGTCAGGTTGCGCAGGTGCTGGCGCTGCACGTGCAGGGCGGCCCGGCGCAGGTCATGGAGGCTGTCCGCCGTGACGGCAGCCGTCACGAACGGATGACCATCCCGGTCGCCGCCAACCCAGGTGCCAAAACGCAGCCGGGGAAAGGTCGCCGGATCGGCCAGCAGCTTGGGATCGAAACCCGCTTCACGCCAAGCATGGCTCAGGCGGTTGTCCAGGCGGTGAAGAACGTCAGGGAAGACATCCTTCAAGTAGTGGTTGGCACCGCGCCGCTCACTGGCGATGTCGGGCTTCGACAGACGGATTTCGCCGGTGCGCCACAGACGCTCGATGGCGGCAGTCAGTTCGGCGCGGATGTCCTCCTGCTCGGCCGGGGTCCACATGGTGTTTTCACGACGGACCATCATCAAGTAGATCTGGCGATGCTGTTCCAGCACCGTCGACCGCTTGGATTCCGTCGGGTGGGCGGTGAGCACCGGTTCGACCCGGATACGCGGCAGGAAGCGGGCGATGGTCGCGCCATCGACACCCGAAGCCGCCAATTCCTTCAGGTGGCGGCCCCACAGACCAGCCTCGGCCAACAGGCCCTGCTTGGTCTCGCGGACGCGACGGCCCTGATTGGCGGCGTTCTCCTCGACCATGTTGAGGAGCTGAAAGGCCATCGAGAGGGCTTGGATGCCCCGGTCACCGAGATCGGCCCCGTCATCGGCGGTCTGGGTGCCGGTCCACGGCAATCGTTTGGCCAGGTCCTCATTGCCCTGCTCGGAAAGGATCTGCTGGAAGCAGCCCATCACGTAGGCGAGGTCGCGGTCGGTTTTTTCGAACACCAGATCGTAGGGCGTAGTCATGACGGGCGGAACCCTAGGTTCTCGTCGGGCGTGGGAAAGGGTTGCATCATACATCGCTTGGCTGTTTGTGCGGCCCTGGGGTGGTATGCGTGATTGGCATTCGCGCATCGGAGCCACCATGCCATCGCCCTATGCCCATCCCCGTCCTGTTCGTCCTGGGCGCCACCGCCTCCGGTAAATCCGCCTTGGCCGTCGAACTCGCCCAGCGGCTCGACGGCGAAGTGATCAGCGCTGATGCCATGGCCGTCTATAAAGGTATGGATATCGGTACCGCCAAGCCGACGACCCAGGAGCGGAAGGGGGTGCCCCACCACCTCATCGATTGGCTGGAGCCCGAGGAGCGCTGTGACCTCCAACGGTGGTTCACCGCCGCCGATACCTGCCTTCACGACATCCACGCCCGGGGCCGCCTGCCGGTGGTGGTCGGCGGCAGTCCGCTGTTCACGAAGGCCCTGTGGGAGGGCCTGTCGGCGGGGGCACCCCGGGACGAGGCCCTCCGGGCGCACCTGGAGGCCCGCCATCTCGCCGAAGGTGGCGAGGCCCTGCTTGCAGAATTGGCCCAAATTGACCCCGTCTATGCCCGCGAACGCCACCCCAATGACCGGCGACGGATCATCCGGGCCCTGGAGGTCTGGACCCTGACCGGCAAACCCTATTCATCGTTCCATACCACCGATGGCGGCGCCCGAAGCGACCTGACGACGGTCAAAATTGGGTTGGAATGGCCCCGGGAGGAGCTGTACCGACGCATCAACGCCCGGGTCGATCGGATGCTGGCCGCCGGCTTGGCCGACGAGGTTCAACATCTTGGCCACCGCCTCTCCCCTGAAGCCGCCCAGGCGGTCGGCTACAAAGAATTTCGGGAGGATCCGACGGGTGATAGGGCCACGACCCGGGATCGCATCGCCCAAGCCACCCGGCACCTCGCCAAGCATCAGGCGACCTGGTACCGGCGTTTCCCGGACATCCTCTGGCTCCCCGGGGATGCCCCGGACCTGGTGGACCAGGCGATTCACGCTGCCCGGTCCCTCACCCGCCAGGAAGGGCCCACACCATGCAACAGTTGACTGATTTTGACCGGGCACCAGCCTGACCCCGCTCGTATGCCCTCCTATTCTTACATCCTGCGCGACGTGCCTGAAGCGGCACAGCCTGCTACGGCGGCGTTGCTCGGCCGGGTGTTTAACCTCAAGGACACGACCTGCATCAACATCGCACAGTCGGCGCCGATCGTGCTGCTGACCGATCTGGAGCGCGATGAGGCCGCGGTGCTGGTGGTCTTATTGCAGTGCCTGACGCGGGCCAAGGCCGTCACCGAGATCGTGGAGGGCTACCCCGAGGATCTCGGCAAGATCGACTGGCCGCGCCGACCACAAATATTCCGCCGGGATTTCGCCGAGCACATCGCGGATTTCGAATTCATCCCCCCCGGCATGCAAGTGTCGCTGGTGGCCATGGCCGCGGTGACCCTCCCCGGGGTGCAAGCCGTCTTGCCGACCCCGGCCGCAATGTCGCCAGCGCCCCTGCCGGGAACCCGTCCCCAGCTCAAGAGCATGACCATGCCGGAAATCACCCCGTTTGGGGGCATGGCCGTCCTGCCGTCGGGTCCGAGCAATTCCGGTACGCGCACCGTGCAACGGCCACCCACCGGCCGGTTTTCCCCTCCCGGCGAAGCTTCTGACGATCCCATCTCACGCCTCAACGAACTGTTTCCCGACGACGAAAGCAGTGGTTTCGTCCCGAACAACCAGGACATCACCAGCATCTTGAACAAGTTGCTGCCCGACGAGGACGACGGCTCCGCTCCGGAGCGGAGGACCCCCGTCACCAATACCCCCATGGGTGGCAATGGGGCCATCGGTCACGCGGTATTCCTGGCCAAGATCGTCGACGAAGGCCGTCGGCAAAAGGCCGTGCCCCTGATTGCGGAACTCGCCAAAATCACGGCTGAGGAAGCCGAAATCCTGTCCAAGAAGGTCATCATCCCGGTGCTCAAGGGCGTCACCAAGGACGAGGCCGAGAACGCCAAGGTTCGGTTCGCCAAAATCGGCATCCTGGCCCGCGTCAAAGGTCCGGACGCCTAGCGCCCCTGCTGCCCCGTCCAAGGTCCTGTGTGACCCTGGCCCAGTCATGGTTTCCCGCCGCCATTTCTGGTGATCCTGCACCCCCCATGACCACCGCCACCCCGGACCTCGGACCTCAGACCTCGGACCCCCCCAGGGGCCGCGTCGATATCCTCGGCCTGACCTCCGACGAGGTCCGGGCTGCTGCCGCCCTGTTGTTGCCCGTCGGTCATGGCATCGCCGACCGCCTCTACCCCTTGGCTTTCCGGGAAGGTCGCCTGGCAGTCGACGCATTTCCCGTCAGCGCCTCCACGTCGGCGGTGTGGAACCGCGAATTCACGGTCGGCTTGCTAGAGGTCGTGAAGATGGTCGAGGAGGACACCGCCAGCGGCATCACCGCCAAGGCCGTCCTGCGCCTCCACGATGGCTACGAGGTGGAATGCGTCCGCATCCCGATGCATCGCAACGAGGACGGGACCATGGAGTTCACCCTCTGCCTGTCGTCCCAGGTCGGCTGCAAAATGGGCTGCACCTTCTGTGAAACCGGCCGGATGGGCCTGATCCGTCACCTGACGGCGGCCGAAATCATCAGCCAGGTGGTGACCACCCGGGCCAAATTCGGCTGGGAACCCAAAAACCTGGTGTTCATGGGCATGGGCGAGGCCCTCGACAACGCCGACAACGTCCTCCAGGCCCTCAAGGTCCTGGCCGACAAGCGCGGCCTGCATTACAGCCACGAACGCCTGACGGTCTGTACCAGCGGTCACGCCGACGGCATCGCCCGCCTGGCGGCCCTCGGGTGGAAACGCCTCAATCTCTCGATCAGCCTCAACGGCGCCGATGACACGACCCGCTCAGCGGTCATGCCGGTCAACCGCAAGACCCCCCTGGCGGAACTGCAGAAAATCCTCGCCGCCTATCCCCAACGCCGGAACTTCACCCTCGGCGTCAACTGGTGCCTGCTGCCCGGCATTAACGACCGGCGGGAGGACGCCGCCCATGTCGCGGCATTCTGCGCCCCCCTCGGCCGGGTGTTGGTCAATGTCATCCCCTACAATCCCGGCACCCTGCCCCTGACCCGGGCACCCACCGAGGACGAGGTGGTCCAGTTCATCGGCTGGCTGCGCGACGAGGGCCTACCAGTCCGCCGCCGCATCACCAAGGGTCGGACGATCATGGCCGCCTGCGGACAGCTCGGGAATCCCGAAGTCCGCAAGCGGCGGTCCTGAATCAGGTCTGCGCCGGGGTGTGGAAGGTCAGCCCGGTCAGATCCTTGCGATTCCCGCCGGTCAGCAGGCTGACGACGAAGCCGACGGCGACGCAGGCCAGCACCGCCAAGGGCCCGTAGTGGATCCAGTGGATGTCGCCCAGGCGGTCGATGAAAATGGTGGTCAGGATGCTGGCCGCGCCACCGCACCAGGCCCCCAGGGCGTTGGCCCGGGTGGTAAAAATCCCCAGGATGTAAATGCCGACGAAACCACCCCCGAGAAGGGCGGCGATTTTGTTCCAGACCTCAAACATCGAGGTCACCTGGAGGGTCCCCATGTAAACGGCCATGGCCGTGCCGATGATGCCCACCCCATACGAGGTAATCTGCATCACCCGCAGGTGATCCCGATCCGTCGCCTGGGGCCGGAGCTTTTTGTAAAAGTCCTCGCTGACCAGGGTCGCCACGCTGTTCATACTCGATGACAGGGTCGACATGGCCGCCGCGAAGATTGCGGCGATCACCAGGCCGACCAAGCCCACCGGCAAATTCTGGACGATGAACCACGGCACGATCTGGTCGTTGGTGATGGTCGGCGGCAACATCGCCGGGCGGGCATGGTAGAAGGCGAAGATCGCCAGGCCCATGGTGAAAACCATGACCGCAATCACGATGCCGCACAGGTTGAACATGAAGGTGGTGCGCCGGACCTCCTGCATCGGCACCGAGAAAATGCGCTGGATTACCGGCTGATCCCCGACCGCGCCAGCCATGTTGACCACCGTCCCCAGGATCAGCATCCAAAAGCACGGCAGGGCCAAGTCCCAGGACCAGATGGCCATCGAGAATTTGTCGTAGGACTGCCCGATTTCGACAAACTGGCCCGTGCCGCCGGGCAGCCCGAGGATGCACAAGGCGATCACCAGGATCGGCGCCAGCAACATCAGGGCACCCTGGAAGACATCCGTCCAGATGACCGCGTTGAAGCCACCGATGGAGGTGTAGATGGTCGTCAGGACACCCATCAGGATCACCGAGATCACGACATCAAGGCCGGTAAAAGCCGAGATCGCCAGGGCCGGCAGGACCATGATCACGCTCATCCGGCCGAAGGTCTGGAAAATCACGCACTGGGCGCTGGCCAGCAGCCGCAGGGAGCGGTCAAACCGTCGATCGAGGTACTCGAAGGTCGAGGTCAGCTCCAGCCGCCGTAACAGGGGGTACAGGATGTAGGCCCCAACGAAATAACTGACGACCATCATCAGGACCGGGGTAAACCACACCAAATTGCTGGCAAAAGCCATGGCCGGGATGGCCATGAAACTGATCGAACTGGCCCCGGTGGCGAACATGCTGATGCCGGCCGCCCACCACGACACGGAGCGATTGCCGAGGGCGAACTCGCTGCTCGACTCACCCTTGCCCGAGAAGCGCAGGCCAATCACCACCATCGCCAGGAAGTACAGGGCGATCGCCAGATAATCCCCCCACGCCAACTGATAGGACGTCGGTGGCGGTGTCGCGCGGAACTCCCGGCCCGTGGCCTGGTCCAGGAATCGGGGCTGCCGGTCGACCACCACCCCGGTGCTGCCCACGGGGGCGACCGCTGGGATGGTGTACCAGGCATCGGTCACCGCGTGATAGATCGCGCTTGGCGCTGGGGTCACCGAGCGGGCGGCGGGGTCGGCCACGGTCGTCGCCGGATCACCCCCGACGATGGTCACCTGGGCGCTGCCGCTGGTCGTGGCTGCGCCGCCGGCCAAAGCCGTCGGCAGGCTCGCCCGGGCCATCCACCCGGTCCGGGTCATGCCGTCCTGGGGCTTGATGCGGTAAGCCCAAACCTCGGAGGTCGCCGTCCATCCCGCCGCCGTGCTCAGACGGCCACCGAACACCAACAGGCTGTTGAAGTGGGCCGTCACCGCCGGCAAAACGCGGGGGGCACCGGGCAGCGCCGGGGCCGAACTCCAGGTCGCGTCCGGACGATCGAGCGCCAGGGTCTGGACCTCCGCCCGCGGATTTCCTGCCGCATCGACGCCACCGACGACATAGAGGGTCCGGCCGAGAATCCCCGCACCGGCCAGGGCCCGGGGTTCGGGTAAAGGTACCAGGGCGACGCCGTGCAGGCGGCCATCCACCACGCTCAGGCGGGTCACCGCCGACGAGACTCCGCCGTCGGCGGTCCGACCACCGATGATCAGCCAACCCGCGCCATCGGCGACGCCAGCCGTCTGCGTTCGTACCAAAGGGTCGATGGTTTCCGGAGTCCAGGTGGTCGTCTCGGGCCGACGCGACAGCCAGCGCTGGGGATCTGCCATCACCCAGCGATCCTGCACCCAGGCGCTGGTGGTGGCCTGAAAAGCCTCCGGCAGCGGGGATTCCGCCATCGGATCGACCGTGAAGGAGGGCGGAAGTCCGGATTCCTGGGCCACCAAGGATCCGGAAAGAAGGAGGAGCCCGGTCAGGGATCCCAGCGCAGCGTGAAAGAACGACATGAAACCGGATCCTGGGGTGACTTTGAGAATCCGACGGCCCCGGATCCCGGGCGAGATTAAGGAACCCCATGGGTACCAATCCAGGGTAACCGCACGCCAGGCAAATGGAGTGTCTCAGGCACAATCGCTTGCAAATCTCCCGCTTTTTCCTGGGGTTTTTGTTAAACTTTACCCGACTCCCGTAGCCCTCCACGACCCAGGTCAAGAGGAGGCGTGAACTTTTTGATGGCTATTATGAAAACCATTGCTACCTTCTGACCGACTCGCGCCCCATTGGGGGTGCAACGATGGCACCCCTATGGGTGCATGACCCAACGCGGGCCCACCATCCACGGTGAAGCCCGCTCCCTGAAGGCGCTAAGCGCCTGTGATCGAGGTTCGTGTGGAACTCTACGTCGGCAATCTCCCCTGGTCCATTAATGACGACGGCCTGAAGGGCCTCTTCGCCGCGCACGGCAACGTGCAGCGCGCCAAGGTCGTCATGGACCGCGAAACCGGCCGCAGCCGCGGTTTCGGCTTCGTTACCATGGGCTCCAAGCCGGAAGGCGACGCCGCCATCCAGGCCCTCAACGGCGCTGACTGCGACGGTCGCCCCCTGCGCGTCCGTGCCAGTGAGCCCAAGCCTCCGGGCGGCGCCGGTGGCGCTGGCGGCGGCTTCGGCGGCGGCGCTGGCGGCGGCTTCGGCGGCGGCGACCGTGCCCCCCGCGGTGATC
>CAIUVD010000156.1 GCA_903902515.1 uncultured Planctomycetota bacterium | reverse complement strand
TAACCTTAGGCTACCAACACCGTCACCGGTCCTGTCTTGTGACCCCGGACCCCGGACCCCGGACCCCGGACCCTGATCGACCCCGGAATTGCCATCCCCGCCGGTTTTCTATCCTTCCCGCCCCATGATCGCCCCTCGCTCCATCGCTTCCGATCCCGTCGCCATCACCGCCCTGGCGGAAGCCATCGCCCGGGGTGAACGGGAGTGCACCGCCGCTGAAGCCCGGGAACTGTTGGACCTCGTACCGGGCACGCCGGCGGCGGAGGCGTTCTTCGCCGGGGCGCAAAAGATCCGTGACGCCTTCGTCGGGAAGGTTCTCAAGGTCTGCTCGGTGGTGAATGTGAAGGCCGGGAACTGTTCGGAGAACTGCTCCTACTGTTCCCAGGCCGCCGGGGCCGAGGTCGTCGATTACGCCAAAACCAAATGGATCGGCGACCAGAACATCGCCAAGGCGGCCGAGACCGCAGCCCAGAACGGCGCCAAGGCCCTGGGCTTGGTCGCGGCCTGGAAGGGCGTGAAGGAAGGTCCGATGCTCGACATGGTGTGCGACGCCATCGAAGAGTTTAGCCAGAACGGCAAAGTCCGCCCGGACGTCAACCTCGGCATCCTGGAGAGCCAGCACTGCGCCGACCGCATCAAGCAGGCCGGGGCCAAGGTCTACGGCCACAACCTGGAAACCGCCGCCAGCCACTTCGACAACATCTGCACCACCCACTCGTGGGAGGAACGGATGAAGACCATCCAGTATATCAAGAAGTCTGGCATGGGCCTGTGCAGCGGCGGCATCGTCGGCATGGGCGAGACGAAGGAGCAGCGCGTCGAGTTCATGGAGCAGATTCGCTTCATCGAACCCGACATGGTGCCCATCAACTTCCTCAACCCGATCCCCGGCACCAAACTGGGCGACATCGGCAAGCTCGACGCGGACGAGGCCCTGATCACCATGGCGGTGTTCCGCTACATGTTGCCGGACCGCAACCTGATGACCGCTGGCGGCAAAGAAGTCGTCCTCGGCGACCGTGTCGGTGAGGTCTTCAAGACCGGCATCAACGCAGTGATGGTCGGCAATTACCTGACGACCCTGGGCACCGATCCCCAGTTCTGGCGGGATGCCGCCCGCCAGCATGGCCTGGTGATGGCTGCGGAAGTTACCGAGATTGAGGACCAGGCCGGATCGGGCTGTGGGTCCAAGGCCGGCTGCGGCTGCGACGACTGATGGCGGCCCGGGGGCCCTGGTTCCGCCTGGCCCTGGTGGTGGTGGCAACGGGCCTGGGCGTGCTGCTGGGCCGTTACGTGGATCAACGCGTGGGGACCGGCGTGGTAGTCCTGGCGCTGGTGGAAAACCTGGCCCTGCTGGCCGGGATGCTGATCCACAGCGAGGACCTGGCGGACATTTTCCTGCCCCTGGGCACCATGACCATCACCAGCTTTGGCCTTCACCTGGTGTGGGATCCCCGCCATCATGAAAGTCCGGAGGCCCTCCTCGGCGGACTGATTTTGCTCCTGACATTGGGTTTGTGGCGGGTGATATTCGCGGTTCACCGCTTTTGACCGACCCTGGAGAGATTTCTCCAGGGCCAGGGTTACCCCGTTAGCTTCCCCGCCTCACCGCCGTTTGGTAAATACCGCATCGGCGGCTTGGGCCGCTGCCCGCCATGCGGGTTCCACGTCCTGGGCCAGGGCGGCCCGGCGGATGGATTCGAGATCGCCGGGGGTCAGGGGGGTGCCCGTGCGGGTGGAGTGGGCCAGTTGCCGCTCCAGCACTTTGCGCTCGTCGACGGCCACCCCGAGGTGCTGGGCGATGACATCGACGGAATGGGGCAGTTTCTCGTTCGCAACTTTGTGGGTGCGGTAGCACCAAAAGCCAAACGAGCAGGGTTTCATGGCGTCGATGCTGTCGCCGCTGTCGATCAGCCACGGCAGGTCTTGACGGATGAAGGACGAGGCCCGCTCATTGACGAACTGCAGCATCGCCCGCACGGCGGCATCGGGAACCCGGGCGAGGTTGGCGTCCATGCACCGGAACATCACGCCGGAGAAGGTTTTGACGAACACCGCCCGCCAGAAGGCCTCGGCCAGGGCGCAGGCGTACTTGTAGTCGCCGGGGGGGATGCGGGTGGTGCCGATTTCCCGAAAATAGAACCGCTCGCGCTGCCGAGCCCAGGGGGCGTAGCGGGCCACCATCCAGGCGGCCATGCACGAGTCGCCGCAGCCGGTGGTGTCCCGGTGGCGCATCGAAATGACGCCGCCGGATAGGACTTCCAGGCGATCGACCAGGGTACGTTCGGCCTCCTGGTGGTCCTCCAGGACGTCGATGCGGAAAATGACCTGGAAGTCGTAGGCATAGGCCATGCCGACGGCGCCCGAGGGGCCGTTGGTGACCAGGATGTCGGCGGCGAGGGCGGCGCGTTCGCTGGCGCGGGCGATCAGGCCGACGGAATCCTTGATCACCCGGCTGCGGTCTTCCTCGGCCCGGTCCAGGCGATCCCTGGTCTCTTGGGCGATGGTGCGGAAGAAGGCCCGTCGTTCCTCTGCCAGCCGACCCGCTTCCGCCAGGGTGGCCAGACCTTCGATTTCGGCCCGCAGGCCGGCGGTGCGGTCTTCCAGGCGTTTGAGGGCTTCGAAGAGTTTGCGCGCCCGCACGCCCTGGGCTTCGGTGGGATCGGTTTTCTCGATATCGGTGAGGAATCGGCCCAGTTCACCGCTTTCGGAGTTGAACACCGCCGTCGCCACCCCAGCGAGGGCCGCCATGCTGGGTCGCGACACCAGGGCGTGGATGGCCAGGCGGTGCCGCCGGGCGAGGTCGTAGGGCCCCCCCGGGGTGGCAACGTCGCCGGTGGCTAAGACATCCGTGAAGCGTCCGCCGCTGGCCGCGCACCATTCGGCAGCCCGGGCATCCATGGCCTGAGTCAGGTCGGCCGGTTGCTCGGTGCGCAGAATGGTTTTGTGGCGTCGGCCATCGGGGGCGTACTTGCTCAGAAGCGCGACCCGGGTGTAGGGGGTGCCCGTGAACTCCTGGGGCGAGACGGTCGTCACCGGGTTGGGGGCTGCCGGGCCGAAGGCGGACCGGGCCAGGGCCGTCAGATCCGAGGTGACGTTATTGCGTCCGCCCCCCAGGGAGGTGCCGAACAGGGCCCGGTAGAAGGCCTGGGATTCATGCCGCACCCCCGCGAGGCCAACGCGGTCAAGCGCGGTGGCCGAGAGGGTGATGCCCCGGGCCGCCAGGGCTCGGGCCACGGCGGCCGGCTCCCGGGGTTTGCCGAGTTCCTGTTTCACCGTCGTCAGATGGCCGTCCCGGGCCTGGACCCGGATGGCGATGGTGGCCATGTCCTCGCGGCCGTCGGCCAGGGCCTCGCCGTTGTGCTCAATGGACAGTACCGTGACTTTGGTTTCGTCGGCGGCGACCCCCGAGCGATCCCGAACCTTGGCGATCATCTCGCGCCAGTTGGCCCGGGCTTCGGGGGGGTTCTCAAATAATTCATGGGCCGGAAATTCAATCAGGCGGCCCCCGTCGACGATGGCCAGGGGTCGCTCCATGTCGACGTCCAGGGTGGCATCGGCAACGGCGATCAGACGGCCTGCGGTGGCACCGGACGGGACGAAGCCCGAGGCCCTGCGGTCGGTGGTGGCGGTCATGGCAAGCATCCTCCGGCAAAGCACCGAACCTAGGAATCGGAGTTAGATGGGCAATGCGGCATCATGAACATGATTGTCCTCGCCGACGAGGGCCCAGCCTGCCCACTTCCATGACGCCCTTGCCGATTCCCGATCCCGACGCCGAGGTCCGTTCCGAGCGCAACCTGCGGGCCTCCCTGCGGCGTATCGACGGCTGGGGATCCCTGGCCTGGCGCGAGATCCATGGGGTCTGGCGGCTTGGGGAGGCGACGATCGTTTTGGAGGCCCCCGAGTGGGAGGCCGGCGATGACGAGAATGAACGTCTGCTGTTCCTGGTTGTTGATCATGCCCTGGGTCGGGATGAGCCGGTGGCCACCGCGGATTGGGTTCTGCGCCAGGTCTGGGCCACCCTCCTGGCCCAGCCGGCGGTGCGGGCTTGGACCGTGCGGCCGGGACCGGCGGTGCGGGCCTCCAACGCCTGTTGGAGTCCCGTACCCGGGCGACTGGTGCTCCGCCTGCACCTCCGTCTGCCCTACGCGGGAATGGGCATTGATGCCAAGCGCCTCGGCCGGTTCCTGTCCCAGGTGGCGGTTTTTGCCGCAGACTTGGCGCGGCGTCGCCGTCGCCCGCAACTGGTGGCCCATCGCCGGGCCGTGGCCGTGCAGCGGGCCCTGCGGGCAGCCTTGCCGGGGGTGGGCCTCTGCGCCTTCCTGGCCGAGGGCAGCATCCTGCCCCGGGGCGCTGATGGCGGTCCGGCGGCGGGGGCCACCCCCTTGGCGGTGCCTGCAGAGGTGGCCGTGACCGTGGACCTGGGGCCCCTGGGCCAGCACCGGGGTTTGGGCATCCGTCAGGGTGTGACTGCCCTGGCGGGGGCCCCGTACCACGGAAAATCCACGTTTTTGGGGGCCATCGCCAGTGGTGCCGAGGATTATCCCCCCGGCGATGGACGGGAGCGGGTGGTGGCCGATGCGAGCCTGGTTCCGGTCCAGGCCGAAGATGGTCGGCGGATTCACGACACCGACCTTTCGGCGTTCTTTACGACTTTGCCCGGGGCTGATCCCCGCCGTTTCACCACCGCTCGGGCCAGTGGCGCGACCAGTATGGCGGCCACGGTTCTTCAGGGGCTCGCAGGGGGGTGTCGCTTGCTGCTGATCGATGAAGACACGGCGGCCAGTAACTTGTTGGTCATCGACCCTGGCATGCGTCGCTTGCTGGGAAAGCGCCTGGCGGGCACCCGGACCTTGCTGGAGCATCTGCAGTCCTTTGCTGCCACTGGGGTCAGTGCCGTGTTGGTGGCGGGCAGTTCCACGGCCAGCCTCGTGGCGGCTGACCGGGTGCTGATCATCGATCATTTCCAGCCCCAGGACGCCACCCGCGCCGCCCGTCAAATCGCCGGTCCTCGGGCCCCGATTTCGCCTTTTCCAGGGGTCTTTCGGCACCTGGGAGATGATCCGGATGTGGTGTTTGGTCCGCGACATTTCCTGCGCATCGACGCCACCGAGCCGGAACGGCCGCGCCTCCGGATCGCGGATCGTTGGCACCGCCTGGATCTTCGCCGCTCCGGCTGGTCCCTCGATGGGCCGCGGGTCACGGGAGCGATCCTGGCCGCCGCGTGGTGTTGTCGGCTGGCGGCGGGGGGCTGTTCCGTCGAGGCCCTGGCGCAGCGATATGCCGCGTGGATCGCCGACAGTCCCACGGTCCTCGATCCTTTTCACACGGCCCTGGTCACGGTACCGCCGTGGCCCCTGGTCCTCGGGGTGTTGGAGCGACTAGAGGGGGTTCGCGTGGGTGACGGCGGACTGACGGGGCCGACGCTCGCCCCGTGACGGACCGGGAGCGCGGGGTGAGCCGGGAGAAAGTCGCATCAGCCACGACGCCAGGAGGTTTCGGGTGAGGTCCGTTGCGGAATGAGCGCGGATTCCAGGCCCAGAGGGGCTCTTGTGGGTTTGAAAATATTGTATATACAAATATGAGACCCCAACCCCCTGGTGCTCCATGTCCACCCCGTCCTATTCGTTCCCCCCGGGCTTCCGCTGGGGTGCCGCCACCGCCGCTTACCAGATCGAGGGGGCCCATAATCTGGATGGCCGTACTCCCAGTGTCTGGGATACCTTCGCCAAGACGCCGGGCCGGGTTCGTACGGGGGAAAACGGCGATATCGCCAATGATCACTACCATCTGTTCGAATCCGATGTCGCCCTCATGGCGAGCCTGGGGATCAAACACTACCGCTTCTCGATCTCGTGGACGCGTATCCTGCCCGAGGGCACGGGCGCGGTGAATCAGCGGGGCCTCGACTTCTATAAGCGGCTGCTGGACTGTCTGGACAAATATGGAATCGAACCCCAGGTGACGCTGTTCCACTGGGATAGCCCCCAGGTGTTGGAAGACCGCTACGGCTCCTGGCGGTCCCGGCAGATGGCCCACGACTTCGCCGCCTATGCCGAGGTGGTGGTCAAGGCCTTGGGCGACCGCGTGAAGCGCTGGACGACCATGAATGAAGTCGGCTGCTTCACCATGCTGGGCTACGGCGTCGGCAAGCCGCCCCAGCATGCCCCGGGGACGGTGGTCCAGAGCCATCAAGATATCTGGCAGGCCGTCCACCATGCGATGCTGGGCCACGGTCTGGGCGTCCAGGCGATTCGCGCCCATTGCTCCAAGGCCATCGTGTCGCTGGTCGACAACACCGAGGTCACGGTGCCCGTCACCGAAAGCCCGGCGGATGTCGCGGCCGCCCAGAAGGCCTTTACCGATAGCTGGATCAACGGTGGGGTGTGCATGCCCGCCCTGACCGGCCAACACCCCGAGTTGTTCCTCCGGCACAAGGGGGCCGATGCGCCCAAGGTCCAGGCTGGTGATCTGGAAATCATCAGTCAGCCCCTCGATGCCTGGGGTTTCAATAATTACTTCGGCACCTACGTCCGGGCCGCCGACAATGAGGACGGCTACGAGACCGTGCCCCTGCCCGGCGGCTACCCGAAGATGGACCTGCCGTGGCTGTCGATCGTCCCGGATGCCGCCTATTGGGGCCTGCGCCACCTGCGGGATGTCGCTGGGTTCAAAGGTCAGTTCTTCATCAGTGAGAACGGCTGCGGTGCCGCCGACGAATTCGGCGCCGATGGGCGGATCAACGATCTCGACCGCATTTTCTACCTGCGCGCCTACCTACGGCAGTTCCACCGGGCCCTGGCCGAGGGCATTCCCCTCGAAGGCTACTTCGTGTGGAGCCTCATGGACAACTTCGAGTGGTCCTTCGGCTACGCCAAGCGGTTTGGCATCATTTGGAATGACTACGCCAGCCAGAAGCGCACCCCCAAGGAAAGCGCGCGCTGGTACAGCGAGTGTATCCGCCAGAACCGGGTGGTCTGATCACCCCGGCATGAGGTAGATGGTCGCCTCGTCCTGGACGGGGCGGCCATCCCGGGTCAGGCGGAGGTGGCCGTCGGCTTCCTCCAGCATCCCGGCGGTGATCAGGGCCTCGGCCCGGGGTCGCCAGCGGGCCGGGTCGTCGGCCCCCAGATCGGCAATGCGGACGCCCTCCACCAGGCGGAGGCCGAGCATCCAGGTTTCCGCCAGCAGGTCCCGGGAGGTCAGGTTTTCATCGCTGGCGATGGCCGCTTCGCCCCGGGTGATGGCGGCGATGTACTGGCCGCTGTGCTTGAGGCGGGTGCGGCGCACCCCGGCCACGGTACTGACGGCCCCGGCCCCGGCGGCGTGGTAGTCTTGCCGCCGCCAATAGGCGAGGTTGTGCCGGGATTCCTGGCCGGGGACCGCAAAGTTGCTGGTTTCGTAGAGGTGCAGGCCGAGGGCATCCAGTTCGGCCCACAGGCGCTCAAACCGTTGGCGGCTGGTCTTCGGGTCGATGTCCGTGAGTTCGCCTTTTTGGCGGCGGGCATGGAACTCGGTACCGGGCTCGTAGGTCAGGTGGTAGACCGATGCATGGCGGAGGCCGTGGCGGCGGTACAGGGCCAGATCGGCCGCCAGTTCGGCGTCGGTCTGGTTCGGGAGGCCCATGATCAGGTCGGCGCTTACCCGCGGGAAAGTGGCGACCGCCCGGGCCACGGCGGCTTCGGCCTGGCGGGCGTCATGGACGCGGCCGAGAAACTTCAGGTGGTGGTCGTGGGTCGACTGGATGCCCAGGCTCAGGCGGTTGACCCCGTGATCGGCCAGGGCGGCGAAACGATCCGCATCGACGGTGCCGGGATTGGCCTCGCAGGTCCATTCATAGTCGTCAGCGAGGCGGATGTGGTCCCGGACTCCCGCCAACAGGCGGGCCAGGAGGGGGGCCGGCAGGATGGTGGGAGTGCCGCCGCCAAGAAAGAGGGTCCGGTAGGGCCCCCGGGGCAGGCGCCGGACCTCGGTCAGCAGGGCGTCGACGTAGGCCGAAAATTCCCCATCGCGCCCGGCGATGGAATTGAAATCACAGTACGGGCACTTGGCGACGCAGTACGGGACATGCAAGTACAGCGACGCCGGATCGGCCATCGTCAGAACAGTTTCTGTTGGCCGCTCGGGGTCGGCTTGACGATCTCGGCCGTCTCATCCTTGGAACCGGCATTGGTATCCGTGGCCCCCGTCATGGTATTGGTCGCCATCACCGGGTTTTCAGCCAAGACCTTGTCGATCCGGCTGAGGATATCGTCGAGTTCGGCCGTCTGGCCTCGGTTATTCGCAACCGGCTCTGCCGCTCCCGACAGATCGGCGGCGATGGTCGCTTCGGCCGCATTGGTGGCGGCGGGCACGACGATGGCCGGCATGGGCGGGGGCGTGCGGTCGATACCCGCATGGAAGCCCAGCTCCTGCATCCGTTGGGCCTTGGCCTTTTGATCCAAGGAGCGGGCAGCCTCCTGGACTTTTTCGGTAGGAGCTTCCTTGGGCGTTGGTTTGACCTGGGCAAGTTTGACCGTTGCCGCCTGACCGGCCCGCTGGTGCTCGGCCTGGCCCAATTCGAAGGACGCCGGACGGGGCGTGGCACTGGGCAGGGGTGTCTTTGCGGACGTTTCCGGGTTCTGCAGGCGCCAGGCGATGTAGCCCAGGGAGCCGACCAGGCCAATGAGGCCGGTGATGACGGAGGCGGTCTGGTGATCGGCGATGAAAGACATGACGACAACGGCCTCCGGCGGATTCGTGGAGGAGGCATACCAACCCCGGGCCCCAAGGAAAGCCCAGCGGGTGGTTGCGGGTTGTGACATCACCCCAGCATGCCCACCATGTCATCCAAGGACTTTCCCGGTTTTGAGGACGCTTCCCCGTCCCCCACCCCTTCGGCCCCCGCGCCTGCTCCAGCGTCACCTCCGCCGCTGGCGCCCTACGCTTTTGAAGACGAAGCCCCGGCCCCGGTGGCGGCTCCGGCTCCCAAGCCCAAGCCGGTCATGCCGGCACCCGTGGCTCCGGTCCCGGTGCGGACCCCGGAACCCGAGCCCGAGGATGTCAAACCCGGCTCGGCGAAAGACCTGTGGAAATGCCCCCATTGCGGTGCGGGCAACAAGCCCCAGCGCACCACTTGTCGTTCCTGCGGCAAATCGCCGACCGACGCCGTGGCCCGTCCATGGTTCCTCCGCCCGCCGGTCCTGGCGGCAGCGGTGGTCCTGGTGATCGCGGCGGTGGTCGGTTGGAAGGTCACCCGGCCCGACCTGACCCTCCGCCCCGCCGATGCGGCCCATGTCGACAAATCCGTCCGCAGTGGTGGGGGTCGTCTGCCCGAGGTCGACGTCGAGGGCCGGACTTTCACGCCCCGCAAGCAGATCAGCGTGGTCGGACGGGTCATTGGCCAGCGCACCCATCCGTCCGTGTCTAGCGTGACCTCGGTGGCCTTGGCCCTTGGGTCGGCTGCCAAGGATGGGGCCTTTGAGCAGATGTCGGTGGCCTTTAATGGCGAACGCACCGAGGTCAGCGGTGGTTCCCATGTGGTTCTGCATCTGTTGAGACCCGTCACCCTGCCCGAGCGCGGTGGCTACCTGAGTGTCCATGGCCAGGCCGGCGTGCTGGCGGATGGTCTGGTGATGATCCAGGCCCTAGATGATGGATTGGTGGTCCTCCCGGCCCCGACCCCGTGATGACCCCAATCCCCCGTCGCTTTCGAGCCCGGGACCTGCCGGCGGCGGTGGCGGCGGCCTGGTGCGCCCGTCGGCGGGGGGGGCAGGTCCTGGTCGAGGCTGGGGGCGACGCGGATCTGGTGGCCTGGGCCCAGCGTCAGGAGCTGCCCCTGCACGAGGTGGTGGGCCTCGATGGATTCGAAGAGCCCCTGGCGGGCCCGGTGCCCGTGGATCTGACCCCACTCCCTCGCCATGGCCTGCCTCCGTGGCCCCCATCGGATGACCTGGCGGGGCAATGGGAGCTCCTGAGTGCCTGGTTGGTGACTGAAGGGGGCCCGTGGATGGAAGTACTGAGCTGGGCTCCCGAGCCCGCCGCATGGCTGGTCGCTGCCGCCCTACCCAGTGAAGGTTGCCGAGTGCTGTGGCGCCTGCCGTCAGGAACGTTGCTGGACTCGGCGTGGTTGGCCTCGGTCGCCAATGCCCTGATTCCTTTGAAAATCGTGGTCGCGGCGGCAGACCTCCCGGCGGTGGTGCCGGCGGGGTGGTGGGTGGTGGTCAGTGGTGACCCCGCCCTCATATCGGCCGCCCTGGCCCAGCATCTGCGCGATGACATGCCGCTCCTGTTGGCCCTCGGCCCGGCGCAACCCACCACCTGGCCCCGGAGCCGGGCCTGGGAACCCGGTCAGGGAGCGGGTTGAGGGTGTTGGAGTTCCCCAGCCCGGACGCCGAGCCATTCCGCCACCTCCGTGGCGCATGCCTGGGCGGCACCCCGCAGGGCCTGGGGTTCTTGAAGCGGTGAGGTGATCACCGTCTCGCCGCTGAACGGCGTGACCAGGGAGCCATGGCGGGTGGTCAGCAGGGCCGTGCCGTGGAGCCGTACCCGTTGACCAATGAGGATGTCATCCTGATTGCGATCCGAGCCGCGGATGGTTTCTTCCTTGAGGGCGATCGTGAGGGTTGCGGTACCCGTCGGGCTGACCCGCCAGCCGGTCCGCAGGACCAGGGCCTTGGCCAGTTCCTCGGAAAGATAGCCCTGGGCCCGAACGTACCGACCATCGTTGCTGGTGAACTCCACCCGCACGGTTTCGTCGATCTGAGCCGGGGCCATGGAACGATAGCAGCCCACCAAGCCCAGGAGGGCCAGCCCGACCAACAGGAAGGCGCCCGGGCGGCGAATCACTGGGGTGGCCCCAGGGCCGGCGGGGCCGGCAGGTCCACGAGTTCGCGGTCGGCCGCCAGCCCCTGCTTGCTGGTCGGATCCCGGTCGCGGGTCTCGCGGTAGAAAGTCCGGGCGCCGGCCGCCCAGTCATTGAGGCCGCTGGGCATGGTCAGCCAGGCGAACAGGGCCGGCACACCGCGCGCAACATACCACCGGGCCACCGCCAGGTCCCGGTCCTGGTGCCAGGAGCGAATGCGGCGGCGATAGGCCTGGACTACCCGGGTCCGTTCGGCGTCTCCCCGGGTCTCGATTTCCGCCTGGTCGATCAGAGCGGCGGCGAACACCAGGGTCCCGACGTCGTAATGGTTGCCCCGGTAGGCCACCAGGTGGCTGAGGGCGTATTCGCACAGGGCGGTGAAGGTCAGGTCCGTGGCCGGGTAGTCCTCCAGGAACTTTTCATAGGCCCGGCGGGCGGTGAACAGGTCTTCCTTATTCCCGCTCAAGAGCAGTTCCCGGGCCATCGCCAGGGCGGCTCGCGGGGCAACCCCGGCCCGGTCCCCGTGGAGGGCCAGGAAATTGAGCAGGCGCGAGGACTCGTGGCTGTTGAAGACCGTCCGACCCTCCAGGTCGATGACCTTGGCCGGATCGTCTTCCTCCAGGTGGACGGCACTGGCGAAATCCTGGAAATCCTCACAGGCCCCGAGGGCCCGCTCCATGGCTTCGCCCATGCCCGGGTAGTCGGGGAAGTAGAGCCACAGGATGAACAGTTTGCTGCGGACCTCGCCGAGGTTGCCCTGTACGGCGGCACCCTCCAGGCCCATGCGCACCAAGTCGCCGGCATAGCGGCTGTAGGGAACTTCATCGAAGCCGTTTTCGGCTTTCCAACGGGCCCGGATCTCGTGGCCGGTGATCAGCAGGCGGCGGGCCCGGGCCAGGTATTCCAGGGCCACGCCGTCATCAAAGGCTTCCGGGGGGGCGGTGGCGCGGTTGCGCTGGTACTCCGCCGCGTCGGCCATCCGGTCGGCGTAGTCCTTGGCTTCGGCTTCCGCCTCATCGGTGGGCTGGTTGATGCGGGCTGAGGGATCCTGGCCCCAGCAGGCGGCAACCATCAGACTGGCGACAAGGGCGTGACGCATGGGGCGGGCAGTGTGGAACGCTGGCCCTCGGGACAAGGACCGCCGCTTGCTGACCGGGAGCGGGGACTCCCATGCTTGGTCAGCCATGAGCCGTCCCCGCGCCCGTCTGCTGTCCATTGGTGATGAACTCGTGAATGGCCGCACGGTGGATACCAACGCCACCCACCTGGCCCGATGCCTGACTGATGCCGGTTTCCTGGTCGTTGGCATCGCCGCCGTGGGCGATGGCCATGGGGCTCTGGCGACGGCCTTGACGGCGGCGGCCGACGACGCGGACCTCGTCGTCTGTACCGGTGGTCTGGGGCCGACCGACGATGATCGCACCCGGGCCGCCCTGGCGGAGGTGGTCGGCGTGTCGCTGGTCGAGGATGCTGGGGCTTGGAAGGCCATCCGCCGTCGCTGGGCCCTCCTGCGTCCTGGCCAGGAACCGTCACCCTCCAACCGCCGTCAGGCCCTGGTGCCCACCGGGGCCGAGGTACTGGCCAATGATCGCGGTACGGCCCCGGGCCTGCTGGTGCGCCGGGCCCAAACCTGGATCGCCTGCCTGCCGGGGGTACCCCATGAAATGATCGCCATGGCCGAGCGGTTGATCCGCATCCTGCCCCGGCGGTTTCCTGGCCTGGTGGTGCCCCGGGTGGCGGAGCTGTACCTCGCCGGGGTCGGGGAATCGCTGGTCCAGGAGCATCTCTATGGGCAGTTCGATGGCGAGGATCCCCAGGTCGGGATCACCGTTAGCGAGTCTGGCCATCTGGTGCTCCGGGTGGTCGGTGCGCCGGCCGCTGTGCGAGCCCGGCTGGCGATCCTCCGCCGGAAGGTGCGCCCCTGGCTTTTGCCGGCGCCGGGTTTGGCGGCCAGTATCATTCCGACCTTGGCTGCCCGGTCCTTAACCATCACCACGGCAGAAAGTTGCACCGTCGGTCTGGTGGCCGCGGCCTTGGGGTCGGTACCAGGGGCCTCGGCGGTTCTGCACGAGGCGCTGGTCGCCTACGCCCCCGAGGCCAAGCGTCGTCGTCTCGGGGTGGCTCAAGCCGCCGTCCAAGAGGTGGTCAGTCAAGCCTGTGTCGAAGCTATGGCCCGGGGCGCCCGTCGGCGGACCGGCGCTGACGTGGCGGTGGCCACCACCGGTCTGGCCGGCCCGGGTGGCGGAAGTCCAGACTTGCCCGTCGGGACCGTGTGGGTGGCGGTGGCGGACATCCACGGCGTTCAGTCCCGGTCCGTCCGCATTGACGGGAGTCGGGCCCGGGTCCAATCCCGGGCCGTCACGGAGGCCTTGTTGATCACCTGGGAACGACTTGCCGCTTCCCGAACGGCAAGAGGGGGCATCATCGCCGGAAAGGCAGTGAATGATGTCCCTCGTTAGTGCTCAGGTTGGCCCTTTCATCCTCCGCGACCAGATTGGTCTGGGGGGCGTGGCCGAGGTCTGGCAGGCCAGCCATGTGGAGGACGGGCGGCTGTATGCCGTCAAATTACTGCGCCCCGAACGCATGTCCGATCCCCAGCATCTGAAGGAGCTTGAGACGGAATTCAGTGTTCTGGAACAGCTTCGGCACCCGGCGATTCCCCGGGGTCGCCGGTGGGTCGAGATCGCCGGTCGGCCGGGATTCGTGATGGACTACATGCCTGGCGAGAACCTCGCCACCGTGGTGGCCCGCAAGCAGCCCATCAATGGTCTTCGCTGCCTGTTGGAATTGGCGGATGCCGTCGCATTCCTGCACGAGAAAGGTCTCATTCACAACGATATCAAGCTGGAAAACTGCATTCTGCGCCCAGATGGCAGCTTGGCCCTGTTGGATTTCGGGAGCGTCAAGCGCATCCAATGGTCCCAAGCCATTACGGGCCTCTTTCGCCGCCCGTCGCAACATGTTTTCGGTACGGCCACCTACCTGGCCCCGGAATTAATCTCCGGCAAGCGACCGACCGTCAAATCGGATATCTATGCCCTGGGCGTGGCGGGTTTCATGGTCATGACCGGTCGAGCGCCGTTTAGCGCCGGGACCAATGAGGAGCGTCTCCGGGCCAATGCCAGCGAAACGCCGCCGACCTTAGCCAGCCGCCTTCCCGGCATTCCCCCTGGCCCTGCCATGGTCATCGACCGCTGTTTGGCCAAGAAGCCGGAGGTCCGGCCCGAGACGGCCGAAGAGGTCCGGGACGCGGCCAAGGAACTGTTGTCCCGCGTCAAAAAGCCCGCCTGAAAACGACCCGACCCAGCGCGAAACGCGCTGGGTCGGGAGTGGTGGACGGCTGTCGCCCGAATATCTCAACCTCTGACCGTCCTAGGATTTCGGAGTTTCGGTGATGGAAATAGTGGGGAATAACGGAAAAACACCGGCCGTTGATGTTTCCGACCTGAAGCCGTGGCGAAAAAACCCAGGCCCTGGGGCCTGCAAAGTTGGCCCGGCGATTCGGCATGACGGATCGTCATGCGCGGCGTGTCATGGTGGCTGAGGTGAAAAGCCTGGTCCGTTGGGCACGTTGGGACCCAATTGCCGAGGTGAAGTCCATCGGGTCGTGAGCCTCCACCGTGGGTCGGGGCCACGCCCTGGCCGCCCACGCCTTGCCCGTAGCCCATCGCAGGTGGTCCGGCATCATCTGGACCCATGAACGATGCAGGTCCCTTCATTACCCGCTGGTCCGCCAGTTCTGCCCATGAGCGGGCCAACTACGCCCTGTTCCTCAGCGAACTCTGCGACCTCCTGGGGGTGCCCCGCCCGAACCCAGCGGTGGCTGATGACCGGGACAATGCCTACGTCTTCGAACGGGCGGTGACCTTCGCCGAGGGCCGACCTGGGCGCATCGACTTCTACAAGCGCGGTTGCTTTGTGCTGGAGGCCAAGCAGGCCAGCACTCGGGGGACCAAGGGGTGGTCGGATGCCATGCTGCGGGCCCGGGCCCAGGCCGAGGGCTACGTCCACGCCCTCGCCACCGACGAGCCCGCCGTTCCCTTCCTGCTGGTGTGCGACATTGGCCATGTGCTGGAGGTCTTTGCCGACTTCTCGGGCACCAACCGGGTGTGGCACCCCTACCCCGAGGCCGGTTCCCACCGCATCCCCTTGGCCAGCCTGGCAGACCCGGCCATCCAGGCCCGCCTACGGGCCATCTTCACGGACCCCAGCAGCCTGGACCCCAGCCGTCGCGCCGCCAAGGCAACCCGCGCCAGCGCCGAGGTCATGGCCGCCCTCGCCAAACGTTTGGAGGCCCAGGGCCACGCCCCTGACTTGGTGGCGGCATTCCTGATGCGCTGTTTGTTCACGATGTTTGCTGAGGATGTCGCCCTCCTTCCCCATCAGACCTTCACCAACCTCCTCCTGTCCCTCAAAGGCCACCCCCACCAAGTGGCCCCCATCCTGGAGGATCTGTGGAAGGAGATGGATGCCGGTGGTTTCAGCCGCACCCTCCGCTGTGGCATCCCCCGCTTCAACGGGCACCTGTTTAAGAGCACCACGGCCCTACCCATCGATGCCGCCGCCCTGGACGACCTCATCCGGGGTGCCCTAGAGGACTGGTCGGAAGTCGAGCCTGCCATCTTCGGTACCCTGCTAGAACGCGCCCTGGACCCCACGGAGCGCCACGCCCTGGGGGCCCACTTCACCCCCCGCGCCTACGTGGACCGCCTGCTGGAGCCCACCCTCGCGCCCCTGCGGGACGACTGGCAAAACACCCGCACCGCCGCCGTGGCCCTGGCCAGCAAGGGCAAGGTCGCTGAGGCCGTGGGCGAACTGGAGGACTTTCTGCGCGACCTCGCCAAGGTCCGCATCCTCGACCCCGCCTGCGGCTCCGGCAACTTCCTATACGCCGCTTTCGCCGCCCTCAAACGCCTCGATACCGAGGCCCACGACCTGCTCACCAGCCTGGGGCAGGGTCAACAGCGCATCGAAGTGGCGGGCATCAGCGTCCACCCCCGCCAGTTTCTGGGGCTGGAGGTCAACCCCCGGGCCGCCCGCATCGCCGACCTGGTGCTGTGGATCGGTGCCCTGCAACAGCATTTTCAGGTTCACGGGCGCGTGTGGCCCGCCGAACCCGTGCTGACGGCGGATGGCAATATCCGCTGCCAGGATTCCTGCATCGCCTGGGACGCCATCGAACCCACGGGCCAGCGCCGGTGGGATGGCGTGACCATGAAGCGGCATCCGGTCACGGGTGAGGAAGTTCCTGACGAGAGCGCCACCGTGGAGGTGGTGCGCTATGTGAACCCACGCCAAGCCCCGTGGCCTGAGGCGGAGTACATCGTCGGCAATCCGCCGTTCATCGGCAACAAACGCATGCGACAGGCCCTGGGGGATGGGTATGTCGAGGCCATCCGCGCCGCCTATGGCGACGTGCCGGATGCTTCCGATTTTGTGATGTACTGGTGGCACCGAGCAGCCCAATCCGTGCGCCAAGGGCGGGCCAGACGCTTTGGCTTGATCACGACCAACAGCATCACCCAGTCGTTCAACCGCAAGATCGTGGCGGAGTTCCTCTCCCCTGGGATCGCGGCCGTCCCGGCCGCTGCAAGCGCGCGGGACGCGCGCGATCCCGGTCATCTCCTCTTCGCCATCCCGGACCATCCCTGGGTGGACAGCGCCCAGGGCGCGGCGGTGCGGGTGGCCATGACGGTGGGCGCCGCCGACATTGCGGACGGCCGCTGCCTGACCGTGGACAAGGAACTCCCCGGCGAGGACGGCGAGGTGGCGGTGCGCCTGCGCGAACGCACTGGCCGGATCAACGGGGATCTGACGGTGGGTGCGGATGTAGGCTCCACAACGGCACTGGCGACGAATGAGGGGTTGTCGTTCATGGGATGCACGCCGGTGGGCGAGGGATTCCTGATCACCGCTGACCGCGCCCGGGAACTCGACATCGCACCGGGATCATCGCCGCACATCCGGCCATACATCAACGGCAAGGATCTCGCGGATCAGCCTCGGGGCGTTTATGCGTTGGACTTCTTCGGACTGGATGCAAACACAGTTCGCGACCGCCATCCGGCGGCTTACCAGCACATCCTTCTCACCGTCAAGCCGGAGCGCGATCAGAACAAGCGCGACGCCTATCGTGAGAAATGGTGGATCTTCGCCGAGGCGCGGGCTGGTATGCGAAAAGCGCTCAGCGGTCTGTCCCGGTACATCGTGACCTGCCGGACGGCCAAGCATCGGATCTTTCAGTTCCTTGATGTATCCTGCCTCCCGGATTCAAAGGTGGTCGCCATCGCCAGCGATGACGCAGGCTTCCTCGGCATCTTGTCCTCGCGAATTCATCGATGCTGGGCTGTTGCATCAGGGAGTTTTCTGGGCGTCGGCAACGATTCCAACTACAACAATTCTGAATGTTTCGGTAAGTTCCCCTTTCCTGACCCCACCGAACCACAGCGCGACCGCATCCGGGCCCTGGCGGAGCAACTCGACGCACACCGCAAGCGTCAGCAAAGTGCCCATCCCGGCCTGACCCTCACCGGCATGTACAATGTCCTCGCCGCCCTCCGCGAAGGCCGCGCTCTGACGGACAAAGAACGGAAGATCCATGAACAGGGCCTTGTCGGCATCCTCCGCCAACTCCACGACAACCTCGACGCCGCCGTGGCCGACGCCTACGGCTGGCCCGTGGATCTCCCCGAGGACGAGGTGCTGACCCGCCTGGTGGCCCTCAACCGCACCCGCGCCGAAGAAGAAGCCCAGGGCAACATCCGCTGGCTCCGCCCTGAACTCCAGGCTCCCAACGCCACCGCCGGGCCTCGCACCAAAACCGCAGCTGCCAAGACCGCAGAGCCCGCCGCAGAACAGGCCCGCGCTCCCTGGCCCAAACGTTTACGCGACCGCGTGGCCGCCGTACGTGGTCGCCTTACCACGACCCCGCAGAGGGAATCCGCACTGGCCAAGGGATTCCTCAAGGCCAAGACCGAGGAGCTGGCGGAAGTCTTGGCTACTCTCGAAGCCTTGGGTCTCGCACGTCACCATGAGCGGGGCTGGACTTTGATCTGATCCCCGGGATTTGCTCCATCCCTGAGGGTGGAAACTTCCCGCGAAGGAGGGCAGGATGTCGGGATCGTGCCCGAACCCACCATCCTGCTCCCTCCCAGTTTGTTGCGGTCCCCGTGACGGCCTTCCTAGATTCATCGCGACAGGTAGGTCGGGGGCCCATCTCGCCTGATACGAGATTCCTCCCATCCCTGGCGCTCAGCGCATCGCCGGGGGGGCAAAGCCCCAAAGTCTCAGGGCGCATCGCGCCCGATGGGGGAGAGGCCGAGAGGGCACCGCCCTTTCGGCCCTGGGTCCAGGGGGCGGAGCCGCCCTGGTCCAACGGAGCGCAGCGGAGGCGGAAGGGGGAGTCCGAGGGGGGAGC